>JABBOE010000007.1:43182-55889 GCA_019351955.1 Pseudomonadota bacterium
CACCGCTCGTTGATGTCACCCCTGAGAGCTGCACGGCGTCACCGACGGCAATGTGCACGTCATCTGGAAGATGGTTCTGAAGTGCGGCGCGCGATATGCGCTGCACACGGGCCGGGTCATGCGTGCCAAATGCGGTGTCGGGTGGAAGTTCAAAATGCGCGTGCGCACCCTCCTCCAATCCCAGCAGACAGGCCTCCAAAGCCGGGGCGAGCTGGTGCGCGCCCAAGGTAAGCGTGGCCGGCCGATGGCCAAAGGTGTTGACCCAATCGGGGCCGTCAGGCGCCGACAGGCGGTAATGCAGGGTGAGCAGGGAATCGGGACGGACGCTGACCACAGTGTCTAAACTCCGGAAACAAAGGATTATTGTAGGGACGTGTACATGCCCGCACCCATTGCCGATCTTCTTGCGCTCTCCCCCCGCGAGAGACGTCGCGTGACGAACGTGACGGGAATGCGCCGGGTAGACCGTGCTCGCATGCATGCCGTCGACTGGTCCTTCCGACCCAGGTGCCAGCGCGCAGCCACTTTCGAGGAGCAAATGGCCAAGACAGGTGGACAAGCAAATGCTGACTATGCGCGGAGCAGTGCGCATACTGAACGACTGTTCGCGATCTGCCCGGCGCAAGCCTCCCGTGGCGTCACGCTTGCGGGCACAGCGCCTGAATACCATCCTGCCCTTTCGAAATCCGCAGCTGCCAAGCCCCCGACCGACCGCGCGGCAAGATGCGTCAGCCATGGCGCAGTGCGCCCAGCTGTACGGGACGACCTCACGCGATGACCGCTTCACGCAACCCACGCACCGCGCGCGCGCCCAAGGCGCAAACCACCACGCCGCAGCCCAGCGCCGAGGAGCGTGCGCTCTTCCGCCAGGCTGTAGCAGGTGCCCGGCCCATCGCTCCCAGCGGGCGCGTCACGCTTGCTCCGCCGGCGCCCTCGCCCATCCCGCTGCAACGTCTGCGGGACGAGCAAGCCGCACTCGCAGAATCCCTGTCAGACGAGGTCGACGTCGACAGCTTGCTAGAAACCGACGAGCTTCTCTCGTTCCGCCGTCCGGGTATCGGACCGGATATCGTGCGCAAGCTGCGACGCGGGCATTGGGTTATGCAGGCTGAATTGGACCTCCACGGCATGCGACGCGATGAGGCTCGCGAAAGCCTCTCCGGCTTCATCCATTGTGTCCGGGCGCAAGGCATGCGATGCGTGCGGATCATCCACGGCAAGGGGCTGAGCTCTCCGGGGCGGGAGCCCGTCCTCAAGCACAAGGTGCGCGCCTGGTTGGTGCAGAAAGACGAGGTCCTGGCGTTTTGCCAAGCCAAGCCCTCAGACGGAGGCGCTGGCGCGCTTGTCGTTCTTCTGCGTGGTGTGGACGCTCGGCGCGCACGTCGGGCGTAAGCCCGTCCGTTGGTGCGATCGGCGGTGATGGGTTGCGGGCGCGCTCCGCAACAACACCCCTACGACGCCTCCACCGCTTTCTCGGGCTGGTTGCGCATCCAGTCGGCCGTGCCGGCAAAGGCGGTACGTAGCCGCATTTGCAGTTCGGGCGCGATATCCAGTTCTGCCATCCCTTGATCCATACAGGCGAGCCATTGGTCACGTTCCTTCACGCCGATGGCGTAGGGGAAATGGCGCATGCGCAAACGTGGATGGCCAAAGCGCTGCTCATACAAACCTGGGCCACCGAGCCAGCCGCACAAGAACCAGTGCAGCTTGTTTCGCGTTTCATCCAAATGCCCAGGATGCATGGCCCGCAATTCAGCGTAGGCCTCTTCCAGATCCATCAGGTCGTAGAAACGATCAACCAAAGCGCGCACACCCGGCTCCCCGCCGAGCAACTCAAACGGGGCTATGGGCAATTGGGATGGTGGGGTGCTCATTGGGGCGAAATGGGAATGTTCACGGACCTATTGTCGCCGCTCACCCATGACCCAGCCTTGCCACAAGTCAAAATCCGGCACGACCCTCAGGTGAGCGTGCGCAATGTGCGCAGAGGTGGTGCATTCACGACGTGGCGCAGCGCCATCCAACCCACAGCCAGAGCCAGAAGCGCGCCCGCCGCAATGCCCACTGCCAACCACCAAATCGCGGGAGTCCAGGCGAAGTCAAAAACTTGCCGCGCCAGCACCCATGCCACGCCTGCCGCCGCCAAGGTGCCAAGAAAACCCGCCAGCGCTCCGCTGAAAATGAGCTCCGCAGCCATGACTCGCCTCAGCAAATTCGTGGAAGCCCCCAGCACGCGCCACATGGTCGTCTCGTGCTCACGCTCCTGTCGGCTTATCAGCAGGCTGGCTACCAGCACAGCGAGCCCTGCTGCCAATGAGAAGGCGAACAAGAATTGCACAGCGGTGCTTACCTGTTCGAGCATGTGCCGTACTTGGGCGAGCAAATACCCGAGATCGATGATGGTGATATCGGGAAAGGCGTGGGCCAGGCGGTCATCCAGATGGGTGTCAGCGGGAGGCTCGAAAAAAGCGGTGATGAACGTGGCGGGCTGCTTCGCCAGCAGGTCGCGCGGCATGAGCACGAAAAAGTTGACGCGCATCGAGCCCCAATCGATCTTGCGTAGGCTTGTGATGGGGGCGGTCACCGTGCTGCCCGCAATATCGAAACGCAAGCGGTCGCCCATCTTCAGGCCCAGGGTGTCGGCGATGCCCGTATCGACCGACAACCCTCCTGCGCCACGGGCCGCTGTTGCTGCCCAGGTGCCGGCCGTGATCCGGTTATGTGCAGGAAGAACCGGCGTCGTTGAAAGATTGAACTCGCGGTCGATCAATGCGCGCGCACGCTCGCTCTTGTAGTCGCGCCCGAATACCGCTTCGCCATTGACGGCCACAAGACGCCCGCGGACCATCGGGTACCAATCGAATTGGGCAATGCCGGCTGCCTTCAGGTTCGCCTGAAAGCTTTGCGCTTGCTGCGCCTGGATGTTGATCACGAAGCGGTTGGGTGCATCCGGTGGAAGGCTCTCGTGCCAGCCGGCAAGCAAGCCCGTGCGGAGCATGGCCACCAGCATGAGCGCCAGCATGGAGAGGCCGAGGGCGCTGATCTGTGCCACAGCCTGCGTGCTGCGTGACCCAAGCTGCCGCGCCGCCAAGGCCAGTATGCCACGGCGGTGAAGACTCAGGCGCCGAAGGGTCGCCACCAGCGCGTATGCGAACACGGCAAAGACCAGGGCGGATGCGGCGAAGCCGCCGAGTGCGATCCATGCGAGGCGCCTGTCCTGCGCCAGCACCAGCAACACCCCAATGAAGATGGCAACACCGCCGAGACCTAATAACCATGCGGCCAGGCGAGGTGCCTGCTTTTCCCGCCGAAGCACACGCAACGGCGGCACGCGCGCGAGTTGCACAACTGGTGGCAGGGCAAAACCCAAAAGCAACGACAAAGCAGCCAGCAGCGCAATGCCCGCAGGCTGCCAGCCCGGGGCTGGAAGATCGCGCACATCCACCACACCGGCCAGCATTTGGAGCAGAGAAGCTTGGCCGACTAATCCCAGCGCCGTTCCAACGATTGCCGCCAACACGCCAAGCAGCATCAGCTCACCAGTGACGAGCAACAGCACCCCCGTCTGTGACAAACCCAGCGCCTTGAGCAACGCCGTCGAGTCCAGCCTGCGCCGTGCAAAATCGCGCGCTGCGATGGCCACTGCTACAGCAGCAATCAGGGCCGTGAGCATGGAGACCAGCTGCAAAAAACCCGAGCCACGCTTCAGGTTCTGGCCAAGTTCGGGCCCTCCATCGGCAACCGTCAGCACCCGCATACCGTGCAAGCCGCGCTCGTCGATGAGCGCCTTGGCCCAGGCCGCGTAGCGCTCTGCGGCCTTCGGCGGTCCTGCAGTGGCCAAACGGTAGGTCACACGACTCGCCGGCTGGATCAGCCCGGTCGACGGCAAATCAGCGGCATTCATCATCACTCGTGGAGCGAAACTAATGAAGCCGGCACCGCGATCGGGCTCGCGCTGGATAACGGCCACGATGCGAAAACTGCGGGTCCCCAGGGTGATGGGACCTTGTGGCGGAGCGTTGAGCTGTGCGGCGACGCCCGGATCCACCCACACCGTGCCTGGATCCGGCGCGCCGCGCAACTTGAGGCTGGTGGGGTCTTCCCCATCTTGTGTTGTGACCGTCCGAGGCGCACCGTCCGAGACCTGGCTCAGTTCCATGCTGCCGAGCAACGGATAGCTCCCGTCCACAGCCTTCACCGCCACCAGATGAGTACGACCGTGAGCGCCTGGCCCGAGGGCCATACTGGCAAACACTGCCGTTTGGGTGGTGCGAAGTCCCATAGCCCTGGACTTCTGCACAAACGCAGCAGGAATTGGATGGTCACTCTGGACGACAGCCTGTCCACCAATGAGCTGGGCAGCATCCCGTTGGAGCGCGGCATCAAGCCGCTGCGCAAGAAATCCCACTGTGGACAATGCCGCCGTAGCCAGCACGAGCGCCAGCCACATCAGGCGCAATTCCACTGCACGCAGATCGCGCAGCGCGAGGGGAACAAAGCGTGCGAGTCTCATGACACGCCCTGAGGCGAGGCAAGAGGCCGCCGCACCGGGCCCGCGCGGCGACACAACGGCCCGGCTTCGCCGCATAAGCATGCATTCATGCGGCCAGCGTAGATGGCGTTCACGACCGTGTCAAAGCGTCGGCCCATGCGACCCCAGGTGAAGCCAGGGCAAAACCCGACGGCAGCGCTGAAGCGACGCGTTTCACGAATCAAGCGGCCAAATCCGTCTGGAATACCCGTCCGGCATGCTCGCGCAGCGCATGGAAAGAAATGGTTGGCCAGCGCTCCTGCAGCACTCTCAGCTCCGCAGCATGGGTCAGCAGGATGGTGGGCGCGTCAACCACGTCATAGGCAATGCGGTGCGCATTTTCCTCGATGAAGCGTTTGAGCTCTTTCTCATCATCACTGTGAATCCAGCGTGCCACGCGGTATGGCGTGGCGCCCAGGCGTGCCGCCACGTTGTACTCGCCGCTCAGGCGGTGCAGTACCACATCGAACTGCAGGCTGCCCACCGCCCCCAGCAGCAGGCTGCCAGAGAAGTGCGGGCGAAAGACCTGAATCGCGCCCTCCTCACCCAATTGCATCAGACCGGTTCGCAATTGTTTGCTGCGCAGCGGATCGGCGATTTCCACCGCCTGGAACAATTCGGGCGCGAAAAATGGCAGGCCGGTGAACTGCAGGGTTTCGCCCTCGGTCAGCGTGTCGCCCAGACGCAAGGTGCCGTGGTTGGGGATACCGATGATGTCCCCGGCCCAGGCCTCCTCAAGGAGTTCGCGCCGCTGCGACATGAAAGCCACGACGGTGTTCGGGCGGATCTCCTTGCCGGTGCGCCCAACCTTCAAGCGCATCCCGCGTGTGAACCGTCCGGAGCACACACGCACGAACGCGATCCGGTCGCGGTGTGCTGGGTCCATGTTGGCCTGAATCTTGAACACCAAACCGGTGAATTTGGGCTCCGTCGGCTGCACCACGCGTTGCACCGCTACGCGCGGGCCCGGTGATGGCGCCAGATCAACGAGCGCGTCCAGGACCTCGCGAACGCCGAAATTGTTGATTGCCGAACCAAAGAACAGCGGGGACTGCCGGCCCGCAAGGAAGGCATCGCGATCGAAGGCCGGCGTGGCATCTGCGAGCAGACCAATCTCCCCCTGCGCCTGGGCGTGTTCGAGACCAAATCGCGCTGCAAGCTCAGGGTTGTCCAGGCCATCGATAAACTCATCGGCTGCGTCGTCGAGTCTGTCCTCGCCGGGGCGGAATACGCGCATGCGCTGCTTGCGCAAATCGAGCACGCCATGAAAATTCTTGCCCATGCCCACAGGCCAGGTGAACGGAATGGCGTCCATGCCCAGGTGGCGCTCGATCTCGTCCATCAAATCCAGGGGCGTGCGCACCTCGCGATCCATCTTGTTGACGAAGGTGATGATGGGCGTGTTGCGAGCGCGGCAGACCTCCAGCAGGCGCAAGGTCTGGGCCTCCACGCCATTGGCTGCGTCAATCACCATGAGCGCCGAGTCCACCGCGGTCAGCACCCGATAGGTGTCCTCGGAAAAATCCTGGTGGCCAGGGGTGTCGAGCAAATTGATGACGCAGTCACGCCAGTCCATCTGCATCACCGAGGAGGCTACCGAGATACCCCGCTGCTTCTCGATTTCCATCCAGTCGGACGTCGCGTGCCGACTGGCCTTGCGCGCCTTCACGCTCCCGGCAATCTGGATTGCGCCAGAAAAAAGAAGCAGCTTTTCGGTAAGGGTCGTCTTGCCCGCGTCCGGGTGGGAAATGATGGCGAACGTGCGGCGTCGCGCGATTGGTGAACCAGGAAGCGATGATTTGTCTTGCATTCCTGAATTGTAGGGATTGGCCGGCAAGCGAGCCCCGCAATACGCGCCAGGCTCAGCCCTTTCCCGCCTCCCAGGCCCGCGTCAGCGACTGCACCACTCGCGCCGTCAGGCTTTCGGCCTGGTCGGGCCCAAGCCACCCTTGTTCGCTGCCCTCGAGCAGCAGTCGCTGCGCATCGTGCCAATCGCCGAGGTGGGTTTGAAGCCCCTCTGCTTTTTGGCGTAGGGGATGCAACTCCCCCGCCTCAGCATCGGGCAAGGCATGGCCCAGACGCTCCAGCGACAGGCGCAGGCGCTTGGACTGGATGCGCAGCGCATGCAGCTTTCCTGCCCCCTTCGCAGTCAGGTGAACGCCTTGCACGGCAAGCTGCAAGACGTCCTGACTTGCAGCCCATGCCTTGCGCCAGCGCCGGTGATCCTGGCGTATGGCGTGCTTCGCCAGTTGCGCCAGCGCGGCCTCTTGTCCACGGTGGCCGCGACGCCGGGCACCGCCTCTTGTGCCTGCATCCGACTTTCTACTGCCCCACCCTTCTGCCCAGCGCCCCAGTGCCAGCAGCAGGCGTGCGAAACGTGGACTATGCAGATAGGCCTGCAGGGCGGCACGCAAACGCACTCGTCTGGCCTCAATATGCAGGTGCAAACGCGTTTCCGTCTGGGCCACTAGCAGATCAAGCCAAACGTCAGTGTCGCGCACCGCCCCCGCAATCTGCATGGCCCAACGCAATTCCCCAGTGAACCAACGCACCGACCGCACGTCCGCATAGGACGCCAGCCAGCGCAGAGCGGTCCGCAGGCGTCGCAGCACGACGCGGAACTGGTGCACGGCGCGCGCCGTATCCGAGTTGCCAATGAGCTCGGCCCATACCGCCAGTTGCGCCGCAGCTGTGCTCACCCAAATCTGCGCAGCCTTGCCCACGGGTGTCGCGGAATCCAAGCTCGGTGGCTCTGGCAGTGCTTGGACGCCCTTGCCTGTGGCTAGAGCAGCGGCACGCTGGGCCTTGTTGACGGGGCTGAGCGTCAAGGCGAGGTCCTGCGTCAGCGCCCAGGCCAAATCCCAGCAATGGGGCCACTGCCCGCTCAGCAATTCCATTTCAAATTCGGCAAGCGGCGCGCTCAGCGCCTGACCCGCCTGCACGGCCGTGCAGGCGCCACGGTCAAGCGCCAACTCGATCTGGCTGCCGGCCCAATCCACAGTCCACGCTGTGCGCGCGAAGACCGTGCCGAAAACGGGTCTCAGACTCCTGCGCAGTTCGTGCAGTTCCAGGCCGAGACGGCCGAGCGGTGTGTCCTGCAAGGCACGTTGAAGATCGGCATCGGCAAGGGCGTGCACCTCGACCGCGTCTTCAAGCGTGGCCGGCGCAGCTCTCCACTCCCACTCGCCGCGAGCATGGCTGAAGGCGTCTGCTGGCCCCTGCCCCTCGCCCCCGAGCGGCGTGGATTTCACCGTCATGACCCGCCCAGCTGCAGCGCGCCTCAGGCGCAGCACCATGCCAGCAGCCGCAAGACGGGCATCGGGCGTGTCGAAATACTGGGTGGCGAGCTCCTGCGTCACCGGTGGGGCGGCCAGCAGGCTCAAGATGGGATGGTCAAGCAATTGGCGCGCGGTGTGCGCCTCGATACTGAACTTGAGCTCGCGTTCGATCCCCATTGCCCCTCCCCATGAACCTCTGCGTGGGCCTCCGAATCGCCCGCGTATCCCGTGTTATAGCCCATTCGCCAGGCCGCCGCCCGTTCTGCGCGGCGCTCGGTTTCACATCCCCGCGTAATTGGGCCCGCCACCGCCCTCGGGCGCCACCCAAACGATGTTCTGCGTCGGGTCCTTGATATCGCAGGTCTTGCAATGCACACAGTTCTGCGCGTTGATCTGAAGCCTGTCGCTATTGTCGGGGCCTTTGACGAACTCATACACGCCGGCTGGGCAGTAGCGCTGTTCGGGGCCGGCATACCGCGCCAGATTCACCTGCACGGGCACGGACACATCCTTGAGGGTGAGGTGCGGGAGCTGGTTTTCCTCGTGGTTGGTGTTGCTCAGGAATACGGATGACAGCCGGTCGAAGGTGAGCTTGCCATCAGGCTTCGGATAATCGATCCGCGGCATCGTGTCGGCCGGCTGGAGCGCCGTGTAATCAGGCACTTTGCGGTGGATGGTCCAAGGCATGCGGCCTTTGAACAGCCATTGCTCGATACCCGTCATCAGCGTGCCCACCATACGCCCCTTCTTGAACCACTGTTTGAAGTTGCGCGAACGTTGCAGCTCGTCATGCAGCCATGACTGCTCAAATGCGCGCGGGTACGCCTGCAGCTCGTCGCCGCTGTGCCCTGCCGCCAACGCCTCGGCGATGCTTTCTGCGGCCAGCATGCCCGTCTTGATCGCCGCATGACTACCCTTGATGCGCGAGGCATTGAGAAAGCCCGCCTCGCACCCTACCAGGCATCCACCAGGAAACACAAGCTTGGGTAACGACAGTATGCCGCCAGCGGTCAATGCCCGCGCTCCGTATCCCAAACGCTTGCCACCATCAAAAATCGGCGCGATCGCCGGATGGGTTTTGAAACGCTGGAACTCCTCGAAAGGGCTGAGCCACGGGTTGCGGTAATCAAGCCCGACAACCAATCCAACCGCCACTTGGTTGTTGGGCATGTGGTAGATGAAGGATCCGCCATACGTCTTGCTGTCAAGAGGCCAGCCTGCCGTATGGAGCACACGCCCTGGTTTTGCCTGCTCCGGTCTGACTTCCCACAACTCCTTGACGCCGATCGCGTAGCTCTGGGGGTCGCGCCCGGCATCAAGCTTATAGCGCGCGATGAGTTCACGCCCGAGCTGTCCACGCGCCCCTTCGGCGAACACCGTGTATTTGGCGCGCAGCTCCATGCCAAGCTGGAAATGATCCGTCGGCTGGCCATCCTTGCCCAGACCAAGATTGCCGGTGGCCACACCACGCACCGTGCCGGCCTCGTCGTAGAGAACCTCCGCAGCGGGAAAACCAGCGAAGATGTCGACCCCCAGGTTCTCGGCTTGCTGCGCCATCCAGCGCACCACACTGCCAAGGCTGATGACATAGTTCCCATGATTCTTGAAGCAATCCGGCTGGAGGGCCTGTGGCACAGGCCTGGCCCCACCCGCGCTGAGGAACCAGAACTGATCTTCCGTCACAGGTTGATCGAGCGGCGCGCCGTCCTGCTTCCATTCAGGTAACAGTTCGGAGATCGCCCGCGGATCCATGATGGCTCCGGACAGGATGTGAGCCCCCGCTTCCGAGCCCTTCTCGAGCACGCAAACGGATATGTCCTGCCCCTTTTCGCGTCCGATCTGCTTGATCCGGATCGCCGCCGCAAGCCCTGCCGGCCCGCCGCCCACCACCACCACGTCATAGTCCATGGCCTCGCGTGGGCCATATTGCGACAACAACTGCTGCGATGTCATCCGAGTCTCCCGTCGATCAGGTGTGCGGCACGGTCCACACGGTGCCGTCCGCTCCGATTGTAGGCGTGCGAGGCGAAAAATCGAACGGTCGTTCTATTTTCTGGTCATCCGGATGGTCTGCCCGGAGGGAATCGAACCCCCGACCCACAGCTTAGAAGGCTGTTGCTCTATCCAACTGAGCTACGGGCAGCGTATGGCTGTTGCCGGATTTCCAGCGCCGCTCAGTGTAGTTTGCCAGCATTCGAGACGCCGGCATGCACGCGTCGCGCCGAGCATGCATAGGCTGCTTCAGGCCTTATTGGTGGCCCCGTAGCCGGCCTTGGCGACGGCCTCGATCAAGAGCTGCACGGAAGCGCTGCCGCCAACTGAGGCCTTGCCCTGCGCCAGATCCACCTGGGCGCTCTGCACGCCGGGGACCGCTTGAAGTGCCTTGGTGACGGCGGCAACGCAATGTTGGCAGGTCATGCCGCTGATGCCTAGCGTGGTGGATTGCATGATGTGAAGTCCCTGATTGAAATCATTGACAAAAAGAAATGGATGCGGCGAATGACGTGCAAGCGATTGGTTTCGCTTATGGCGATACGTGCACGGCATCCGCCATCAATGTCTTTTGCGGTGCTGGCGTCGCTTGAAGCCGAAAGGGTTGCAACCCCTTCAGGCGCATGCTGTTGCCGAGCACGAAGATTGACGAAAGGCCCATGGCCACACCGGCAAGCATGGGATTCAAGTGCAAGCCCCATGGTGCGCCGAGCCCTGCGGCAACGGGAATGAGCAGCACGTTGTAGGCAAAAGCCCAAAACAGGTTGCCCCGGATCGTCGCCATTGTCCGGCGCGCCACGCGCAGGGCCGTAAGCACACCAGGCAGTTCACCACGCGTGAGGGTGACGTCTGCGGCCTCGATAGCAATGTCGGTCCCGCTGGCCAACGCCATGCCCACGTCGGCTTGGGCAAGCGCCGGTGCATCATTGATGCCGTCGCCCGCGAATAGCACGCGGCGGCCCTGCGCCTGCAACGCCTGCACCACCGTGGCCTTGCCCTGGGGCAGCACCTCTGCGTGCACGCTGGTGATGCCAAGCTGTCTGGCCACCGCCTGCGCGGTGCGTGCCGAATCGCCGGTGACGAGCTCCACGCCCAACCCCAAACCCTGCAGAGCCGCAATCACTGCGGCCGCATCAGCCTTGAGGGGGTCGGAAATCCCCAGCACGCCAGCCATTCGCGCGTCGCGCATCACGAATACGGTCGTGTGGCCCTCAGCCTGAAGGCGCTCAGCTTTTGCCGCGGTTTGACCCGGGTCGATGCCCTGCTGCTCGACATAACGCAATGCTCCGACATGCACCCAGCCACCGTCCACCACGGCCTGCGCGCCATAGCCGGTCACGGACGAAAACTCATTCGCAACCGGCAGAACAACTCCACGCTCGCGTGCAGCCTGCAGCACCGCAAGAGCCAACGGATGCTCGGAACCCGACTCAACCGCCGCAGCCCAGCACAACACATCGCTCTCACTGAACCCAGGGCAAGCCCAGATCGTGGTCAGGGCCGGACGTCCGCGCGTGACCGTTCCCGTCTTGTCCAATAGCACGGTATCGACATGGGACAGAGCTTCCAGCGCCTCACCCTTGCGAAACAGCACGCCAAGCTCGGCTGCGCGCCCGGTACCCACCATGATGGCGGCCGGAGTGGCCAGCCCCATGGCGCAGGGGCAGGCCACCACCAGAACAGCTACGGCAGCAAGCAGCGCCTGGCTGATCGCCGGGGGCGGTCCAATCCACAACCAGACGATAAAGCTGAGGATGGCAATCGCGAGCACCGCGGGGGTGAACACGCGCACCACGCGGTCGGCCAGACCCTGAATCGGCAGCTTGCCACTTTGCGCCTGCTCAACCAGCCGAATGATTTGCGCCAGCAAGGTACCTTGCCCCACAGAGGTGGCCTCGACCACCAGCAGACCCTGCTGGTTGACCGTGCCTGCGCGCACTGCATCGCCTGCGCGCTTGGTCACCGGTATGGGCTCACCGCTGAGCATGGCTTCGTCCACGTATGAGCTCCCATCGATCACGCTGCCATCGACAGGCAGGCGCTCACCGGGGCGCACAACAACCTGGTCCCCAATGTGCACGTCCGTGATGGCCACAGTAACCTCGACGCCGTCACGCCTGATCCGCGCATCCTTGGCCTGCAGTTTGACCAGGGCGCGAATGGCGCCTGCGGTGCGGCCCTTGGCCAGCTCCTCAAGATACTTGCCAAACAGCACGGCAGCCACCACCACTGCCGCAGAATCAAAATACACGTGTCGTGCATCCGGCGGCAGCATGCCAGGCGCGAGCAGCACCACCATGCCAAAGAGCCAGGCAGCGCCCGCCCCAGTCGACACGAGTGAATTCATGTCGGGTGATAGGTGCCGGTAGGCGGCCCAGCCCGGGCGGAAAAAGCGCCGGCCTGGACCGAACAGCACGACGCTGGTGAGCAGTGCTTGCACCCAGTCCCAAAAACGCGGAATCATCGCGGGAGCTGCCGCATCCAGCCACTGCCCAAAGGTGGACGAAACCATGCTGCCCATTGACAGAACTATGACTGGCACGGCCAGGCCCACCGCCCACAGCACGTCGCGACGCATTGCCTGCAGTTGTCGAAGCTTGTGCTCGGCCTGCGCGGTCTCCAGCGCGGCAGCGTCACCTTGCGGCAGAATGGCCCCATAGCCTGCGTCCACCACGGCATGGATCAGCGCCTGCGGTTGCACGCTGGCTGGGATATACCGTACGCTGGCGCGCTCAGTGGCCAAGTTCACGCTCGCGTCGATGACGCCAGGAACCGCCTTCAATGCGCGTTCGACGCGCCCCACGCATGATGCGCATGTCATGCCGTCCACCTGCAGGACGACCTCCGCCGTGCGCGGCGCCATCAGCATCGGCCACCGGTTGCCTCACGTGTCGGTCAACCAGCTC
>JABBOE010000008.1 GCA_019351955.1 Pseudomonadota bacterium
TGCGCCGCTCATGAAGTTGCTCCAGTGTTTGCTTTCTTGCGTTTTCTTTTTCCATGGTCAATAGATCAAGAAGCTTGCAGAAAGTTCATATTTTATGGGGCCTTATCTATAGGAGTCCGCGGGGCGTTGTGATCCGCAATTCCAGCATTGGCTGAATGAGCCAGTGTGGCGTTCGCCACACCCAGTGCAGATCCATGGTGGACTGGCGCAGGGGCGCTCGAGCGCGTCCAAGAAGGCCAGTGCGGCCAAAGCCTGTCGGGCATCCATCACCCATACGGTGGGCAACGCTTGGTCAGGCGGTATCTCGCCGGCGATGCTGGAGAGATACCGGGAAAACACCTGGGCTGGATACCCGGCTGCGTTGAGCGCGTCGGCCCACATGGTGGCGACGACAAGATTCGGCGCCGCGCGCAGGCGTTTCATGGCGCCGCCTTCGTGCTGGAAGTGCCGAGCAACTCATCCAGGACACGCAGATACAGAGCGTAGCGCGACGCATCGAGATTGCCAGCCTCTACGGCAGCACGCACGGCACACCCCGGCTCCTGTCTGTGCGTGCAGTTATTGAAACGGCAGGTGCCGTTCAGTTTTGCGATCTCCGGCAAGGCGTGCTGCAACTGCGTCACCGAGAGGTGGTTCAAGCCGAATGCCTGGAAACCGGGAGAGTCAAGCAGGGCGCTTCCGGGGCCGAGCCCAGGTACTTTGTATAGGCGTGTGGCCGTGGTGGTGTGGCGCCCCGCGTTGAGGGCAGCCGAGATCGCCTGAGTATGCACCTGCACACCCGGTGCAAGCGCGTTGACCAAGGTTGATTTGCCCACTCCTGAGGCTCCAATGAGCATCGTCGTACGTCCGTCGAGCCACGTTGAAAGGATGGCCGTTGCCTGTGCGGGGTCTTGGCGGGCAGTAAGCTCGATAACTGCGTAGCCGGCACTCTGCAGGGGCTGCAGCTTCGCGCGCAGCGCAGGTGTGGAGGGAAGGTCACACTTGTTGAGGATGACGGCTGCGGGAATGCCCTCGGCCTGCGCCGCAATCAATGCACGGCCCACAAGCTCAAGATTTGGTGCGGGCTCCGAGGCGGTGACGACGAGAAGCAGATCCAAGTTCACAGCGAAGATTTTGCTGCGCCATGCATCTTGGCGCCACAGCACATTGGAGCGTGGGAGGATCGACGCTATGACTGCGGGCGTCCCCGATTGCAGCAAGACATGGTCGCCACAGACGGCGACGCTGCGCTTGCCACGCGCCACGCACGGCAGCGGCTCGCCGACACCTGTATCGGCCAAATAGCTGCGGCCGAAGGTCGCAACGATTCGTGCCGGTCGAAGGGGCAGGCCCGGTGGGGGCGCGATCGGATTCAGATGAATGGCCTTTGCGCGTAGAGCGCCTCGACTTTCGCAGCGCAAATAAAATCGTTGTAAGAAATGCCTCCCACCGAGTGCGTGTTGAAGGTCACCACGCAGCGGTTGTGGTGCACTCCAAGGTCCGGGTGATGGTCTTCGCGATACACCATCCACGCCAGCGCGTTGACAAAGGCGATGGTGTCGAAATAGCCGCGAAAGCCATACGCGCGTTGGATGCGACCATCCTTGTACTGCCACTCGGGCAGCACCGCGAGCTGATCGCGTATATCGGACGCAGTCAGGGATCGGCCGACCTGCGGTTGGCAATGGGCCTGTAGAAGTTGCTCAAAAGACATCATCGCAGGTTGTTCAAAGTCGAGTGGTCACGAGTGGATACAGGCAATTCGGCTAGGGCTGTGTTCCGGCAGCCTGGGCATGTTGCTGTTCGGTGGGGCCTGCCAGCGCGGTCAGCGCTCCCATACGAGCCAAGCGCTGCAAGGCCGGAGGGTGGCTATAGTAAAAGCGAACATACAGAGGGTCAGGCGTGAGCGTGGAGGCGTTGTCCCGATACATGCGTACGAGGGCAGCCCCGAGCTGACGAGCGTCGCTGTGTTCGGACGCATAAGCGTCAGCTTCGAACTCGTGCTTACGCGACCAACTCGCTGACAGTGGGCTGAAGAACACGCCGAAAACAGGCACGGCCAGCATGAATAGGATCAGTGCCGCCGCTGTATTGCCGCCGAGCATGTTCGGCATATAGCCAAGACCGGTGTAGAACCATACCTGCTTGGAAAGCCAGCCAATCAGCGCAAAACCCGCCAAACTGAGCACCAGGGTGACGATGAGGCGCTGCTGGATATGGTGGCGCTTGTAATGGCCCACTTCGTGCGCAAGCACGGCTTCGATCTGGGCCGCGTTGAGCTGTTTGAGCAGGGTGTCAAACAAGACCACACGTCGCGCAGCCCCCAGGCCGGTGAAATAGGCATTGGCATGGGCGCTGCGGCGCGAACCGTCCATCACGTAAAGCCCCTTCAGTGCAAAGCTGCAACGCTGCATCAGGGCCTGCGCGCGGCTTTTGACCTCGCCGTCGGCCAATGGGTCGAAGCGGTTGAAGAGCGGGGCAATGAACATTGGGAATGCGACCATCATTGCCAGGCTGAAGACGGCGAAGGCTGCCCAGGACCAAAGCCACCATAGCGCAGTGGCTTGCATGAGCCAAAGTACGAGCAGGCCAAGTGGCAGCAGGAGCAAGGCCGACACGATTAGGTTTTTCAGCATATCGGCGATGAACAATGCAGGCGTGTTGCGATTGAACCCGAAGTGTGCCTCCAGCCGGAACGTCTGCCACAGGGTCCACGGCAGCTCGATCACGGCGCCGACGAGCGCAAACTCCACCAGCAACAGCAGTTGCGCAAGCAGGCCTGCTCCGAAGTGCGCGGCGGACCAGTCAGCCAGGGCTTGAAGCAGGCCCAGAAAGGTCCAGCCCAGGAGTACTGCTGCCGAAAAAAGCGTATGCCACATTCCAAAGCGCGTTCGCGCCACCGCGTAATCCGCGGCCTTTTCATGCGCTGGCAGCTTGATGACCGCAGCAAATGCGGCGGGGACTTTGGCGCGGTGCGCCCGGACATGGCGGATCTGTCGCGTCGCCAGCCAAAGCTTGAGGCCGGTGCCGGCCACGAGAGCGGCGGCAAACAGGGCCGACCATAGTAAGGTGATGTTTTGAGGGCTCATGCGAGAATCGTGCTCCAGCGCAAGGCGCCTGACCCTAGGTGGGCAATCCTCAGCCTTGCAGCGGCCGCATTATTCCACCCGGGCTGCACTCGTGCAGGCTACGCGTACCGTAGACCCTGTCGACGTCATCCGGACCCCATCTCCATTTTCGAGAAATTTGCGCATGAGCCTGCCGATTGAATCCGCGAAAATCACCCCGCATGAGTCAAACCTTTTATGGGTGGACATGGAAATGACCGGGCTGAACCCTGAGTCCGACCGCATCATCGAGGTGGCCATTGTCGTCACCGATCCCCAAGTGCGCACGCGGGTGGAAGGTCCAGTGCTGGTGGTGCACCAAACGTCAGCAGTGATGGACGCGATGGATTCGTGGAACAAGGGGACCCATGGGCGCTCGGGCCTGATCCAGAAAGTGGCCGAGAGCACTCTGAACGAGGAGGGCGCCGAGCAACAGTTGCTGGATTTTGTCGCCCGTTATGTTCCTGCCGGCAAGAGTCCCATGTGCGGCAACAGCATCTGCCAAGACCGGCGTTTCATGGCGCGCTGGATGCCGCGGCTGGAAGCGTATTTTCACTATCGCAACCTCGACGTGAGTACGCTCAAGGAGCTCGCGCGGCGTTGGCGCCCGGAGGTGTGTGCGTCGTTCAAGAAACGGCAGGAGCACACGGCGCTCGCCGATATTCACGAATCCATCGACGAGTTGCTCCACTACCGAGAGCATTTCATCCAGGCGCCATTGTCCTTTGAGCCGGAAGTGCCCTGAACGCGCCTCTTACTCTTATATTGAAATTGCGGCGATTCACCGGCGCAGTTCCGGAAAGTCCTCCTCCCAGAATTCCATTGGTCGGCGGGTGCTCCCGATCCGCGGCGCCTGTTCCAGTGCACGCAGTTGGACGCGACGGATCTTGCCTGAGATCGTCTTCGGCAGTTCGTAAAATTCGATGCGCCGCACGCGTTTATAAGCAGCGAGGTGTTCGCGCGCGTAGCGAAGCACATCCAGGGCCAGTTCGGCACTCGGGGAATAGCCCGCGCGGCAGGCGATGAATGCCTTGGGCACAGCAAGGCGCGTAGGATCGGGGCTCGGTACGATGGCAGCCTCTGCTACTGCGGCGTGCGCCACCAGCACGCTTTCGAGCTCGAAGGGACTGATGCGGTAGTCGGAGGCTTTGAAAACGTCATCAGTGCGCCCGACAAAGGTGAAGGTGCCGTCGGAATTGCGCTGGGCCACATCACCAGTGTGGTAGAAGCCAGCGTGCATGACCTGGGCAGTCTTCTCGGCATCGCCCGCGTAGCCGGCCATTAAGCCTACCGGGCGCGGTTCGAGGGCAACACAGACTTCGCCTTCCTCCGCAGGGTTTCCATCCACATCGAGCAGTTCGATCTGCCAACCCGGCAATGGCCGGCCCATTGCACCGGGGGTCACTTGCTGTCCAGGGGCATTGCCGATCATGCAGCATGTTTCGGTCTGGCCATAGCCGTCGCGAATGGTGATGCCCCAGGCCGCTTGCACGCGGGCGATGATTTCCGGGTTCAATGGTTCACCTGCGCCGACAAGCTCCCGAAATCGTACCGGAAAGCTCTTGAGGTCTTGCTGGACAAACAGCCGCCAAACGGTGGGCGGCGCACACAGCGTTGTCACGCCATAGCGGGCAGCCGCGGCGAGCGCTGCCTGCGCGTCGAAGCGCCCTTGATTGAAGGCGAACACGCAGGCACCAGCGTTCCAGGGTGCAAAAAAGCAGCTCCAAGCATGCTTTGCCCATCCGGGGGAGCTGATATTCCAGTGGACGTCGCCAGGTTGCAAGCCGATCCAGTACATCGTGGACAGGTGACCGATGGGATAGCTGATGTGGGTGTGCTGCACCAGTTTCGGGCGCGAGGTCGTGCCCGACGTAAAGTAAAGCAACAACGGATCAGACGCTGCCGTCGGACCGTCAGGCGTGAAATTGGTGCTCGCCGCGTCAGCGCCTGCGAGGTCGACCCAGCCAGTGCGCGGTGCCGTTGCAAAGCGCCCTCGCACTCGGCCCATCGCGGTCAGGGGAAGGGCGTCGAACTTCGCTGCATCTTGCGCGGTTGTGACGATTTGCGCGATGTCGGCACGCTCAATGCGGTCAACAAGATCCTCTGCGGTGAGCAACGTGGTGGCCGGAATCATCACCGCCCCGATTTTGATGACGGCAAGCATGACCTCCCAAAGGGCCAGGCAATTGGGGAGCATGAGCATGACGCGGTCCCCGCGTTTCACCCCATGTTGCCGCAAGAAGGTCGCCATGCGCTGGCTGCGAAGGTGCATGTCCGCAAAACTCAGGCGCGTTTCGCTGCCATCCTCCTCCACGATCCAGAGCGCTGTGGCAGGGTTGTCGCGCGCCATGGGGTCAAAATAGTCAAACGCCCAATTAAAGTGCTCTGGCTTCGGCCATTCGAACCGCCTTTGTGCGGTGGGATGGTCGGCACGCAGCGCAAACAAGGTGTCGCGCGCTTCCAGAAAGGCTCCTGCGGCCATGTTCATGTCAATCTCCTCGTCTTTGTAATTCACCCTCAAGCCTGCAGCGTAAGCCTGACATGAAGCTGAAGCTTTGCCGGTGCATGCTTCGCTAACCGGCAATCAGGGTCCTGGCCGAACAATGGATCGGCGGGATCCATGCGCGTCACGCAGAGACCCTCCTTCGATGTTGCGCTGCCCAAGGAAGCTGCAAATCAGCCAGATGGACTCGGCCTTTGCCGTCGATCGCCAGGCGCCGTGTTGAGGACTCCACCTGCAGGACTCCAGCACACGGAAGATTGCTCAGCTTGTCCGCAGCTTTGCAAGAGGCCTGCTTGGGATCGGTGGCAACCGTCTTGCTCATGCATGCGCGCTGGATTGCGTGCCGCGCGGCTCTGCGAAGCAAACCGAAGAAGATCATGGGTCGCGGAGGCTTCGTGCCGAAAGCGCGTCGGCGTCCGACAAATGGCCGACGTGCTCCGGCGCAGCGACGCGACGCGTTTTGCGATCTCCCCTAGCGGTGGCGTGCCGAGTCAGCGAGACTCACGCGGGAAGGTTTTCCAAGTAGCGCTGCGCGTCCAGCGCGGCCATGCAGCCGGTTCCGGCACTGGTGATCGCCTGGCGGTAGACATGGTCCTGCACGTCACCCGCGGCAAACACCCCTGGCACGCTGGTCGCGGTGGCCATGCCCTCCAAGCCTCCTCGGGTGACGATATAGCCCCCTTTCATGTCCAATTTGCCTTCGAACAGTTGGGTATTGGGTTGATGGCCAATGGCGATGAAGCAGCCGTTAACGGGGAGGTCGTATTTTTCGCCCGTCTGCTTGCTGTGAATGCGCACCCCGGTCACTCCGCTGGCGTCCCCCAGCACGGCGTCCAGTTCGCTCCAGAGTCTGAGTTCGACCTTGCCTTCCTTCACGCGTTCCATTAACCGGTCAACCAGGATCGGCTCGGCGCGAAACTTGTCGCGGCGATGGATGACCGTGACCTTGCTCGCAATGCCGGTAAGGTAGAGCGCTTCTTCCACAGCGGTGTTTCCACCGCCCACCACGCACACCGACTGGTTGCGGTAGAAAAAGCCGTCGCAAGTGGCACAACCCGACACGCCTCTGCCCATGAATGCCTGCTCGGATTCCAGACCTAGATATTTAGCCGAGGCGCCCGTGGCAATAATGAGGGCCTCGCAGGTATAGGAACCACTGTCGCCGGTTAGCGTGTAAGGAAGCTTGGAAAAATCCACCGTGTGGATGTGGTCGAAAATGATTTCGGTGTCGAATCGCCGCGCGTGCGCCTCAAAGCGTGCCATCAGATCGGGACCGAGCACGCCGTCGACGTCTGCAGGCCAGTTGTCGACCTCGGTGGTCGTCATCAACTGCCCACCCTGAGCCATACCGGTGATGAGCACGGGTTTGAGATTGGCGCGAGCGGCGTACACCGCGGCAGAGTAGCCGGCAGGGCCGGAACCGAGAATCAGAACTTGGGCGTGCTTGGAAGTCATTTGGGGCCTGTGAAGGGGGAGGGGCTCGCTTGAGTCCGGGTAGATCGCCGTGCACGGCTCTTGGAGAGGCTTGATTCTAGGGTTGGCCCGGATTCCATGCGCGGCAAGTTGGATGGACGCGTTTGGTGCTTTCCTAGGCGGGGGGTGGGTGCGTGCCTTGCGCTCTGGGTTAGCATCGAGCCATGTGTCCAATACCCCCGGGCGCTGCCCGTGGCGTCCATCCCGAGCGGGCGAAAGAACCCTGGGCGGCGGTGGTCGTAGTCTTGCGAGGAGCGAAGATGGCAGCGATTTCCAATATCGATCTGGTGCGGCGCGTGCCGATGTTTTCTGTGCTGACCGAGGCACAGGCGTGGACGCTTTCCCAGTCTATTGTGAAAAAACGTTACAAGCGTGGGGAGTCCATTGTCGAGCAAGGGGGGCGATCCAATGCACTGTTCATCATTTTGGCTGGACGCGCACGGGTGGTGAGCGTTGACGCCAAAGGGCGGGAAGTCATCCTGGCGGTGCTACACCCGGGCGATCACGTTGGCGAGATGAGCCTGATTGATGGCGAGCCACATTCGGCTTCTGTGAGTGCTGAGGCGCAAACCGATGTCCTGATGCTAGGCCGCGTGGCCTTTCTGCAAAGTCTGCCCGAGAATTCCAGCATGTCGTTTTCCATCATGCGTGGTTTGGTGCACCGCTTGCGCCGGGCCGATAGCAAGATCGAGTCTCTCGCGCTGATGGATGTGTACGGGCGTGTGGCGCGCGCGCTAATGGAGATGAGCGAAGAGGATGGTGCCGAGCGCATCATCGGCAACAAGCTGTCGCGCCAAGATTTGGCTAAGATGGTTGGTGCCTCACGCGAGATGGTCAGCCGCGTGATGAAGGATTTTGAGCAGCAGGGTCTGGTGGTCGAGCGCGAGGATGGCAGCACAATCGTGCGCGAACATATGGCTTCACTGCTCTGATACAGCTTGACCAATATCTTGCGCTGGTTCGCTTTCACTCGGGCAGCAGACGCCCCAAACATTGCACAAGGCGTGCGTAAAAGCCGGTTGCTGTCCGAAATCCGGCTGGCCGCCGGCGCTATTGGCTGGCTTTTGCTGGTGTTAGCCATGCTTAGCTACCACCGCAACGACCCGTCCTGGTCCACATCAGGAAACGCAGTCCGTGGCACCGCTAATCTGGTGGGCGCCGCTGGCGCCTGGACGGCAGATATCCTTTACTTTCTTTTGGGCTTTTCGGCGCTCTGGCTGCTGCCCATGGGCCTTTATGCCTTACTGCGTGGTTGGCGCCGTTCACATGCCTCGTCCGACACCTGGCACCATCATGTTTTGGCCAAGGTCGGTGCGGTTGTCGGTCTGTGCCTTCTGCCTCTTTCCAGCGCGGCGCTGGAGGCCACGCGGTTGTATGGGTTGAAGAGCCATCTGCCGGGCGATGCTGGCGGCGTCATCGGTACTTGGCTGGGCGACCTGGCGCAGCGGTTGCTGGGGTTTACCGGCAGCGCGATCGTGCTGTTGGCGGTGTTCTTGTTGTCCATGTCGTGGTTTGCGCAAATGAGCTGGGCCGATGCCGCCGAGCGTGTGGGGATGGGCGCGGAATGGATCTGGCAACGTCTGCGGGAGCGCCGTGCACAGGCGCAGGATCGCCAGGCGGGTGTCCAGGCAATGCAGGAACGTGAGGCTGATGTGGTGAGTGAACAGGCGCGCGAAGCCGAGGAGGTGTTCGCACCTGTGTTCATCGAGCCGCCGGTGGCGCAGGTGCCGCAGTCACCACGGGTTGAGCGCGAAAAGCAAAAGCCTTTGTTTCACGACATTCCAAGTTCAGGTCTGCCCACCTTGGATCTACTGGACCATGGCACCGCGCCGAAGGATGCGATCGGCGCTGAGACGCTCGAGTTCACATCGCGGTTGATCGAAAAGAAGCTCAAGGACTTCGGCGTGGCCGTGCGCGTGGTGGCAGCATCGCCGGGCCCGGTGATCACTCGTTATGAAGTAGAGCCCGAGGCAGGCGTGAAGGGCTCGCAGGTTGTTGGCCTGTCGCGCGACTTGGCGCGGGCGCTGTCGTTGGTGAGTATTCGCGTGGTGGAAACCATCCCCGGCAAGAACACGATGGCCCTTGAGCTTCCGAACGCCAAGCGCCAGACCATTCGTTTGGCGGAAATCCTCGGCTCGCAGGTCTATAACGACGCGTCGTCCATGCTAAGCATGGGGCTGGGCAAGGACATCGTCGGTAACCCGGTTGTGGCCGATCTGGCCAAAATGCCGCATCTACTCGTGGCCGGCACTACGGGCTCGGGCAAATCGGTGGGTATCAACGCGATGATTCTGAGCCTGCTGTACAAGGCGGAGGCCAAGCAAGTGCGCATGATCATGATCGATCCCAAAATGCTGGAACTCAGCGTCTACGAGGGGATCCCGCATTTGCTTGCGCCGGTGGTCACTGACATGAAACAGGCAGCGCATGCATTATCGTGGTGCGTGGGTGAGATGGAACGGCGTTACAAGGTGATGAGCAAGCTTGGTGTGCGCAACCTGGCAAGCTATAACGCACGCATCCATGAAGCGACACAGCGGGGCGAACATGTACCCAACCCGCTGTCACTCACGCCGGAGAGTCCCGAGCCGTTGCAGCACATGCCCTTCGTGGTCGTCATCATCGACGAATTGGCTGACCTCATGATGGTGGTCGGCAAGAAGATCGAGGAGCTCATTGCCCGTTTGGCGCAGAAGGCCCGCGCCGCAGGCATCCATCTGATCCTGGCCACTCAGCGCCCGAGCGTGGATGTCATCACAGGTCTGATCAAGGCGAATATCCCCACGCGCATGGCTTTCCAGGTCTCAAGCAAAGTGGATTCCCGCACAATTCTTGACCAGATGGGTGCCGAGAGCCTTCTCGGCATGGGTGACATGCTTTACCTTCCGCCCGGTTCCGGCGTGCCGCAGCGCGTGCATGGAGCCTTCGTGAGCGATGCCGAGGTACACCGCGTCGTCGAGCAGCTCAAAGCCCAAGGTGAACCCGATTACGTGCCTGGCTTGCTGGAGCCTGAATCGAGCGATGAAGGCGATGTCGGCAGTTTTGACGGTGGAGGCGGCGACGCCGAGGGCGATCCGCTGTATGACCAGGCAGTGCAGATTGTGCTGCAAAACCGCAAGGCTTCCATCTCGCTTGTGCAGCGCCATCTGCGCATCGGCTACAACCGCTCGGCGCGGCTGTTGGATCAGATGGAAAAAGCGGGGTTGGTCTCCACTTTGTCGGCCAGCGGCAATCGGGACATTTTGGTTCCGGTCCGTGCCGAATCCTGAAGCATTTTCGGAGTGGTATCAATGAATGTGCGATTTAAATCTTTTGTGTTTCGACCGGTAACTGCGATTGGCCCCCTGCTGGTGTCAGCCCTCGCAATGGCGTTGGCACCTCAACTGCATGCGCAGGGCGCACCCTCTGCCACAGGCCAGCGGGCCCCGTCTGTTGTCCCGCATGCACAGGGTGTGACGTTGCTGAACCAATGGGTTCGGGAGACCCACAGCGCGCAATGCGATTTCACACAGACCGTGGTCGATGAAAAGAAAATGGCGGGCGCAGCGTCAAGCGGCAGTTTTGCGTTTGAGCGTCCGGGCAAATTTCGTTGGATTTACACCAAGCCCTATCGGCAGGACATCGTCAGCGATGGCCAGACCATCTGGACGTACGACCACGATCTCGACCAAGTAACGGTCAGCCAGCAGTCGCAAGCGCTGTCTGGCACTCCGGCCTTACTGCTAGCTGGCGGTGACGTTGGGAGGCTCTTCACGTTGGCCCCATTGCCATCGGTCGGTGGGTTGCAGTGGGTCCAGGCCGTGCCGCGCGGCACAGACAATTCGTTTGACTGGGTGCGGATCGGTCTCAAATCAACGCCGCAAGGTCCAGAGTTGGTCCAGATGCAGTTGCGCGACGCCTTTCGGCGCACGTCGACCATTGTGTTCTCCAACATCCGGCGCAATCAAGAGTTCGCTGCCGGGAGTTTTCACTTCAAGGCTCCGCAGGGCGCATCCGTGATCCAGCAGCCTTGAGTGCCTTGCGCGGATTTCGCTGCAAACCCTCGAACGCAGGCACCTTATCGCATGATGGATCAAACTCCGAGCCTTTTCGACGCAGAGCCGGCGGGCTCAGGGGCTTCAACGTCCATACCGCTCGCTGAGCGCTTGCGTCCGCGAGGTCTGGACGATGTGGTGGGACAGGAGCATCTCCTTGGAGCGGGCAAACCGCTTCGCGTGGCCTTTGAAACCCGCCGTATGCACTCCATGATCCTGTGGGGGCCACCGGGCGTTGGCAAGACCACGCTGGCGCGATTGATTGCGCAGCAGTTCAACGCACAATTCATCGCCATCTCAGCCGTTCTGGCCGGAGTCAAGGACATTCGGGACGCGGTGCTCCTGGCCGAGCAGGCTCGCGCAGCCGGGCGATCCACGCTGGTATTCGTCGACGAGGTACACCGCTTCAACAAGAGCCAGCAGGACGCCTTTTTGCCGCATGTTGAGTCAGGGCTCTTCACGTTCATCGGCGCAACAACTGAGAATCCCTCGTTCGAGGTGAACAGCGCGTTGCTTTCGCGCGCTACGGTCTACGTACTGCAGCCACTGACAAGCGGGGAGTTGCAGGTACTCGCTGTGCGAGGGCTTGAGGCAAGTGGCGGGTTGGGCATCGAGCCCGATGCCTTGGCCCAGCTCGCCGCGCACGCAGACGGCGACGCGAGGCGGCTGTTTAATGCCATTGAAGCGGTGGCGGCTTGTGCGCAGGCGTCAAAGCGCATTGATGTCGACATGGGCCTTCTCCATGCGGCGCTTGCCGAGTCGCTGCGCCGCTATGACAAGGCTGGAGACCAGTTCTATGACGTGATCTCCGCTCTGCACAAATCGGTGCGCGGAAGCAATCCGGATGCGGCGCTGTATTGGATGGCACGCATGCTCGACGGCGGCGTGGACCCGCTGTACATCGGACGACGCCTCGTGCGCATGGCAAGCGAAGACATCGGCCTGGCCGATCCGCGTGCCCTAGGGCAGACGCTGGACGCGGTCGCCGCCTTCGAGCGTCTGGGCAGCCCGGAAGGCGAACTGGCGCTTGTGCAGGCGGTTCTGTACCTTGCCATCGCGCCGAAGTCCAACGCGGTATACCTCGCCGCGGGTGAGGCACGGCGTTTTGTACGCGAGCACGGTACCGCTGCGGTGCCCATGCACTTGCGCAATGCGCCAACGAAGCTCATGCGCAGCCTTGGCGCCTCCGAAGGCTATCGGTACGCGCACGACGAACCGGGCGCCTTTGCTGCGGGCGAGCGCTATTTCCCCGAAGGCTTACCTGAAACACGGCTGTACCGTCCCACAGATCGCGGCCAAGAGGCGCGCATTGCAGAGCGCCTAGCGGAGTTACGCCGGTTGAACCGTCAGGCGCGCGCAGGCACCAAGGTGCCTGACCCTGCAAACTCTACTCCGAGCGCTCAGGACTGAGCCTGGGCCGTCAACGCGGGCAAGCGCGTGGGCGCCCGTTAAAGGGCGATGCGGGGCAGTTAGCGCCAAACCGAGGGAATCCCACAGGCTGGCTCGGCCCGGTGTGTGGTTATCATTCGCGGCCATACGGACAACAACGCACGACAGGGCGCACCCAAGTGGCTCGTCACGGGAGACTCATTAATACGCCGGAGCGGTCTCGCTCATCGGTATCCTCAATGCACCTAGCCGTCGCGCATGGTCCGGCGCCTTCATGCCCGGGAGATTTCTCCTGAGCACGAAACTTGCAAGCCCCTCGCAACCCGCTGCACTAGGCTCACAAGGCCAAGGCCGGGGAGTTGCAAACCGCAAGACCCTGAACCCATAAGGACATCTCGGGATGGAAACCTTCATACAGCAAATCGTCAACGGCTTGGTGCTCGGCAGCATGTATGCCCTTGTTGCACTGGGCTATACGATGGTGTACGGCATCGTCAATCTCATCAACTTCGCGCATGGCGACGTGATGATGGTCGGCGCACTGACGGCCTACAGCATGTTCCTTCTGCTCGCGCACGTCGCTCCCGGTTTGCCCGGGTGGCTCACGGTGATAATTGCCACCGCCGGAGCCATGGTTGTATGCGGCACGCTGAACTATTTCATCGAGCGTCTTGCGTACAGGCGACTGCGCAACGCGCCGAAGCTTGCGCCCTTGGTGACTGCGATCGGCATGTCCATCCTGCTTGAAACACTCGCCATGGTGATCTGGGGACGCGACTACAAAGTCTTCCCCAGTCTGCTGCCGAGCAACATCATCACCATTCACGGCGTCGTCATCACGCCGGTGCAGATCATGATCTTGGTGCTCACCGGAGTGCTGCTCCTGGGCCTGACGATCCTCATTAACAAGACGAAGCTCGGCCGTGCGATGCGGGCAACGGCTGAGAATCCGCGGGTTGCAGGGCTCATGGGTGTGAACCCGAACATGGTGATTTCAGCCGCTTTTGTCATCGGCGCCATGCTGGCCGCCATAGCGGGAGTCATGTGGTACGCAAACTTCTCTACCGCCAATTTCTACATGGGCTTTACGCCGGGCCTGAAGGCTTTCACTGCCGCGGTGCTGGGCGGTATCGGCAACCTGACCGGGGCCATGCTTGGTGGTGTGCTTCTGGGTGTCATCGAAGTGTTGGGTGCAGGCTATATCGGAACCCTTACGGGTGGGATGTTTGGCAGCAATTACCAGGACATCTTCGCCTTCATCGTGCTGATCCTCGTGCTCACCTTGCGCCCGCAAGGGTTGTTGGGCGAGCGCGTGGCCGATCGCGCCTGAAGCAGGAGACACGACATGTTGATGAACAAGCAAAGCCATCTACTTGGTTTTCTCATTGCGGCCGCTGCGCTGCTTGCGCTTCCTCTGGGCCTACAGGTTGTCGGTGACGCATGGGTGCGTATCGCAGCGTTTGCACTGCTCTACGTCATGCTTGCGCTGGGACTGAACATCGTGGTTGGCCTTGCCGGCCTGCTCGACTTGGGCTACATCGCGTTTTATGCGGTGGGTGCCTACATGTTTGCGCTTTTGTCATCCAACCAGCTCACAAGCAACTTTGATGCGCTAGGTGCCATGTTTCCCAACGGATTCGACGTGTCGATCTGGCTCGTGATCCCGCTGGGGGCCGGATTGGCAGCGTTGTTTGGCATCTTGCTTGGCACACCGGTGCTGAAGCTACGCGGCGACTATCTGGCGATTGTCACCCTGGGTTTCGGGGAGATCATCCGCATTTTCATGAACAACCTCAATGCGCCGGTGAACATCACCAATGGGCCCCAAGGTGTTTCCGGCATCCACGGCGTTCGCATGTTTGGCTGGCATTTCAACCGCAATATCAACATTGGCAACTACACCATCAATTCGGTGACGGAGTACTACTGGCTTTTCTTGGCACTGGTCACGCTCACCGTGATCGTGTGCTACCGCCTGCAGGACTCGCGTATTGGCCGCGCGTGGATGGCAATGCGGGAGGATGAGATTGCGGCCAAGGCCATGGGTATCAACACCCGCAATATGAAACTGCTTGCATTTTCCATGGGCGCCACGTTCGGCGGGGTGGCGGGCGTCATGTTCGCCGCGTTCCAGGGCTTTGTCTCGCCCGAGTCGTTTTCTCTGATGGAGTCCGTGAACGTCTTGGCCATGGTGGTTATCGGCGGCATGGGCAACATCCCCGGCGTGATTCTCGGTGCCATCCTGCTATCTGTGCTGCCCGAGGCACTTCGTTACATGGGGTTCATCTCGGATTGGCAGCAGCAAATGTTCAATCATGTCTACATCGACAGTGGCATCCTTCGCCAGCTCATTTACTCGATGGCCATGATTTTGGTGATGCTCATTCGGCCCAAAGGCTTATGGCCAGCACCTGAGCATGGCAAAGGCATTGCAGCGCTGAACATGGGCAACGGTACTGCTGTGCCCGCCGTTGCCAAGGAGGGTGTGTGATGAGCACCTCCGCACCCATTACTCTCAAAGTTGCTGGCGCATCCAAGCGGTTCGGGGGCCTGCAGGCTCTATCGGATGTTGGGATCGAGATTCGTCGCGGACAGATTTACGGCCTGATCGGTCCCAACGGCGCAGGCAAGACTACTTTTTTCAATGTCATCACCGGCATGTACACGCCCGACAGCGGCGAGTTCTCGCTGGAGGCCAAGCCTTATCGGCCGCAGGCCGTGCATCAGGTTGCGCGCGAGGGCATTGCGCGGACGTTCCAGAATATTCGGCTCTTTCCCGATATGACGGCGTTGGAAAATGTCATGGTTGGGCGCCACGTGCGCACCAACAGCGCTTTGCTCGGAGCTGTGTTCCGGACTCGCCGGTTTAAGGCCGAGGAACATAGCATCCGCGCCAAGGCCTATGAATTGCTGCAGTATGTCGGTGTCGCGCACTACGCCGATTTCCGGGCGCGCACCTTGTCCTATGGTGATCAGCGACGGCTAGAAATTGCGAGGGCTCTGGCCACCGATCCCAAGCTGCTGGCTCTTGACGAGCCAGCAGCAGGGATGAATGCGACTGAGAAGGTCCAGTTGCGCAATTTGCTGGCCACCATTCGCGGTGATGGCCGGACCATTCTGCTTATCGAGCATGATGTGAAGCTGGTGATGGGCCTTTGCGACCGCGTGACCGTGCTGGACTATGGAAAGATCATCGCCGAGGGTATTCCGGCCGATGTACAAAAGGACTCCAAAGTGATCGAAGCGTACCTGGGTACGGGGGGGCATTGAGATGAGTGAATCGCAAGGCCTCCCGAAACAAAGCGAACTCCGTACTGAAGGCGCCGCACGCGGCACGTCGGAAACGCCGAAGAGCGACGCACTCCTTCAGGTCAGGGGCTTGAAGGTTGCCTACGGCGGCATTCAAGCCGTCAAGGGAATCGACTTCGAGGTGCGCAAAGGTGAACTGGTGAGCCTTATTGGCGCCAATGGTGCGGGCAAAACGACCACGCTCAAGGCAATTACCGGAATGCAGCCCATCACCGACGGCTCCATCATGTATGGGGGGCATGCGGTCAAGGGCAAGGGCTCATTCGATCTCGTGCGCATGGGTTTGGCTATGGTCCCTGAAGGGCGCGGAGTGTTTACCCGCATGACGATCCACGAAAATCTTTTGATGGGCGCGTTCATCCGCAAGGACAAGAAGGGGGTCGAAGCTGACGTCGAACGGGTATTCACCATTTTCCCCCGATTGAAGGAGCGGCGTACTCAGCTTGCGGGCACGATGTCCGGCGGTGAGCAACAAATGCTTGCCATGGGACGGGCGTTGATGTGTCAGCCAAAACTGCTGCTGCTCGATGAGCCGTCCATGGGCTTGTCGCCCATCATGGTTGACAAGATCTTCGAGGTTGTTGCGGACATCGCCAAGCAGGGCGTGACGATTCTTCTGGTTGAGCAAAATGCCAAGCGCGCGCTAGAGCTGGCACAGCGTGGCTACGTGATGGACTCCGGCAACGTCACCATGACGGGCTCCGCCCATGAGCTTCTGCACGATCCACGCGTGCGCGCTGCTTATCTCGGTGAGTAGAGCACACGTGGATCGTGACGAGGCGCTTGCTGACATGGATCTACAAGTTGTGCGGGCCGCTGGCAGGGTTGCGTGAGGCGACTTTGCTCACCCGCGCAATGATGCGCTTTCGCGGCGCGCCGCATGAGCCCTTGCAAGAGCCAGTGCGGCGTGAACGCTCCAAACTTGAACTCAGGCGGTTGGGCCTGCCTTGTCCGCTTCGGTTGTGAAGGCGTCGGCGTAGAAGGCATCCTCGGGCAGATGACACTGTGTCGTGAAGTCCGCCTTGGCCGCATCCACCATGACCGGCGCACCGCAAGCGTAAACCTCGTGGGTCGAAAGGTTCGGAATGTCGCGCATCACCGCGTGGTGCACGAATCCAGTACGGCCACTCCAAGCGTCGTGATCCTTGGGTTCTGACAGCACCGGCACATAGTCCAGCCAAGGCAGCGCAGCGGCCTGTGCCTGTGCCCAACCGTGTAAATACAAGTCTGCCTTGCTGCGACAGCCCCAATACAGCACCGCGGGGCGAGTATTGCCTTGGGCTTGCATGGCTTCAATGATGGCTTTGATCGGCGCCAACCCGGTGCCCGAGGCCAGCAGCACGAGGGGCTTTTTACTATCCTCGCGCAGGTAAAAGCTGCCAAAAGGGCCTTCCAGGCGCAAGATATCCCTGTCCTTCAATGCACCAAAGACGTGGTCAGTGAATTTGCCTCCGGGCATGTGCCTGACATGCAGTTCAATCTGCTTGTCGTCAGCCCCGTGCGCGTTTGCCATCGAGTAGCTGCGCCGGGTGCCGTCGCGTAGGATAAGCTGCACGTATTGGCCGGCGTGGTAGTCGAGTCGGTCGTTTGCGGGAAGCTGCAGATGGATGATGGCCACATCCGGCGTTGGCCGCACGATGGAGGTGACGCGACAGGGCATCTTTTTCACTGGAAACATGCCCGCAGCAGGCAGTTCGTGGCTTTCGATCACGAGATCCGTTTTCGGTGTTGTACGGCAGGCGAGGATGAAACCCGCTGCGCGTTCGGCTTCCGAAAGGGCCTTAAGCTGATGCGCGCCGAGTTCGAATTCGCCCGATATCCAGCGGCATTTGCATGAACCGCAGGCACCATCTTGGCAACCATAGGGGAGTCCCACACCCTGCCGAATGGCGGCAGCCAATACGGTTTCGCCGCTGCCGACTCCAAATTGGTGTTCGCTTGGTAAAACTCTCACTGTCAGGCTCATGATTGACTTGATTCCATGTTGATGCGTGTGTTTCGTAAACCTCGGTTGCTCATCGTCGGTTGTGGCGACGTCGGGATGCGTCTGGCTGAGCTTGCGCGACCGCGCTTTCGCGTTATCGCACTGACATCAAACCCGGAGCGCGTAGCGATCCTGCGCCAAGCGGGTATCGTTCCTTTGCTTGGCAATCTGGACGATGTAAACAGCCTTTGGCGCCTGGCCGGCTTGGCGCGCTGGGCGGTCATGTTGGCGCCGCCACCGGGCGCCGGGTTGCATGATCCGCGCTCAATGCATCTCACCACAGTATTGCGAAACGGAATGATAGGTGCAGCGCGGGCCCAGCCGATGCGCATGGTTTACGCCAGCACCTCTGGAGTCTATGGCGACTGCGCGGGTGCACGGGTGTACGAGACGCGCCCGCCCCATCCCCAGTCCGACCGCGCCCATCGACGTCTGGACGCGGAGGCACGTTGGCGCGGGCTTGGTCGAGGCGGCCATGCGCGTGTCGGCATTCTGCGTATCCCTGGAATTTACGACGCGCGTGGGCGGTCGCCCGCGAAGCGATTGCGCCAAGGCATCCCGGCCCTATGCCCGCGGGATGATGTCTACACAAACCATATCCATGCGGATGATCTCGCCCGCATCGTCCTGTTTGCCCTGTTTCGGGCCGACCCGAACCGTATTTACCACACAAGCGACGATAGTTGCATCAAGATGGGCGAGTACCTTGATCTTGCTGCGCAAGAGTATGGAATGCAGCCGCCTCCCCGGGTGGCGCGTGCGCAGGCGCTGGCAAGCGGTATCTCACCCATGGCTTTGAGCTTCATGACCGAGTCGCGCATATTGGACAATACGCGCTTGCGCACTGAACTCGGTGTGGCCTTGTGTTACCCCCAAGTTGCGCAAGGGCTCCGGGGCGAGTGCGCGCGCGCCCTGCCAGAAAGGTCAGGCGCAAAAAAACGGGCAGGGTGACCTGCCCGTTGCAGCGTCGGCGCGCAGGATCAGCCCGCCGAGCCGTTGTTTTCTGGGATGTTCAAAGTTGGCAGTGCCTTGCGTGTTTCGACGAGCATCAACGGCCCCTCGTCCGCCAGCGCTAAGGGCTTGCGCTCGCGCGGCGCATGCTTTGGCACGCTCATCTGGCGCAAAGCACGTTGGGCCTGCTCGACACGGATGGGATCCGACTGCACCCATTGCAGTCCGGCAGCCTGCACCACAGCGTTGAGGGCCGGTATGGGCAGGGACTCGGGCGCCGGCTCCAAGACAGCGGCCGTGGCACTTGCCACTTGAGCGCTGGGGACCACGGGCTCTGCCTGCGCAGGAGTTACGGCAATTGCCGGCGCGATCAATGCAGGCTGTGCGACTGGAGCCGGTGCGGCACGAGCAGACTCAGCAAAAGCGGCGGGTGGTTGCCCGGCATTCTCGGCTTGACCGCCGGCATGCATCTCCATCATTGCCGCGCCAGCGCTCGCCACAGAAGTCGGTGCATGGGGAACATGGGGCTCGAGGTTTGGCAAGAGTGATTCGTCAGCGGTGAACTGTGAAGTCGATCTTTGATCGGTGTCCGTCGCTTCCTGCTCAACCGGTTCGTGGTGCTCCTCAGGGTTGACGGCATCGCTGATCGTCGCTTCCTGCGATCGGCCACCGCGGCCTCCGCGGCGCCGGCGGCCGCGGTTGCGACGCGTTGCCGCGTCGCCACTGGCACCCTCCAGCGGCGGCGCGGCTTCATCGAGCGCCGGCGATGGTGTGATATCCGCGAGCGCCACGGGCGGCGTGATCGCTTCATTCGGCACGGATGCGCCGGGCTCTTCGGACGGCGCGGGCGCGGGCGCTGGCAAGGTCAGGCCGAAGCTTTCCCAGGTCTCTTCGCCTGCGGCAGGAGCCTGAGCCGGGCGCGGTGGCTGGCGGCCATTGCGTGGTCCGCGCTCCTGGCGTTCACCGCGATCCGCACGCTCTGTTCGCTCAGGGCGGGCAGGCTGCGTTTCCCCCGATTGTGCGGACCGAGTGCCTTTGGCGGGTTGCTGGGCAAGGCCTCCCCCAGCCGCGCTGCGCTCACCGCGACCGGAGCGGCTCTTGCCCGCTGCGGCATCAGAGGCGCCCTCGCCTTGCCCTTGGCGGCGTCCCTCGCTCAAGGCAGCGGGTTCACGTGCGCTGCGTTCGTTACCCTTGGTTCCCTGCCGGCTGCCATCGCGCCCGCGGCCGCGATTGCTTCGGGACGTGCCATTGCTATTGCGGCTCGTCGCGCTGCCTGGCGCGGATGGGGCGGATGATGCTGCAGGTGCCGCGGCGGGCTGAATAGTGGCGTGCGTCTCACTGCCCCCGAAGACCTTGCGCAGCCAGCTGAAGAAGCCAGCGCCGCCAGAGGTGGTAGAGGTCTCGGCCTTGACGGCCGGCATAGCAGCAGAGGGTGCGCGAACTGGCGGGCTTGATGGAACAGGCGCCGACGGCGCAGGTCCTTCGGGCGTGACGCCACGAACCAAGGCTTCCTGGCGCGGGCGCTCATCCTTTTCGCTGCGCAGGATGGTGGTTTCCTGCTCGAATTCTTCCGCCATGCGGTAGCTTACGGGAAGGTTTTCCAGGCGTGGATCGTCGTGCTTGAGGCGTTCAAGCTTGTAATTCGGCGTTTCGAGCTGCTTGTTGGGCGCCAATAGCACCGAGGCACGCTGACGCAACTCGATTTTTGTGATCTCGGCGCGCTTCTCGTTGAGCAGGAAGGACGCAACCTCCACGGGGACTTGCACGTGCACAGCTGCCGTGCCTTCCTTCATCGCCTCTTCCTGGATGATGCGCAGAATCTGCAACGCGCTGGACTCGGTATCGCGGATATGACCGGTTCCGTTGCACCGCGGGCACGTCACGTAAGCGCCTTCGGACAGGGCAGGGCGCAGGCGTTGGCGCGAGACTTCCAGTAAGCCGAACTTGGAAATTTTGCTTGTTTGCACGCGGGCGCGATCTTGTCGCAGGCAGTCGCGCAATCGGTCCTCCACAGCGCGCTGGTTCTTGGGCTCATCCATGTCAATAAAGTCCATGACAATGAGTCCGCCCAAATCGCGCAGGCGCATCTGCCGCGCGATTTCCTCCGCGGCTTCCAGGTTGGTGCGCAGTGCTGTGTCTTCGATTGCGCTTCCGCGCGTCGAGCGCGCCGAATTCACGTCGACGGCCACAAGTGCTTCCGTGTGGTCTATAACGATAGCGCCGCCTGACGGCAGGTTGACCGTGCGCGAGTATGCGGTCTCGATCTGGTGCTCGATCTGAAAGCGCGAGAACAAAGGAAGGTCATCGCGGTAACGCTTGACGCGGTCCACGTTATCAGGCATGACGTGTGCCATGAACTGATGGGCCTGCTCGTACACATCTTGAGTGTCGATCAGAATTTCGCCGATGTCACTCGTGAAGTAATCGCGGATCGCGCGAATGACCAGGGATGACTCCTGGTAGATAAGGAAAGCACCTTTTTGCGACTCGCCGGCCTCTTCGATCGCTGACCATAGTTTGAGCAGGTAGTTCAAGTCCCACTGCAGTTCCTCAGCACTGCGCCCGATGCCAGCCGTCCGGGCGATCAGGCTCATGCCGTCGGGGTACTGCAACTGTTCCATAGTTTCGCGCAGTTCCTGACGGTCTTCGCCCTCAATGCGGCGGCTCACGCCGCCGCCGCGAGGGTTATTGGGCATCAGCACGAGATAGCGCCCGGCCAGTGAGATGAAAGTGGTGAGCGCAGCCCCTTTATTGCCGCGCTCTTCCTTTTCCACTTGGACCAGCATTTCCTGGCCTTCGCGGATCACGTCCTGGATGCGTGCCTGCGAGGGGGCCACGCCTTCCTTGAAGTAGCGGCGCGAGATCTCCTTGAACGGGAGGAACCCGTGGCGTTCCTCGCCGTAGTCGACGAAACATGCTTCGAGCGATGGCTCAACCCGAGTGACGACGGCACGGTAGATATTGCCCTTGCGCTGCTCGCGCCCGACCTGCTCGATGTCGATGTCCAGAAGCTTCTGACCTTCGACGATGGCGACGCGAAGCTCTTCGGCCTGCGTCGCATTAAACAACATGCGTTTCATTTCAATATCTCCATCCCACCCATCGGGCGGGCTGCGTGACTGCAACGGGGTCACTTGGACCCAACTCGCGCAGCAGGCACGGTGCCAGACTGGAGAATGACCACAAGGTGGCGAGCAAGCTCGCCACCTCCTTCAGGACAAAAGCCTCGTGAGTGAGGCGCAGCCACCCGGATCTGGGCATGGATGCATGCTCAGGCACGGATAAGCTTCACACGTTCCATCCGCGAACCACAGCCCCAGACGACGCGCCGCGCGGCATGTGATGCCGACAGCGGGCGCAGTGCGCGAGCCGGGATAAAGGCAGTTGGGAATGGGCACGTTATGCGTTTTGTCATGGACCGCGGCCTGGGGCCGGGTCATATGGGGCATTCTGTTCGTTCAGACTTCGAGCTTGCTGATCCAGCAGCAGGCCAGACAACCGCTTTGGTCTGGGCCGCTGGACGTGCGGACTTCGGCGCAGCGCAGAGACCATGCCCATCGGTTGGGTTGCCGCTTCGGGGCTCCCATTGGCGGAGTCCTCGAAAGCGGCACGGATGCGGACCTAAAATGCCAGAGCAATGGGCGTGAATCCTTCAGTTTGATTCAGGCCCCACGGCATTCAGATGCACATCCCTCCACTCAGCCGGCCTCTGTTAGCACGCGCTTCGTACGCCAATTATATGCACCGTCCTACTCCAGCAGCTTCCACCATGCTCCCCGTGGGCGAATCGGGGGCAGGCCAACGCTTGGACAACTTTCTTGCGCGCGTGCTCAAAGGGGTGCCTCGCAGCCATATTTATCGCATCGTGCGTTCGGGCGAAGTGCGCGTCAATGGCGCGCGCGCCGAGGCGTCGCAGAAGCTGAACGAGTCTGATCAGGTGCGTGTGCCGCCTATCCGCACCGCACCGCCAGGGACGGCAGTGCCGGCTCGGCAATACCCCATTTTGCATGAGGACGCGTGGCTACTGGCCATCAATAAGCCGGCGGGAATCGCAGTGCATGGTGGCTCAGGCCTGAGTTTCGGGGTGATCGAGTCCATGCGTGCGGGCCAGGAGGGGCGTTTTCTGGAGTTGGTTCATCGGCTCGATCGTGACACTTCCGGAGTGTTGTTGTTGGCCAAAAAGCGCAGTGCCCTGACTGCCGTGCACGCCAGTCTGCGCGAACGCGAGGCTGACAAGCGGTATTTTGCACTCGTGGCCGGGTTGTGGAAGGGTGATGCAGTCACGGTTAACACGCCCTTGCATAAATTCCTCACAGCCTCAGGCGAGCGGCGTGTAAGGGTGGCGGCGGCTGGCGAGGGCCAACCGGCTCGAACCCAGTTTCGTCCCCTGCAGCGCTACCCTTGGCCAGATTCTGCGCTGGTCGCAGCGACGGGCATACCGGGCATGACCCTGTTTGAGGCGCGAATCCACACGGGGCGCATCCATCAGATCCGCGTGCATCTACAAAGCTTGGGGTTTCCGATTGTGGGCGATGAAAAGTACGGGTCCGAGGCCTTCAACCGGGCTCTGGCACGAGGCGGCCTGCTGCCGGGGTTGCCAGGCAACGCCCGCATGTTTTTGCACGCGGCCAGGCTGGCGCTCAATCACCCACATGGCGGTCAGCCGTTGGTGCTGACGGCCGACTGGCCGGAAGATGACGCACGATGGTTGCGGAGTCTCAGCGAACGGTGTCGGCAATCACCCCAATCCTGAACACCCATATGTCCCTTGCACGAACCGCATATTCCCTCCTGGTCTTCGATTGGGATGGGACTTTGATGGACTCCACCGCCGTCATCACCCGGTCGATCCAGGCTGCCTGTCGGGATTTGGGCCTTGCCGTGCCCAGCGATGTTGACGCGTCCTATGTGATCGGCCTGGGCCTCGGCGATGCCTTGCGCTACGCCGCACCAACGCTGGACCCTGGTGATTACGACAAGCTCTCGCAGGCCTACCGCTGTCACTACTTTGCGCACGACAACGACCTTACATTGTTTCCCGGCGCGCTCGACATGCTGCTGGCACTCAAATCCGCCGGGCATAGCATCGCCGTAGCCACTGGCAAGTCGCGGCTGGGACTGGACCGCGCGCTGGACCACGCCGACCTGCGCCATCTGTTCGATGCAACGCGTACAGCCGATGAGAGTGCGTCCAAGCCGCACCCGGCCATGCTGCAACAGATCATGGAGACGCTGGGCCATGGCCCCGAGCAAACCCTGATGATCGGCGACACGACCCATGACCTGCTCATGGCCCGTAACGCAGGCGCGGCAGCCGTTGCCGTCAGTTACGGTGCCCACGACGTTCGGGAACTGGCTGCATTGCAGCCCGTCTATGTGGCCGCTTCAGTCGCATCGCTGCAGCGTTTTCTTCTTGACGAATGAGCCCGCAGCGGCATGTGGTCAGCGCACACTGCTATTCTGCCCGCGCGCGCTTTTGTGCCGCCCCCGAGACGCTGCCTGAGAAGCCATGAACGATAAGCATCCTGAAGACTTTCCACGAGAACCCGCGCTCGGCGATGCCGCGCATCCGCCTTCCGGTGCGTGGGAGCGCAGCGTGATGGAAAGGTTGGTGTTGGAAATCGTCGCCGAAAAGCGCCGAGCTCGCCGCTGGTCGATTTTCTTTCGCCTGGTCTTCCTTGGCCTGCTGGTAGCCGTGCTTGCTGGTGGCTACATCGCCGAGTACACGAGCGGGACGTCGATCGGCGCGCATACGGCGCTGGTCGAGATCAACGGGGAGATTTCTGCCTCGTCGGTTGCCAGTGCGGACAACATCAACGCTGCGTTGCAGGATGCCTTTGATGATGCGAACACCAAGGCCGTGATCCTTCGTATCAACAGCCCCGGGGGCAGTCCCGTGCAGGCCAGCCAGATCAACGCGGAGATCTGGCGCCTGCGCGCAAGGCATAAAAACATACCGATCTACGCGGTTTGCGACGAAGTCTGCGCCTCGGCAGCCTATTACATCGCAGTGGCAACCGACAAGATCTACGTGAACCCGGCAAGCTTGGTTGGATCCATCGGCGTGTTGATGGAGGGGTTTGGCGTATCAGGGCTGATGGACAAGTTGGGGGTAACCCGTCGCCTGCTCACCGCGGGCGCAAAAAAGGGATTCATGGATCCTTTTTCGCCCATGCCCGAAGACCAAAAGACCTACGCGTTGGCGATGCTCAAGCAGATCCACATGCAGTTCATTGCCGCAGTCGAGAAGGGGCGCGGCAAGCGATTGAAAATTAACGACGATACCTTCTCCGGACTGGTGTGGACTGGGGAATCCGCGGTGAGGCAAGGTCTGGCGGACGGCTTTGGTGACACCGATAGTGTGGCGCGCGACGTGGTGCATGAAAAAACGCTGGTGGACTACACCCGGAGTGAAAACGTGGTGGATCGCCTAGCCAAGCGTTTCGGTGCGTCTCTCGGCATGGGCGCCATGCACGAGATGATGCAAAGCGGTGGTTGGTCGCTGCAGTGACGCAGGAGCCTGCACCTTGCGAGCCGGTCAACCCGCCAAAAAGCCGAAGAGGGTCGGAATTTTTTCGGGCATGGCGATCCCTTCGCGGCGCCATTGCTCCACGGTGCGTGTACGTACGAAGGCTTGCGGGCCTGTAAGGCCGCAAGCCACAGTCAGGCGCGTCGCCGGTTGCAGAACGCGCGTCATGGCTAGCAGCAGCGAAGCATTGCGGTAGGGTGTTTCGATGCACAACTGTGTCTGATGGCGCTGGGCGCTTTCGCGTTCGAGGGCCCGGATCGTCGCGTCGCGAGCCTCGGCCTGAACGGGCAGATAGCCCTGAAATGCGAAACGCTGGCCATCCAGACCGCTTGCCATGAGCCCGAGAAGAATGCTGCTTGGGCCGACCAGCGGCACGACTCTAATGCCCAGCTCATGCGCGGCCGCAACGACTGCTGCGCCCGGATCTGCGATGCACGGCGCGCCGGCTTCCGACAGCAGTCCGATGTCCTGCCCATTTTGCGCGGCCTGCAATAGCGCCCGTGTGGAAGCACGGTTCAGTTGTGAATGCTTGGGAAGCACCTCCATGACATGCTGTTGCAAGGGCACCTGCAGGGGCGAAACCGCATGAATTGCCCCCAGAAAGGCCCGTGCCGTCTTTGCGTTCTCAACGATCCAGTGGTGCAACGTGCTGGCTGCTTGGATCGTGGCCTGCGGCAAGCTATCGCTTAAAGGCGTCTGCGACACATCGGCCAATGGCGTTGGAACTAGCAGGAGTCTGCCGTCCTGCGTCGTGGGCAGCTCCATCACGCGACAGACCCCAATACGGGAAATCCCGCGGCGAGAAGCATGTCGCACAGGGCAATGAGTGGTAGCCCGACAATTGCCGTTGGATCGTCGCTGCTGATGGCTTCAACGAGGGCGATTCCCAGACTCTCGGATTTGGCGCTTCCGGCGCAGTCATACGGTTGATCCGCGCGCAAATAGGCCTCGATCTGCATGTCGCTTAGCAGCCGCATGCGTACCCGCGTCGGGACTTCCTGCACCTGCGTTCGGCCATCCGGCGCGACCAGTGCAATCGCCGTGTGAAACACTGAATCGCGTCCGCGCAGGAGGCGCAACTGCGCAGCGGCAGCACCATGGCTACCAGGTTTGCCCAGGACGCGCCCCTCGCATGCACATACCTGGTCTGACCCGATGACCCAAGCCCCAGGTTCGAAGCACGCTACGGCGCTTGCTTTTGCCTTGGCCAATCGTAGGGCCATCTCGCGTGGCGCTTCACCGGGCAGTTGAGCTTCGTCGGTCTGGGGGTGGCGCACAGAGAAGGCAAGGCGCAGTCGCTGCAACAGCTCGCGTCGGTAGACCGAGGTCGAGGCGAGCACCAGGGGCGGATGGTCATGCGGCTGCGCAATGCCGTACATGTTTTTCAGTCCTTCTCGAAAAAACGGCCCTCAAGCCAGGCGCCAATCAGGATGCCCCCGATCACATAAAGGAGTGGCCAGTTGCCAACGCCAAGCGCGGCAAGCGCAGGGCCGGGACACACACCGCTCAGGCCCCATCCCACCCCGAACAGCGCGGCCCCGATAATCGTACGGGCGTTGAGGTCAGAGGGATGAACCCCCCAGCCCAGGCCGAACACTGGGGTGCGCATGAGTGTGGGGATGAAGCGATAGGCCAGCATCACGACGAAAGCGGCGCCGGCCATTACCAGCAAAAGGCCCATATTTCTCAGGAGCAGGAACTGGATGATCGCCTCGGGTTTGACCATGGTTGACAAGGCCAAGCCGAATCCGAAGAGGCTCCCGGCGAGCAAGGCCGAGACGAGTACAGGCAGGGGACGTATGCGTTTGAGCATGTCAGAACCCCCCAAGCGCTCGCACCACATGCGCGGTAACGATCGCGGTGAAGAGAAAGGTGATGACCGCCAAGAGTGATGGCAATTGCAGCGAGCCAAGGCCGCAGATGCCATGGCCTGATGTGCACCCACCGCCCATACGGGCACCGAAGCCGCCGATGACGCCCCCGACCAGAAGTTGCCAGGCCGGAACGCGAGTCACGAAACTCTGCCCGTGATTGAAGGCGATCGTGAACAACAAGGCTCCCAGGATCATCCCAAACGCATAAGCGAGCCGCCAGTTGCGGGTGGCCATGAATTTCTCTTGCCGGAAGTGCGGCCGCGAGCTGAAATATGACCATACGGCGCTATAGGCAGTGCTCACTCCGCCAATGAACCCGGTGAGAAGAAACAGTAGGCTCACACCCGCGCCGATTGCAACACCTCCAGCGAGAAAGTGGGTCCAACCTGTAGGAAACAAGCGTGTAATCCAATCCATGTAAGTATCCGGAAAAATCGAAAACTGGACCCGTCCCTTTCGCTGCATGGGCGCTTGCGGCACGCCGTGTACCGCGCGCAGGATCGAGCGGAAAACTCTTAAGTTTAGGAGTATTGCCAAGGTGGGCGGGTAAGCGAAAGTATGCGGGGCTACACTGCGCCCATGATGCGAGATGATCCTGCCAGTCCTGCGCGCACCGAGGAATTGCACCTGAATCTGCAAGAGTTTGCGCGGCAGAAGCGTGCGCTTGAGGGGTGGTTTGCCGTGCCTGATTTGCCACGCTTGGCGTCCTTGCTCATGGGCACACCCACATCCCTGAGTTCCTTGCGTGCAAACTGGAGCTTGCGTGGATTCATGCGGCAACGAGCTGGCCAGCCAGCTCAGGCCGTGGTGGAGTTGAGGGTACAGGCGGTGCTGCCGATGCAGTGTCAACGCTGTCTGCAGGGTTCCACGCAGGAAGTGCAGGACACGGCGCTGTTCCGGCTGGTTGAGCAGGAGCCCGAGTTGAACGTGGAGGAACTGGAGTCCGAGGAGGAGGCTTTGTGCGTGCGTGGAGTGACGGATGTACGCAGCTTGGTGGAAGACCAACTCATTCTTGCGCTACCGCTGGTTCCCATGCATGACGTGTGTCCTCAGCCCATCGTGGCCGAGGGCCTACAAAACCGAGCCACCGAGGCGCAGGTTCGCGGGACTCGCGAGTCACCCTTCGCGGCGTTGGCGCGCCTGAAAAAGCCGGGCTAGATTTTCGAGACCCAAGAAGCCTGCGCGTGTACAATCGTTGGATTTTTCGCACGGGGTAGCACTATGGCCGTCCAGCAGAACAAGAAATCGCCGTCCAAGCGCGGCATGCATCGCTCGCACCAGCATTTGGGGCAGCCTCCTGTGGCGCTTGAGCCCACCACCGGTGAGGTGCATTTGCGCCACCACATCAGCCCAACCGGGTTTTACCGCGGACGCAAGGTCGTAAAGACCAAATCGGAAGAGTGAGCTGCCGGCACTCGCAGTTCATGTCGAGTTCTCGAGCGCGCCTGAGCGCCTACGGCAACGGTGCCGAGTGACCTGGCCCGGCCGGCCGATCGCCGCCTAGCCGAAGTTTGCGTCATGCATCTGTTCAACTCCGCCTTGCACCCTGTTCATGGCCGCTAGTCTCGCCGTCGACGTCATGGGCGGCGACTACGGCGTGTCGGTCACCCTGCCAGCCTGCCGTGGCCTGCTTGATCGGCACGCGAGCTGTCAGATGCTGCTCGTGGGACAGCCCGATGCCATGCAGGCGGGGCTTCGCCAGCATGGGCTGGACGGCCACCCTCGCGTTCAAATCGTGCCGGCTGCCGAGGTCATCACCATGGAAGACTCTGTCGAGGTCGCGCTGCGACGCAAGAAGGATTCGTCCATGCGCCGCGCCATTGAATTGGTAAAGGACGGGACTGCCGATGCCTGCGTCTCGTCGGGAAACACGGGTGCGCTGATGGCGGTTGCACGCTATGTGCTCAAGACTCTGCCCGGAATTGACCGTCCGGCCATCGCCACCTACCTGCCGAATGCGGCAGGTAGCGGCACGCTGATGCTGGATCTGGGCGCCAATGTCGACTGCGAGGCGGAGCATTTGCTGCAATTCGCCGTGATGGGCACCGCGTTCGCCGCGGCTGGGGGGCACCCGAACCCCCGGGTCGGGCTGCTTAATATCGGCGAAGAGTTGATCAAGGGCAATGAGATGATCAGGCGTGCGGGTGAACTGCTGCGCCAGGCTCACGCTGAAGGCCGGCTCAATTTTTTGGGGAACGTCGAGGGCAACGACATCTTCAAGGGCACCGCGGACATCGTCGTCTGTGATGGATTCGTGGGTAACGTTGCGCTCAAGACATCCGAAGGGCTGGCGCAGATGCTGACTGGGATGATCCGGCAGGAATTCACACGCAGCCCTTGGACCAAGCTCATGGCGCTGGCAGCCATGCCAGTGCTCAAGCGCTTTCGCAAGCGCGTCGATCACCGTCGCTACAACGGCGCGGCACTTCTGGGACTGCGCGGCCTGGTATTCAAAAGCCACGGCTCTGCAGACGCTTTCGCTTTTCAGCAAGCGCTGGAGCGGGCCTATGAAGCGGTGGAAGGCCAAGTTGTGCAGGAGATTGAACGCATCCTTGCTGCACTGCACTTGCAGGGCGAAAAAGCAGCGACCCCGCCCTCTGCACCGCTTTCCGCTGCCAGTCCCTGAGTCGCTTGGGCTGGGCGTCTATCCGCTTTCGATGCTGGGTTTAATCCCGGCTCCTTTCAATCCGAACATTCCATCCCGCTTCCATGTCGCGCTATTCCCGCATCATCGGCACCGGCAGCCATCTCCCGCCCAACAAGGTTAGCAACGATGAGCTTGCCGCACGCCTGGCTCGTGATGGCATCGAAACTAGTGACGAATGGATCGTCGAGCGGACAGGCATTCGCCACCGCCACTTTGCTGGTGCCGACACAACGAGCGTGGATCTTGGTGAGCAAGCGGCTCGCCGTGCGCTTGAAGCAGCGGGTTTGGTCGCTCAGGACATTGACCTGATCATCGTCGCCACGTCCACGCCCGATATGATCTTTCCCTCGAATGCCGCGCTCATTCAAGGTCGGTTAGGGGCTGCGGGTGGTGCAGCATTCGATGTGCAGGCGGTGTGTGCGGGCTTCGTCTACGCGTTGACCATTGCTGACCAGTTCGTTCGCGGCGGCCTAGCTCGTCATGCCCTTGTCATCGGAACCGAGGTCTTCTCCCGAATCCTTGACTTCAAGGACCGCAGCACGTGTGTGCTGTTCGGTGATGGCGCTGGGGCCGTGGTGCTGGCGGAGAGCGAGACGCCGGGCTTGCTGGCGTCCAGCCTGCACGCCGATGGTCGCCAAGCAGGCATCCTGTGCACGCCTGGTCGGGTCGCCTCCGGCGAGATCAGTGGACACCCGTTCCTCAAGATGGATGGCCAAGCTGTATTCAAGCAAGCCGTGCATGTGCTCGAGAATGTCGCGCGCGAGGTGCTGGCCAAGTCGGGCCGCAAGCCCGAAGATGTGGACTGGATGGTGCCCCACCAAGCCAACATCCGCATTATGTTGCACACGGCAAAAAAGCTGGGCATCCCGGCCGAGAAGGTGGTGCAGACCGTGGCCGATCATGGCAATACGTCAGCCGCTTCCATCCCCCTGGCGCTTGATACGGCTGTGCGGGCTGGCACCATACGCCGGGGTGACACCCTGTTGTTTGAAGCCGTGGGTGGTGGTTTGACCTGGGGCGCTGCGCTCCTCGACTATTAACCCATGGCTCTGCATGCTAGTTCGCGTTGTCGACAACCTTCAACGCCATTTGCCCGGACGTGCCGAAACCTTAATCAGCGCCATCATCAATGAAAACCTTTGCCTTCGTCTTCCCTGGCCAGGGCTCACAAGCCGTCGGAATGCTGGACGGTGCTGCCGGTCACCCCGCTGTGCGCGAAACCTTGCAAGAGGCCAGCGACGCGCTGCGCCAGGACATCGGCCGGCTGATCGCGGAGGGTCCCGCCGAAGCCCTTAACCTCACGGCCAACACTCAGCCCATCATGCTTACTGCAGGCGTCGCGCTGTGGCGCCTATGGCGGGCTGAGGGTGGCTGCAAACCTCAGTGCATGGCTGGCCACAGCCTCGGCGAATACACCGCGTTGGTGGCCGGCGGCGCCATTACATTCGCAGACGCACTGCCGCTCGTGCGCTTTCGCGCTCAAGTCATGCAGGAGGCCGTGCCTGTGGGGAGCGGCGGCATGGCAGCCGTCCTGGGTTTGGACGATGCAGCGGTGCGTGACGCCTGTGCCGAGGCTGCTACACAGGGGGGTGAAGTGGTCGAGGCGGTGAATTTCAACGCTCCCGGCCAGGTGGTCATTGCCGGCACCAAGGTAGCGGTGGAACGCGCATGCATTTTGCTAAAGGCCCGTGGCGCCAAGCGCGCTTTGCCCTTGCCTGTTTCAGCACCGTTTCACAGCAGCCTGCTTAAACCCGCGGCCGAGCGCCTGGCGCAGTACTTGAAGCAGGTGCCGGTGCGCAGCCCCGATATTCCCGTCATCCACAACGTCGATGTCTCTCAACACCCCGAGCCACAAGCAATACGGCTTGCGCTCGCAGCCCAAGCGGCGGGCCCCGTCCGCTGGGTGGAGTGTGTACACGCCTTGGCCGCGGCCGGTTGCAGCCAAATTGTCGAGTGTGGGCCGGGCAAGGTGCTGGCGGGGCTCGCCCGTCGCATCGATCCAGCCCTGAGCGGTCATGCGCTGATCGACCGGGTCAGCGCTCAATCGATCATGGAGGCTTTAATATGACATCACCACAACTACCGTTGGCCGGGCAAGTCGCTCTGATCACGGGTGCCACCCGAGGCATCGGGCAAGCTATCGCAGCCGAGCTTGCTCGGCAGGGCGCGTTCGTCGTAGGCACGGCGACCAGCGAGGCTGGCGCTGCGCAAATTGCTGGGGCGCTGGGGAGTGCGGGCGAGGGTGTTGTGCTCGATGTGACCGATGCACATGCCGGCGAAGCGCTCATTGATCGTTTGGTGCGGGAGCGCGGCGGCTTGCATATTCTGATCAACAACGCGGGCATCACCCGCGACACCTTGGCCCTTCGCATGAAGGACGACGATTGGGCGCTCGTGATCGAAACGAATCTGAGCGCCGTATTTCGTCTGTGTCGTGCGGCGATCCGGCCCATGATGAAGCAGCGCGCGGGGCGGATTGTCAACATTACCTCGGTTGTGGGCGCCTCGGGTAATCCGGGTCAAGCCAATTACGCCGCGGCCAAGGCAGGTGTGGCCGGCATGACACGGGCGCTGGCGCAAGAACTTGGCAGCCGGAATATCACCGTGAACTGCGTCGCGCCGGGTTTCATCGACACCGACATGACACGCTCGCTGGGCGAGGCGGCCTCGCAGGCCCTTCTGACCCGCATTCCGCTGGGGCGTCTGGGGCAGCCCCACGACATCGCTCATGCGGTGGGTTTTCTCGTCAGCTCGAACGCCAGTTACATCACCGGTGTGGAGTTGCACGTGAACGGTGGCATGTATATGACTTGATCATCCGGGCGTTCGCATCCGGATTGTTAGAATTCGATAGCCTTTTTTATGGAGAATTACATGAGTGATATTGAGCAGCGCGTCAAAAAGATCATTGCCGAGCAGCTGGGTGTGGCCGAAGATCAGGTCACGAATGAAAAATCCTTCGTCAATGACCTGGGCGCAGACTCGCTGGATACTGTGGAATTGGTGATGGCTTTGGAAGATGAATTCGGCATCGAAATTCCTGATGAGGACGCCGAAAAGATCACGACCGTGCAACTGGCGGTGGACTACGCCAAACAGCACCACAAGGCTTGAGCATGGGTGCGCCCGCCTTTTGGCGGCGCGGGTGTGCTCCAGACTGCGGGCCGCGTTCGGCGCGCAGGGCCTTGAACTTGCAGCCTGAGCCCGTTCGGCTCGGGTGCATGTGTGCGATACATTCCTTTTCCTTATTCGATTCTGCTTTGCGAACCCCTGTCCTATGAGTCTGCGCCGTCGAATCGCCATCACCGGTCTGGGCATCATCTCGCCCATTGGCAACACGGTCGAAGATGCCTGGAGTCATCTGCTTGCCGGAAAATCCGGGATCGGACGTATCACAAAATTTGACGCATCCACATTCGCTGCGCAGATTGCTGGCGAGGTGCGTGACTTTGATGTGGGCGCCTACATCCCTGTGAAGGAGGCCCGGCATATGGATACCTTCATTCATTACGGGATGGCAGCGTCCATACAAGCCGTGCGGGACAGCGGATTAGCCGATTCTTCGGGTGTCGACCCGGAGCGCATCGGCGTGATGGTGGGGTCCGGCATCGGTGGCCTGCCGATGATCGAGCAGACCTACCAGGAATTCATCGACCGCGGCGCGCGGCGGATCTCGCCATTCTTTGTGCCGTCGTCCATCATCAACATGATCTCGGGCCACCTTTCGATCCAGTACGGATTTCGAGGGCCTAATCTTGCTGTGGTAACAGCCTGCACGACGGGATTGCACGCGATCGGCCTGGCGGCGCGCTTGATCGAATCCGGCGATGCTGACGCCATGGTGGCCGGCGGTGCGGAAGCTACCGTCTGCCCTTTGGGGATCGGCGGTTTTGCGTCCGCGCGTGCACTGTCCACCCGTAACGACGATCCAGCAACGGCCAGCCGCCCCTGGGACAAGGATCGTGACGGTTTCGTGCTGGGCGAGGGTGCAGGCATCATGATGCTCGAGGAATGGGAGCACGCAAAAAGGCGCGGCGCCCGGATTTATGCCGAGCTTCTCGGTTTCGGCATGAGCGCCGACGCGCACCACATCACGGCCCCGAATGTTGACGGCCCGCGCAAGTGCATGTTGGCAGCGCTGCGCAATGCGGAGATTGCTCCTGAACAGGTGCAATACCTCAACGCGCACGGCACATCCACTCCGCTGGGTGATAAAAACGAAACGGATGCGATCAAGGCGGCATTCGGTGCGCATGCCAAGGAGCTCGTGGTCAATTCCACCAAATCCATGACCGGGCATCTGCTTGGTGGCGCAGGTGGATTGGAATCGGTGTTCACGGTGCTCGCTCTGCATCATCAAGTTTCGCCGCCCACCATCAATTTATTCACGCCAGACCCGGAATGCGACCTCGATTACTGCGCCAATACGGCACGTGAGATGCCCATCGAGCACGCACTCAAGAACAATTTCGGTTTTGGCGGAACGAACGGATCACTTGTCTTTCGCCGAGCCTGAGTGCCTGCTCATCGGTATGAACGTGACCCCGCAATTTCAGTTGCATGTCAAGCGTTTCGTGCGCTGGCATGCGCTGTTGACGGGTTTTGACTTGGCCGTGGCATTGGCCGCCGGTTGGAATGTCTGGGAGTGGCGTGGCGAACGCGAGCTTGCCGTCATGGGCGGACTGGCACTGGCGGTATTCCTCCTCGTGCTTGCTGCACAGTTTCCTTACTGGAAAATCTATCCGTTCACGCTGATCCACGGCGCGTCCGGATGGAAGCTCCTGCAGGGCCAGCGCCAAGAGGATCTTGCTGAAGTGCGGGGAATGAGGCTCCCGGGGCAACTCGTGGTGCTTGCTGTGACCAGCAAGGGCCGTGTGGTCTTGCCCGTGTCGGCCGACATCTCCCCCACGGCCTGGCGAGAGTTGCGCACCCGCCTTGCGCTGTGACTGCTCCCGTGGTTGAGTCGATTTCCGATCAACTGCTCGTCCAGCGGGTGCAAAGCGGCGACCAGAAGGCATTTGAGCTTCTGGTGATCAAGTACCAACGCCGCATTTTCAGGCTCATCTCCCGATTCATTCGCGATCAATCATTGGCGGAGGATGTGGCGCAGGAGACGTTTCTTCGCGCTTACCGGGCGATCGGCCAGTTCCGTGGTGACAGCCAGTTTTACACATGGCTCTACCGCATCGCCGTCAATACAGCCAAGAAAACCATTGCCGACGGCGCGCGCGACCCGGTCGTGCGTGAGTCGTCAACCATTTCTGACGATGGCGAAACTTTTGTGCCGGGTGAGCAACTAATCGATATGGAAACACCCGAGGCTGTTCTCGGCGGGCGGGAAATTGCACGTACTGTGAACGCGGCAATGGATGCGTTGCCCGAAGATTTGCGCACCGCAATCGCGCTGCGCGAGATTGAAGGTATGAGTTACGAGGATATTGCGCAGGTCATGCGGTGCCCGGTTGGCACCGTGCGCTCGCGCATTTTTCGGGCGCGCGAGGCCATCGCAAAGCAGTTGCGCCCTTTGCTTGGTACGAAATCGGGCGAGCGCTGGTGAGGGCGCAAGTGCAAGTTCATCTGGAGCGTTGAGATGGAGCAGTTCAGTATGAAGCAGCCGATGATGCCGGCACGGATTTCGGCACTGATGGATGGCGAGCTCGAGGGGGAAGGCTTGGCGTTGGATAGCGCCGCGCTGGATGGCGCGTGGCGCGAACTTTCAACGCATGAGGCGGCGCGAGACGCTTGGCTGCAGTACCACCAGATCGGTGATCTGCTGCGCTCGTCTGAACTGGTGCCACTGGCCGATGAGCGCGGCTTTATCCAGAGGTTTTCCGAACGGCTCAGCCGCGAACCGGTGCAGTGCATGCCGCGTGCAGTTCACAACGCGCAGCGCGAGAGGGACCAAGCGTCTCCGCGCGGGCGCAGGCACTGGAGCGCAGTGGGCGCTGCAGTGGCGAGCGTCGCTGCTGTGGCTCTCGTGAGCTTCTCAACCTCGCCATCTCGGCATGATGAGCCAACCATTGCGGGTCGAGTGGAATCGCGGTCGCAGGCATTGCCAACCCGGGTCATATCGCAGCGCACGGTGGGGCTAACGGCAACGCACTCAGCCGGTGAAGTACCGGTCATGCTTGGCGTGGCTGATCAGCGGGCAGGGTCTTGGGCGCAGTACCTGATGGCGCATCAGCAACTGGCGGGCAGCGTATTGCCTTACTCACTAGCCGACATTCATGAAGCAGAATTCCGTGTGGCCGCGTCGCGCTGAGTTTTCGCGTCTGCAAACATCGCGCCTGCGGCAGCTTGCCCTATGGGGCATGCTCAGCCTTGTGCCGCTATCGGCCAAGGCGGCCACCACGAACGTTTCAGCTGAGCAGATTGCCTCCCTGGCCAGCTCAGCGCAGCCCATGGCAGCCACCACCAAGCCGGACGTGGCCCCTGCTCTGAAGCCAGCTGCGGCGGAGGATTTGCAGGCATGGTTGGAGCGGGTGAGCCATGCGGCACAGCGGCGTAATTACTCGGGAATTTTTGTCGTGCAGTCGGGAGGGCGTATGGTCAGCTCGACGATCGATCACTATGTCACGAAGGGGAGCACGCTGGAGAAGGTTGAAACGCTCGACGGAGAGCGGCGTATCCTGCTGTGCCAGAATGAAAAAACGCGCACCATCCTTCCGGCTGAGCGGCTCGTCGTCGTCGAGGATCATCAAGCGGACTTTAGCTTTCCACGTGTTCTCAAGACACCGCGTGCCGAGCTTTCGGCGTTGTATTCCATGCAGCACGAGGGACAAGAGCGCTGCGCCGGTTATGTTTGTGAGGTTACGCGAATCACTCCGCGCGACGATCTGCGCTACGGCTACAGGCTGTGGACGGAGCAGACCTCAGACCTCTTGGTGAAGGCACAGACCCTGGACAGTCAGGGCAATGTGCTCGATCAGGTGGCGTTCACGCAACTCAACCTCAATCCCGAACCCAAGCCTGATATGGTCGCGCAGGCGCTGCGCGGCACAGGAGGCTACCAGGTGGAGCACATGCGGGCCACACCCACGACGTCCCGGGCACAGGGTTGGACGCTGAGCAAGCCTCCCCCCGGCTTCAAGTCGGTGGGCATCTATCAGCGCAGGTTGTTGCTGCGCGCCAAGCCGGTGGAAGTGACCCAATGGCTTTTCAGCGATGGGCTGGCCTCGGTTTCGCTCTTCGGCGGATCTACCGCCGATACGCAGCAGCACGGCGCAAGCCTGCACATGGGCGAGACCAATGCCTTGCTTGATCGCAAGGGTGCTTGGTCGGTCATTGCAATTGGTGCCGTGCCGACGAAGACCCTTCAGCTGTTCGCAGATTCGATTGCGCGGCTTCGCTAAGTCGAAATGGCAGTCAGGATGCGTTGCAGATTGGCGCATCGTTTATCCTGAGCGCGTTGCTTCCGTTTGACGCCAGTGCAGGCGAGCCCGGCGGCCAGACGTTTTACCGCACCGCCGAGGTGGTTGGCGTGCCCAACCGGCGGGCGCGGACCCATCAATGGAGTTATTCGTGAATACACGTTTTGCCGCACTCGTCTTCTGTCTGGGCTTGGTTGCCCCGGTTGGCCCCATTGCCGCCGCGGCTCCCGCGACGGGGGCGAATTGCCCTGGCTCTTGCGGGTTACCTGACTTCACAGGTCTTGTGGAGAAGGTCGGCCCTTCCGTGGTCAACATCCGCACGTATAAGAACGTAGCGGTCGATCAGTCTCCGCAGATGGACGACCAGACGCGTGAATTCCTGCGCCGCTTTTTCGGGATTCCCGTGCCGCCCGCGGCCCCACCGGGGAGCGGTTCCGCGCCCAAGGGCGAGGGTCAGGAGCAGCCCACGGGCGTTGCATCAGGGTTCATCCTCAGTGCCGACGGATACGTCATGACCAATGCCCATGTGGTCGACGGCGCTGATGAAGTCATGGTCACGCTCACCGACAAGCGAGAGTTCAAGGCTAAGGTGATCGGCACTGACAAACGCACGGATGTGGCGGTCTTGAAAATCGACGCCAAGAATTTGCCAATCGTGAGCATCGGCGACTCGAAGAAAATTAAGGTCGGCGAATGGGTGGTGGCCATCGGATCGCCGTTTGGGCTGGAGAATACGGTGACAGCCGGCATCGTCAGCGCCAAGGGCAGAGATACGGGCGACTATTCGCCGTTCATCCAGACCGACGTGGCGGTGAACCCAGGCAATTCGGGAGGGCCATTGATCAACATGCAGGGGCAGGTCGTCGGCATCAACTCGCAGATCTACAGCCGAACAGGCGGTTTCATGGGGATCTCCTTCGCGATTCCGATCGACGAGGCCATCCGTGTAGCGAACCAGCTCAAAACCACCGGCTATGTCGTGCGCGGCAAGATTGGTGTAGCCATTGACGGCGTTAGTCGCGAGCTGGCCGAGTCGATCGGATTGGGTAAGCCCATTGGGGCTCTGGTGCGCAGCGTGGAGGCCGGCGGCGCTGCCGACAAGGCGGGCATTCAAGATGGAGACATCATTACCAAGTTCGACGGCAAGACTGTCGAGCGCGCCACTGACTTGCCGCGCATCGTTGGGGAGGTCAAGCCAGGTACGCGTGTGCCGTTGCAGGTATTCCGCCGCGGGGCCGAGCGCACTTTGCAGGTGACCGTGGGCGCGTGGGCCAAGGACTCCGAAGTGGCAACCGCGAAACCCGCGCCGGCACCGAAGACGGGGGCCGAGAAAAGTCCACTTGGCGTGGCGGTCGTGGATTTGAACGATGCGCAGAAAAAGGAACTGGGCGTGAGATCTGGCGTTTTGATCGAAGCCTTGCAGGCCTCAGCTAGCGGCGACGGCCTGCGGGTCGGTGATGTGGTGACGGTGATGAACAATGTTGAAATCACCAGCGCCAAGCAGTTCAAGGAAATCGCGAACTCTTTGCCACCGGGAAAGCCCGTTGCATTGCTGGTGCGCCGCGGCGGTACAGCACAATTTATCTTGGTCAGGCCTAGCCCTCTCGTGAGGTGACGTGGATCTCGTGACTGCATGCTCTTGGTTGATATGTCGCTAGTCGACCTCGGCTACGCCGTCAATCGCACTGTGTTGTGACAATATGATCAATTTTTCGTCTAATTTGGATGCGGGTGGTGTGGTCTTGAGCGGGTTCGAACGCCAGGCGCGCTTAAAATAGAGGTCCAACAAGCAGTTGCCAAACGATTTTTGTTGGTAGGCGCGACCTGAATTGCCGCGCCTTTTTTTTGGTCTGTCCTGTGGCGCCGTAAGCCACAACCCCTCCTGCCCGCGAGGCCCATGCCTACACTGCCGGTCGCGCGGTCGCAGGGCCATATAAGTCCAAGCCGCAGGCTGCCTGCGAGTCGAACCGAGGTTGCATGCAACTGATCCGCAATTTTTCCATCATCGCCCACATCGACCACGGCAAATCCACATTGGCCGATCGCCTGATCCAGCGTTGCGGCGGTCTGTCGGACCGCGAGATGGAAAGCCAGGTCCTCGACTCCATGGACCTCGAGCGCGAGCGCGGAATCACCATCAAGGCACAGACAGCAGCGCTTTCCTACAAGGCCCGCGACGGGCAGATCTACCAACTCAATCTCATCGACACGCCCGGTCACGTGGACTTCAGCTACGAAGTGAGCCGCTCGCTCTCCGCCTGCGAGGGCGCGCTGCTGGTGGTGGACGCCAGTCAGGGCGTGGAGGCGCAGACGGTCGCCAACTGCTATACGGCAATCGAGCTGGGTGTGGAAGTCGTGCCGGTGCTCAACAAGATGGATCTTCCCCAGGCGGATCCCGATGCTGCGCGGCAGGAAATCGAGGATGTGATTGGGATTGACGCCTCCGATGCCCTTTTGGCTAGTGCCAAGACCGGCATGGGGATCGACGACATCCTGGAGGCCGTGATTGCACGCATTCCTCCGCCCAAGGGTGACCCGGACGCACCGCTCAAAGCATTGGTGATCGACTCCTGGTATGACAGCTACGTCGGCGTGGTGATGCTCGTGCGTGTCGTGGATGGCGCGCTCAAAGTGCGCGACAAAATCGCGCTCATGGCAACCGGTGCGCAATACAGCTGCGAACAGCTGGGTGTGTTCACGCCCAAGTCCGTCGCTCGTCAGCAACTTGCCGCGGGCGAGGTGGGCTTCGTTATCGCGGCGATCAAGGAACTCAAGGGCGCGCGCGTGGGCGACACGGTCACGCTGGCGAACAGGCCTGCGGCGCAGGCTCTGCCGGGATTCAAGGAGGTACAACCGCAAGTGTTTGCAGGGCTTTACCCGATCGAGTCCAACCAATATGACGCCTTACGCGATGCGCTTGAAAAGCTTCAGCTCAACGATGCGGCGCTGCAGTTTGAGCCTGAAGTCTCGTCAGCGCTTGGGTTTGGCTTCCGTTGCGGCTTTCTGGGGCTGCTGCACATGGATATCGTTCAAGAGCGCTTGGAGCGTGAGTACGACATGGACCTCATCACCACCGCGCCCTCGGTGGTCTACATGGTCCAGTTGCGCGATGGCACAGTGCTGACTGTGGATAATCCGTCCCGAATGCCAGACGTGGGACGCATCGAGCAAATCCGCGAACCGATCGTCGAGGTCAAGCTGTTCATGCCACAGGAATACGTGGGGCCCGTCATGACCTTGTGCAACGCGAAGCGCGGGGTGCACAAGAACATGGCTTACATGGGGCGGCAGGTGCAACTTACGTATGAGATGCCGCTAGCGGAGATTGTTTTGGACTTCTTCGACAAGCTCAAATCCATCTCCCGCGGCTACGCCTCCATGGACTACCATTTTCTCGAGTATCGAGCGGCCGACGTGGTGAAGGTGGATATCCTGATCAACGGTGAACGGGTCGACGCGCTATCCATCATCGTGCACCGGGCGCAAAGCCAATACCGTGGCCGCGAGGTCACAGCAAAAATGCGCGAACTCATACCCCGGCAGATGTTCGACGTCGCCATTCAGGCGTCAATCGGGGCGAACATCATCGCGCGTGAGACAATCAAAGCCATGCGCAAGAACGTGCTTGCCAAGTGTTATGGCGGCGACATTTCGCGCAAGCGCAAGCTCCTGGAAAAACAAAAAGCTGGCAAAAAACGCATGAAGCAGATCGGCACCGTTGAGGTGCCTCAGGAAGCGTTTCTGGCCATTCTCAAAGTCGAAGACTAAAGCAAACCCCCCACCACATGGAAGCGCCGGCTGTCAATTTCACCCTCCTGCTGTTCATCCTCCTGCTCGTCACGGGCGCATTCTGGATCGCCGAGAAATTCCGGTTTTCACGTCAGCGCATTGCTGCTGCGAATGCAGTTGGGAACACCTTGCGTACACGGCGCGAGGAACTGCGCAAACAGGGGATCGCGCCCGATGCCAGCTTGAGTGACGAGCAGATCGCAGCCACGCGTGAGCGGCTGCTGCGCCAGCCTTGGTGGCTGGAGTGGACAGCAGGGCTGTTTCCGGTCATTGCGTTCGTCTTCTTGTTGCGCTCATTCGTGGCCGAGCCGTTCAAGATCCCCTCGGGTTCCATGGAGCCTACCCTCGTGCCCGGCGACCTAATCCTTGTCAACAAGTTCGTGTACGGGCTGCGCTTGCCACTCATGCATGACCGTGTCACGCCCGGCGAAAACCCGCAGCGCGGCAACGTCATTGTGTTCCGTCTTCCCAAAGATCCTGCCATCGACTACATCAAGCGCATTGTGGGTACACCAGGCGACACGGTGTCTTACGAAAACAAGCAGCTCGTGATCAATGGCAAATCCGTTGCCGAGAAGCCAGACGGCGAATGGTTTGATCCGCGGTCCATGGTGTACTACCAACAATATATTGAGACGTTGGGCGACACGGCGCACCGGATTTTGATCAATCCTCAGGCTCCACCCTACGTCATCGGTGGCCCCGACGATTTTCCGCACCGGGACCACTGCCACTACAACGCCGATGGCTTCGTGTGCAAGGTGCCAGCCGGAATGTACTTCGTGATGGGCGACAATCGCGATAATTCGCTCGATTCGCGTTATTGGGGCTTCGTGCCTGAGCGCAATATCGTCGGGAAGGCCTTCTTTGTCTGGATGAACTTCGGTGGCTTGAAGAACATCGGGCCGATCCACTGAACCGATCGCGCCTGATGCTGCTTGCCCGCAACGCTATTGTTCGTATTTTTTCGACGAGGTTTTTTTCATGACCCGTGCAGCAAAACAACGTGGCATCACCCTGATCGGCCTGATTTTTTGGGGGGCCATCATTGCTTTTCTTGTCGTCATCGGCATGCAGGCCGTGCCGGCCGTGCAGGAATCCTTTGCCGTACAGCGCGCGGTCGATGACGCGGCCAAGGCCGGACCCACCGTGGGCGATATCCGCAATGCCTTCGACAAGATGGCGGCGGTTGACTACATCAACACGGTGTCCGGCAAGGATCTGACGATCACCAAGGTTGATGGGAAGGTGGTGGTCTCTTTCGCCTATGACAAGGAAATCCATTTGGCCGGGCCTGCCTATCTGGTGCTGAAGTTCGCCGGAAAATCCCACTAGTCGCGCAGACGAGGCATTGTTGCGCGTGATACCTTCTCCCGGTCTTTCCGAATTGCAGGCACGACTGCATTACGCGTTCCGAGATCAGTCCCTTTTGCGTCAGGCACTCACGCATCGCAGCTATAGCGCGCGCAATAACGAAAGGCTGGAATTCATCGGCGATTCCGTGCTTAACCTTGCCGTGGCATCGCTGTTATATGCGGATGGTCAAGCCAGCGAAGGCCATCTCTCCTACCTGCGTGCAAGCCTCGTGCGAGAGGAAGCGCTCGTCGAACTTGCACAGGATTTGGGCCTTGGTCAGTGCCTGTTGCTGGGTGAGGGGGAGCAGCGCAGCGGCGGCGGCACACGTGCATCCATCCTCGCCGATGCGTTGGAGGCGATCGTGGGCGCCGTGTACCTCGACGGTGGTTTCGTGCAGGCGCAGGCGCTCGCGGAGCGTTTATACCGCCCACGCCTGGATACGCTTGACATGCAGGCGAGCGCCAAGGACCCCAAGACGCGCCTGCAGGAGATCCTGCAGGGGCGCAAACTCAAGGTGCCGACCTATCATGTGGTGACCACCAGTGGACCTGCACACCAGCAACAGTTTCAGGTGCAATGTGATGTTGCCGAGTTGGGCCTGCGAACTCTGGGTGAGGGGGCAAGCAGAAGAGCAGCTGAGCAGCAGGCAGCCGAGCGCATGCTCCCTTTGTTGAAGGCAGCGCCCGCGTCGGCGGGCAAGCCCGCTCACAAGGGTCGCTCATCCCAGGAGCCGCGCACATGAAGGGCACAGCAACGACGTCGTCGGTACCATCTGCAGCCAAGCGTTTCGGTACCATTGCTATCGTCGGGCGACCGAACGTGGGGAAGTCAACCTTGCTCAACGCCCTCGTCGGGCAAAAACTGAGCATCACGTCCGATAAGCCGCAGACCACTCGCCACCGGTTGCTTGGCCTGCGCACGGAGGGGGTTGTCCAGTACGCGTTCGTCGATACGCCTGGCTTCCAGGTTCGTCACACACGCGCGATCAATCGTGCGATGAACCGAACGGTGACTGCGGCGTTAGCCGAGGTAGACCTTGTGCTTTGGGTCGTGGAGGCAGGTCAGCTCAATCCCGACGACGAGCGCGTGGGCGATCTCATTCCCGCGGGAAAGCCGGTTATTCTGGTTGCCAATAAGCTCGATCGGGTCCTGTCGCGCATGAGCCTGCTGCCTTGGCTGCAGGCGCTTGGTACGAGAAAACCGCTTGCGGAAATCGTCCCGCTTTCGGCACGCAAGCGCAACGATGCCGAGCGCCTGCTGAGCATTATCGCGCCCTACCTCCCAGAGACTGAGTGGGCTTTCGACCCCGAGCAGCTCACGGATCGAAGCGAGCGGTTCCTGGCTGCGGAAATTCTGCGTGAAAAGCTATTTCGCCTTACGGGCGACGAACTGCCCTACAGCAGTGCGGTGTTGATTGAGCGTTTTGAACAGGAGGGTGAACTGCGGCGCATCGCTGCTGCCATCGTGGTCGAGCGCGAGGGCCACAAGGCCATGGTCATCGGGGCCAGCGGCGAGCGGCTCAAACGCATTTCCACCGAAGCACGATTGGAAATGCAGCGCCTGTTCAATGCGCCGGTTTTTCTCGAGGTGTGGGTGAAGACCCGCTCGGGTTGGGCTGACGACCAGCGCGCCGTACGAGCTTTCGGGTATGAAGATTAGCCTGCACTTGCTGCGCTTTCCCGAAAAGTCCGGGTCACGCTTCATGATATGGAGATAACGGGCTTGACGTCCTCGCCGATGGAGGCGCCGGGCGGGCACGCTGGACCATCCACTCCGCATGCGCGCGTTCGACGCGTCGCAGGACGCATCGAACGCGCGCATGATGAGCCGGCCTATGTGTTGCACGCACATCCCTGGAAGGAAACGAGTCTCGTCCTTGACGTGTTCAGCCGTCACCACGGGCGTTTGGCGTTGGTCGCCAAGGGTGCCAAGCGGCCTACCTCGCAACTACGCACCGTACTTCTGGGTTTTCAGCCTTTTGCAGCCAGCTGGAGCGGGCGAGGCGAGGTACGCACACTCACGCGTGCCGAGTGGAGCGGAGGTGTGCCGCCGCTGACAGGGCTGTCACTTCTTTGCGGGTTCTACTTCAACGAGTTGCTGGTGCGCCTGTTGGCAAAGGAAGACGCACACGAGGCACTCTTCGACGCGTATCACCAGGCGGTGGCCCAATTGGGGGCAGACGCACATGCGCTGACGGCGGGGGTGGAGCCATTGCTGCGGCGCTTCGAGATCACTCTTTTGCGCGAACTTGGCCATCTGCCGCCGCTGGATCGCGAGAGTCAATCGGAAGCGCGCGTGCAGGGCGGAGCCCAATATGCGGTGGATCCGCAACTCGGTGTGTTGCCCATGCCTGCGGGCCAGGCGCATGGTCAGGTTGGCGTCTACCCGGGAGCGCAGCTGTTGGCCATTGAGGCTGGCGACTGGGGTCAACCCGGTGCAGCTCGCGCAGCCAAAAGCCTGATGCGCGAGCTGCTTCACTATCATCTCGGCACACAACCCCTGCGTACGCGCCAGTTGTTGATTGACCTGCACAAGCTATGAACCCCCTTGTCTCCAACATCGTGCCCGGGCCCTTGCTGGGGGTGAATATCGATCATGTGGCCACGCTGCGCAATGCGCGCGGTGACAGCTTTCCGGACCCTGTGCGCTTGGCGCAGATGGCAGTGGACGGCGGGGCCGACATTATTACCTTTCACCTGCGCGAAGATCGACGCCACATCCGTGACGCCGACGTGCAGCGAATGAAGGCCGAGATCGCGGTGCCGTTGAATTTTGAGTCCGCCGTAACTGAGGAGATGCTGGGCATCATTGCGCAGGTCCGGCCGCAGAATGTCTGTCTCGTACCAGAGCGCCGGCAGGAGATCACGACCGAGGGCGGGCTGGACGTAGTCGGTCAGCTTGCGCGCGTGCAGGATGCTTGTGCCACGCTTGCTGCCGTCGGCTGCCGCGTCTCGCTGTTCATCGAGGCGAGCCGGCAGCAAATCGAGGCTGCAGCGCAAGCTGGAGCGCCTTGTGTGGAGCTGCATACAGGTGCGTACGCTAACGCCTATGAAGCGGGCGATGCAGCAAAAGTCGAGTCCGAGCTGACGCGCATCCACGAAGCCCTCGCGCTGGCACGCTCGCTCGGCCTGCAGACCAACGCCGGCCACGGATTGACGTTGGCCAGCACCCCTTCGATTGCCGCGCAACCATGGGTGCAGGAGTTGCATATCGGTCATGCTCTGGTCGGCCATGCCTTGGCTGTGGGAATGGAGCGCTCGGTTCGTGACTTCAAGGCCGTGATTGCTCGCGCCCGAGCAACGCAGCCTCTTGTTCCGTCTCGATGAGCGGGATTTACGGCATTGGCACAGACATTTGCGATGTCAATCGCATCCGCCGCGCTTGGCAGCGGCATGGCGAGCGCTTTGCCGAGCGCATCTTGGGGGACCAGGAACTGGAAGTCTTCGCGACGCGCCAGGCGCGGGCCCCCGCACGCGGCGAACGCTACCTTGCCACCCGCTTTGCGGCCAAGGAGGCCTTTTCCAAGGCCATCGGATTGGGCATCCACATGCCGATGACTTGGCGCGCCTGCCAAATTCTCAACGGCCCAATGGGATCGCCCATCATCGTCCTTCAAGGCGAGCTGGCGGATTGGTGCGCCGAGCGGCGGCTGCGCTTCCACGTCTCAGTCTCTGACGAGACGATCTCGGCAACCGCATTTGTGGTGGCCGAGACGTGCGATCGCGGCTGAGCGAGATCCAACTCTTACCGTTCTGGCAGTCCGCACATTGCACACCATGCTCCACGCCCCCCTAATCATCGACGTTGCAGGCACTTCGCTTACCTCGCGGGACCGGCGCCGCCTAAAGAATTCACAGGTTGGCGGCGTGATTTTGTTCACCCGCAACTGGGCCTCGCGCGAGCAGCTGGTCGCACTCGTTGCCGCCATCAAGTCGGCGCGGCCTGACTTGTTGGTGAGCGTGGATCACGAGGGCGGGCGCGTGCAGCGCTTCCGCGAGGGGGGCTTCACGTCATTGCCAGCAATGGAGGCGCTTGGCCGGCTTTGGATGCGAGATCCCATGGGAGCTGTGCAGAGCGCGGCGGCCTGCGGTTATGTCATGGGTGCGGAGTTGCGTGCCTGTGGCGTGGATCTGAGCTTTGCCCCGGTGCTCGATTTGGATTGGGGACGCTCAGGCGTGATGGCCACCCGTACCTTGCACGCGGACGCGCGCGTAACCAGCTTGCTGGCGCAAAGCCTGATCGGTGGCATGCAGCGTGCAGGCCTTGCACATTGCGCCAAACATTTTCCAGGCCACGGCTGGGCTGGGGCGGATTCGCATGTGGACACTCCGCGCGATACCCGTGGGCTGCGAGCCATCTTGCGACACGACGCGGCCCCCTACGGCTGGCTGTGCCATGGCTTGCAGGCGGTAATGCCCGCGCATGTGGTTTACCCCAAGGTGGACGATCTTCCGGCTGGGTTCAGCGCCCGTTGGCTGCAGGACATCCTCAGGTGCGGGCTGGGCTTTACCGGTGCCATCATCAGCGACGACCTCAGCATGCAGGGTGCACGCGCGCAGGCCCGGAACGATACCTCCGCCGCCCTGATGGCCCTGCAAGCCGGGTGCGACCTGGTCATGCTGTGCAACCAAAGCGTGGCTGACAAGGGTGCGGCAATCGATGCCGTGCTGCATGGGTTGGAACAAGCCGTCATCTCGGGGGCTTGGCACCCGGACCCGTATAGTGCCCAACGCAGGTTGGCGTTGCTGGCCACTCGCGCGCCGTTGCCTTGGGACGTCCTTGTACGCACATCCGCATACACGGGAGCTCTGGATGACCTGGCGCGGGTTTGAATTGCCCGAGGCAGCTGCGATCAGGGGTAGAAGGCATACAGCGTGTACCCGCTGGCCTGGTCTTTGCTGAGGTGCAGATTGAGTTGAATGCTCAGTTCGGCGCCGCCAGCCAATCCATACAGGATATGCTGGCGAGCAGCAACTGCATTGCCAGGGGGGGGGCGGAGATAGTCCCCCGGCTCAATGATTTTGCGCGCGACGATGTGGTCCTGAGTGTCAGTCAACGTGAGTTCCAGTGCGGGATAGGCGACGGGCTCGGCGCTGCGGTTGCGCAGCGAAGCCCGTAGCTTGAGGACGCCTTGCGCGTCGGGTGCCATGGATGAAGTGTCAATGACGAGATCCTGCGGCCGGCGCGGCGCCGCGAGCGTGCAGCCGCTTATCGCACAGAGCCGGGCTAGGGCAGGCTGCGTCTGAGGCCAGCGAGCGGCGATGGCGTCCCTCCACGTCCATGCCCCCTGCGTGGCGCCGGCCGCGACAAGCAGTAGGGAAAGCACGGCAAGCAAGGCGCGGATGGCGGGTCGTTGCCATCGTTCCCTTGCCCGCGCCTGACGCAAGAACTGCGGTTCGGGCAGGGAGGCGGCTGGGGCTACATCCAGAACTGACGCCAGAGAGGCCGAAGCCGCATGCTCAACGTCCTCTGCACGTGGTGCTAGGGCGCCCTCGGCCAGCGCCGGTGCCGGGTCGTTGTTTGCGGGCGCAGCATGCTGGCTGTCCTTCGCATCGGCATCGAGCGTTGGTTCAAGTTCGGGTTCGAGTGCGGGTTCTGGTTCGAATTGGTAATGGAGCGCGGCGCCGAGGTCAAAGCGCGACTCCTCATCCAGTTCCTGATCCGGCGCAATGTCAAAACTGGTCCGAGATCGTTTTTCCACATGCTCAGCATCCAGGGGAACCCTGTGCGGATGCATGGCGTTCAGGCCATGTTCACCAAGCTCCGTGTTTGAGTCGATGAGCAGTTTTACGCTGACAGGAGGCGCAGGAAGGTGCGCCAAGGCTTCTTCCACCGGGCTCTGGGGCGATGCGGCCATACCACCATCCACGGTTGTCGGCGCCAGCGCTGGGCTTGAGTTGTGCAAGGCCGCTTCAGCCTCGGCTGAGAATGTGGCGAGGTCGTCATCGGTGGCGGTATGCGCGCATGACAACTCCGTCGTGGAAGGACCTGAAGACGGCGAAGCTTGTACTCCTTGGTCATGTATGGTCCTGCCGAGTTGATTGGCAGCATCAACTTCGGCGATCGGAGTCTTTGCAATGGCGCCATCCAACGTCAACCCCAAAGCGGTCGCTTCGCTGGCAAGCGCCTCCAACAGCCAGTCACGATCGTCTTCGGCCCCAAGGGGTATCAATCCGAGGTCTGCTGCCGCAATTGCCCCGGTTGCCCCCGTGGCCTGCACTTCGATCGGCTCGTCCTTCGCGTCATGTGCTGCGGGCACGGGCACGGGCGGGGGAGGAGGCGCTGCGGGGGGCTTGGGCGCGAACGGTGCATAGGCGAACGCCCCGACCTGCCATGGTGACGCGGTGATCGATGGCACTGCGCCGAGCATGCGTGGCGGCCCTGCAGCGGCGTGGGCCGACGTCAACTCAGGGACGGTCGCCGGATCGGTGGACGAGGGGTGAGTCTGCCTGTCGCTGTACGCGTCATCCGGCCCGTGGCCCAGCAGCGTCGAGTTTTCCGCGTGGACGGCGGAACCTTGGGAAGACGAATCGACGCCCCGAGGCGCCGGTTCAAACGTGAACTGCCGTTCGGCCGCATTGAAGGCCTCACCGCAGCGTCCACATCGTACCCAGCCTTGGCTGAGGAGTAACTGGTCACGCACCAGCCGGAAGGCGGTGTTGCAGTGGGGGCAGCGTGTGGCAAGGGACATGACTGGACAGTATAAGAAGCGGCTGACCGACAGGGGTTGGAACGGCCCTAAGGGTTCACGCTTGGGCGGTACTGCTCAGTCGTGCTCATGTGCCACGCCTGCAAGGCAGACCCAGCCGTCCTGCTCGCCGTAGATCTGCAGATGCGCAAAAGGCGCATAGACGGCGATCAGCTCCGAAGCTTGGCGGCTCAGAATGCCGGACAGGACGAGCCTGCCCCCGGGCTTGGCGCAGCCGGCCAGCATTGGCGCCAGCAGTCTGAGCGGCGCAGCCAGGATGTTGGCCAGTACCAGGTCGAAACGTTCGGCAGGCAGTGCGTCCACGTGGCAGCAGCGCGCCAATTGCACGGCATTCGCCTGCGCGTTAGCCAGAGTGGCATCGACCGCGACCGGATCGATGTCGACGGCGGTCGTCGCCTGCGCACCGAGACGCGCAGCGGCGATAGCCAGGATGCCGGAGCCGCACCCATAGTCCAGTACCGTCAGATCGTCAAGTGGCGCGTGTTTCACGAGCCAGCGCAGGCAGAGCTGGGTCGTGGGATGGGTGCCGGTGCCAAATGCCAGACCGGGATCGAGCTGAATGACCAGCGGCGCATCCGCGGGTGCCGCGTGCCAGCTCGGCGCGATCCACAGCCGGTCTTCAATGCATACAGGTACGAACTGCGATTGAGTCAGACGAACCCAGTCTTGCTCGGGAACGTCGCTTTGGTGTACGCCGGACAAGTCACGTAGCAGTCCGACACTCAGCAAGGTGAGCAGCGCCGCGTCCGCCTGTGCTTCCGTGTCGAAAAGCGCGCGCACGAGATTGTGCTGCCAGGCAGAGCGGGGCGCAGGCATGCCGGGTTCGCCGAACAAGGCCTGCTCGTCTGCAGTGCCGGCTTCCCGATCTTCGACTCCGACGCTCAGAGCGTGCTGTTCGAGCAAAGCATCCGATAGGGATTCGGCGAGGTCATCGTCTGCAGGAATTGTGACTTCACGGTAGGCCATAGCGGCGCAAGGGGCCAGATTGTGGCAGGCTTGAGTGCAAGCGGCGGACGCGACAGGAAGGGTGCTCAGACCTGGCGGGCCGCCATGTACTCTTCAAGGTAGTGAATATTGGTGCCACCTTCCATGAAGCGCGCGTCCACCAGCAACTCGCGGTGCAGCGGGATGTTGGTTGCAATGCCGTCCACGACCATTTCAGACAGGGCTGTGCGCATACGCGCCAGCGCTTGCTCGCGCGTCGCACCGTGGACAATGATTTTGGCAATCATCGAATCGTAGTTCGGTGGCACAAAATAGCCGGTGTAAACATGAGAATCGACCCGCACGCCTGGGCCACCCGGCACGTGCCAGGTAGTGATACGTCCGGGGCTGGGAACAAATTTCACCGGATCTTCGGCGTTGATGCGGCATTCGATGGCATGGCCATTGCAGACAATGGAGCGCTGGCGAAGCGTGAGCTTTTCGCCCGCCGCCACAAGAATCTGCTGAACGACGATGTCTACGCCGGTCGTGAGTTCCGTCACCGGGTGCTCCACCTGCACGCGGGTGTTCATTTCGATGAAATAAAACTCCCCGTTTTCATAGAGGAATTCGAAGGTGCCAGCACCCCGGTAACCAAGCTTGCGGCAGGCATCGGCGCAGCGCGCCCCAATGCGCTCGATCAGTCGCCGGGGGATGCCCGGCGCCGGAGCCTCTTCCAGAATCTTCTGGTGGCGCCGCTGCATGGAGCAGTCGCGCTCGCCTAGCCACACGGCGTTGCCGTGCTCGTCGGCAAGCACCTGAATCTCGATGTGGCGTGGATTGGTGAGGAATTTCTCCATATACACGGCACCATTGCCGAACGCAGCCTGTGCCTCAGCCTTGGTCGTGGCCACGGCGTTGAGCAATGCTGCTTCTGTATGCACCACTCGCATGCCACGCCCGCCACCGCCGCCGGCCGCCTTGATGATCACCGGGTAAGCGATGGCGCGAGCCATGCGGGTGATTTCCCGCGGATCGTCAGGTAATTCGCCGTCTGAACCGGGCACGCAGGGCACGCCCGCCTTGATCATGGTCTGCTTGGCTGACACCTTGTCGCCCATCAGGCGAATGGAGTCCGGACGTGGCCCGATGAACGTGAAGCCCGACTGCTCGACTCGCTCGGCGAAATCCGCGTTCTCCGACAAGAAGCCATATCCAGGGTGGATTGCCTCGGCATCGGTGACTTCCGCAGCGGAGATGATTGCGGGCATATTCAGATAGCTTTGCGCCGAAGGCGGCGGGCCAATGCATACCGCTTCGTCGGCGAGCTTGACGTATTTCGCATCGCGGTCGGCCTCGGAGTAGACCATCACGGTCTTGATGCCCAACTCGCGGCAGGCACGCTGAATGCGCAGTGCGATTTCACCGCGATTGGCGATCAGGATTTTTTTGAACATGGGTGATGGGGTAGGGGTATACGGCCCTGTAGAAGGGACAGCGTGCAGGACGGAACGCAGTTGTCATTCCAGTACAAAAAGCGGCTGGCCATACTCGACAGGCTGACCGTTTTCGGCCAGTATTTCTTTCACGATACCGTCAATGTCCGACTCGATTTCATTGAGGATCTTCATGGCCTCGACGATGCACACCGGTTGCCCCTGCTTGACGGAATCTCCCACTTCGACGAACGGCTGCGCCCCCGGGGACGATGCACGGTAGAACGTGCCAACCATCGGAGACTTGATCACCTTCGCACTGGGGGCTGCAGCCGGCGCAACGGCAGGCTCTGTGCCGGGTCCAGACGGCGCTGTCTGCGGCGCAGGCATCGGAGCCGTGACGTATTGCACCTGGGCCGGCTGGAGCGGTGCAGGTGGCGTCTTGACGATGCGGACTTTGCCTTCCGCTTCGGTAATCTCAAGCTCGGAAATATTGGATTCCGAGACCAGGTCAACGAGCGTTTTCAGTTTGCGCAAGTCCATGATATGGATGTGATCTGTGGCGAATTGGGGTTGAAATACTACCAAATTCAAGCTTTTGCCGACAATCTTTCCGCAGCGAAGCGCAGCGCAAACCCATAGCCAGCCGCCCCGCACCCTGTGATGACGGCTTCGGCAAGATCGGAAAAATAGGAGTGCTGGCGAAACGCCTCGCGGCGATGCACGTTCGAAAGGTGAACCTCGACAAACGGGCGGTCAAGAGCGGCGAGTGCGTCGCGAAGGGCGACGCTGGTATGGGTGAACCCGGCAGGATTGATGATCACGAAGCCTGTTCCGTCTTCGCGCGCGGTATGGATGCGGTCGATGAGAGCACCCTCGTGGTTGTTTTGGAAGGTCTGCACCTTGATCCCAAGCTCCGAGCCCAGCTCGCTCAGACCTCGATCGATGTCGGAAAGTGTTGTGACGCCGTAAATCCCCGGCTCGCGCGTGCCAAGCAAGTTCAGGTTGGGACCATGGAGGATCAGAACGCTGGGAGGATGCATAGATGGTTGTAAATAGCGCAGGGCGCGATTTCAGGGATTTGCGGACACGATCGTCTGCAGTGCATCGTAGGACGTCTGGCCAAGGTGCTGGTACACGACGCGCCCCTGCCCGTCAATGACCACCGTGAAGGGCAAGCCACCTTGAGCGTCACCCAGCTCCGTACTGAGATTCGCACCGTTCATCCCGCCGAAAAGTACAGGATAGCTGACTGGATGGTCTTTGAGGAAGTTGCGTACTGCGGTTGGATTATCGATTGCGATGCCGAGCATTTGGATGCGGTTGCTGGCATGATCAGTATAAAAACGGGAAAGATCGGGCATCTCTGCGATGCACGGCGGGCACCAACTGGCCCAGAAATTGACAATCAAGGTCTTGCCTTTGTAGCTTGCCAGTTTGACCGACTGTCCTCGAAGGTCGTCGAGGGTTGCGCTGAACAGCGCATTCGTGTTGCCGTGGAGCGGAGCTTCCCCCGGGGCATTTGTTGGTGCGAGGGCGGCGGCTCGAGCCATCGCCCGTTCGGCGTACGCGTTGGACTGTGTACGCATGCCATACCAGTAACCACCTGCGGCGCCAACGGCCGCGGCCAGCAGGGCAATCGCCCAGGATGTTGAAGATTTCATCGTTCAATGTCAGGGTTGGAGGTGTGGGCAGGCCCGGCTTGTACCAACGCTCGTACTGCTTGCAAATTTCCCCGCTCGGCCTGCTTGCCAGAGGACCGAGGATTGCGCAGCAGCACGCCCCGCTCGTCTTTCAGCGGGTACAGGCTGAGCGCAGCAGCCACAGTCGGTGGCCGTCCCCGGACCTGGGGGCCCGGCAGAGGCCACTCGAACTCCAGGCGCTCCACCGGTTGCCGACCTGCATAGTGCGCGGCCTCACTGGCTCTGTATGCGATGTCCCGGTTGATGCAGTGAATCTCCACCGCTTTGCTGTCGTCGGCGAACAGAAGGACATGCAAGCCAGAATGAGCAGTCGCTGTTCCGTTCCATACGGCACCCGCGAGATGCGGCCGGAATTCGGCAAATTCCTCCATCAGGCTCAACGCGGCTCTGCGCAGATTCCACAACAGGCGCGGGTGATCGTCGCCGTGAAACAGTGCGAGGTACAGCTTGACCTGATCCTGTATGTCCGCATTGTCCGGTTGCACTTCCACACGAGCGCCGGGTCCAAGAACCTGGCGCGTGGCCTTGCGCTTGGCATTCGCGTAGTCCAGCCCGTCTTCCACGATCAGTCGGGCCGCCACCGCGGCGAGTTCGTCCCGTAAAGCATCCATGCGAGACAGTGTACCCGCCGGATCTGAGGCCACGCGCCCGGTGGGTATGCGCCTGGGCGGCGGCTCGCTATTGCAGGATCGAATGCTGATCGGAGCGCGAGACAGGCTTCCTACAATGCACCCATGCATATTCACATACTCGGCATTTGCGGCACTTTCATGGGGGGCATCGCCGCGCTGGCCCAAGCGGGTGGTCACCAAGTGACGGGCTGCGACAGTCATGTGTATCCGCCTATGAGCGACCAACTCGAGCGACTGGGGATCGGACTCATCGAAGGGTATGGCGCCGACCAGCTGGCGTTGCGGCCCGATCTCTGGGTGATCGGAAACGCGATCTCGCGTGGCAATCCGCTGGTGGAGGCGATTCTGGATGCGGGCTTGCCTTACACGAGCGGCCCCCAATGGCTTGCTGAGCATGTCCTTCGCGGGCGCTGGACTCTGGCCGTGGCGGGCACCCATGGCAAGACGACCACGACATCCATGTTGGCTTGGATCCTGGATTGCGCGGGCCTGAAGCCGGGTTTTCTTGTGGGGGGCGTGCCGGCCGATTTCGACAAGTCCGCGCGGCTTGGCGAGGCGCCGTTTTTCGTCATCGAAGCCGACGAATACGATACCGCGTTTTTCGACAAACGCTCGAAGTTCGTCCATTACCGCCCACGCACCGCCGTGCTCAACAACCTCGAGTATGACCATGCAGACATTTTTCCCGATCTTGGCGCAATCGAATTGCAGTTTCATCACCTGGTGCGCACGGTACCCCGCAGCGGGCGGTTGGTTGTCCAAGCCGGGAATGCAGCGCTGCAGCGGGTGCTTGCGCGCGGGTGTTGGAGCGAGACCGAGCTTTTTGCGGCACCTGAAGGATGGATGGCGCAGGGCAGTGACCAGCAGTTCGAAGTGTTCTGGCAGGGTACGCGCCAAGGTGCCGTGGATTGGCGCATGATGGGCGAGCACAATCGGGCCAACGCTTTGGCTGCGATCGCCGCGGCAAGGCACGCTGGCGTGCCAGCAGCGGATGCTTGCGACGCGTTGTCGGTTTTCCATGGGGTCAGGCGCCGCATGGAATGGCGAGGGATTGCCGCAGGTGTGACGGTTTATGACGACTTTGCCCACCATCCAACGGCGATTGCGACGACGATTGCCGGGTTGCGCCGTGCCACAGAAGGGCAGGGACGCATCCTTGCGGTGTTCGAGCCGCGCTCGAACACCATGAAGCTGGGTACGATCAAGAGTCGCCTGCCCGAGGCACTGCATGATGCAGAACTCAGCTTTGGCTACAGTGGCGGGCTGGAGTGGAATCTTGTCGAGGCCTTGGGGCCGTTGGGCGAGCGGGCCCACGTGCATGCTGAGCTGGATGCACTGGTGGCCGATATAGTGGCCCAAGCGCGCAGCGGCGACCATGTGCTCGTCATGAGTAACGGGAGCTTTGGCGGCATCCACGCCAAGTTGCTGCTGGCGCTTGAGCAACGCCAGAGTGCAGCGACCGTTTCCTGAGGCCTCCAGGCCGGGTCGTGCATGCGGATCAGATTTTTTTCGAAAACTCGGTATCTTTTCGGGACAAAGTGATACATTCAGTTGCTTATCGGATAAAATAAGAACGATTCGCATTTGATTGCTCTTCATTCATCCTTCGCCGTAACCAGGTTTTCATTTGCAGGCGCTTCCGCTTGACTGTTTGTGGGAATGCTGCCGGCTCCGTAAGACGAACCCTCATGCATTCGCTCGATTCGATCGATCCAGGCCACTGCGCGGTTGTCACGCAGGTGCGCGCGCACGGGGCCTTGTTGCACCGTCTCGCCGCCCTGGGGCTGCGTGAAGGCAACACCCTGTATGTCGTGCGAAGGGCGCATCTGGGTGGTCCCATTCATGTGCGTATTGGGACCACAGAACTTTTCCTGCGTCGTAGCGATGCGCGACATGTGGAGGTACGCAGGCTCCAGGCTCTGGGACCGGGCGTGGCGGTATCTTTCACTTACGCGACACGGGCATGAAGCGACTTGCCTTGGTGGGGATGCCGAACACAGGCAAGTCCACGCTCTTCAACCGCCTAACCGGCGCATCGGCCCGGGTGGGAAACTGGCCTG
>JABBOE010000079.1 GCA_019351955.1 Pseudomonadota bacterium
CAGCACGCCAGCTGCGAGCACCGCGCCGCCGATTGCATAGGCCTGCTGCAGCAAGGCGTTCCACCAGTGTGCGCTGCCTTGCGCGCCCAGCCAGCCCGTGAGCACGCCCACCGCGAGGATGGACAGGATGGTGCCCAGAGCCGAAACGAGGAGCAGGCGCTCGGTGACTTGGCCTTTCGCGTTGAACTCGCCGCTCAGGCGCAGCGCCACAGCGGGTGCCGTGCAGGCGAGGGCTGCGGCGGTGGCCAGGCCATGCAGCCCGCCCAAGCCAAGCAGACCCAGCACAGCCCACATCGCTGCGAGCGCCAGCGTCCATTCGCCCAAGCTGATGAAAATCAACCAGCGATTGGTGCGCAGCCAGTGCAGATTGACGCGGTGCCCGATCTCGAACAGAAGAATGGCCAACGCCGCATCCACGACCGCGCGCGCGCTGGCCTGCAAAGCCAGCGCCTGCAGGCCGCCCCCGCCTGCGGCAATGACCAGTCCGGCCGCCGTGTAGCCGATGAGCCGCGGCCAGCGCAGGAAGCGGAACACCGATTCGCCCATGAGCGTGGCCAGCACCAGCGCGAGGCCAACCCACAGAACACCGTCGGCATGCAGGGAAATCGCGGGCAGGGCGTGAAAGTCGGGCATCGGTTCTTGGGGCCTGCTGGTGGTGTCAGGACGGTGACCGGGTACTTCCTGGCCACCACGTCACGGCGGGCACTGCCCGCGCAGGACGCGAGAAAACTTCGGGCGCCACGCGTGCTCGGCGCGCGCCAGCTCAAGGCGTGTGGGTCGGGTAGGACCACGCAATGAAGCTTGAACGATTATAGGGAGGCGTGTATCGGTTCAGGGGCGGCCCTTGACCTGAGGAAAGTCGATGAAAATCAACGCCCTAGAGAAAAGTGAGAATTCCAGCCAGTAGCGCAGCGGTGTTTGTCAATGGCGCCAGCGAACCCCTGGCTTCCTACAATGCAGGCATGTCTTACGTCCACCTGCGCACCCATACCGAGTTCTCCATTGTCGACGGCAGCCTGCGGGTCGATGCGGCCGTTGCGACAGCCCGGGCGGATGGCCAGGGGGCGCTCGCGATCACCGATCTGAACAACCTCTTTGCTGCGGTGCGCTTCTACACCGAGGCACGTGGGGCCGGCGTCAAGCCGATCATCGGCTGCGACGTGCGGGTGGCGCCCGACGACACCGCGCGCCTGGCAGGCGCAACCGGACTGCTGCTGCTGGCGACAAACCGCCAGGGTTACCTCAACCTGTGCACCTTGCTAAGCCGGGCGTGGCTCGAAGGTCAGCGCAACGGTCAGGCCGAAATCCAGTGGGCGTGGCTGGAGCAGGAGGGGTTGGGCGAGGGGCTGATGGCGCTGTGCGGGGCGCGCGGCGGCGCGATCGGGCAGGCGCTTTTGGCAGGCGATCAGGCGCGTGCGCTCACCCTGGCTCAACGCCATGCCAGGGTGTTTCCCAACCGTTTTTATCTCGAACTCCAGCGCAGCGGCCATCCCGAATGTGCACGCCACGTCGTTGCGGCAGTGCGCCTCGCTGCCGAGCTCGGCCTTCCCGTGGTGGCCACGCACCCCGTGCAGTTCCTCGAGTCGGCGGACTTCGAGGCCCACGAGGCGCGTGTGTGTATTGCCGAGGGCGAGACCCTGGGCAACCCGCGGCGCCAGCGGCATTTCACGCCTGACCAATATTTCAAGACGCAGGCCGAGATGCAGGCATTGTTCGCCGACATTCCCTCGGCGTTGGCCAATGCGGTCCAAATTGCCAAGCGCTGCAACCTGACCCTCACGCTGGGCAAGCCGCAGTTGCCCGATTTCCCCACGCCGCAGGGCATGGCCATGGCGGAGTTTTTCCGCGCGCAGTCCTATGAGGGCCTGGAGCGGCGCCTGCAACAACTCTATCCGGATGCCGCCCGGCGCGAAGCCCAGCGCGCGCGCTACGTCGAGCGGCTGGAGTTCGAGCTCGGCACGATTGCCAAGATGGGCTTCGAGGGCTACTTCCTTATCGTGGCCGACTTCATCAACTGGGCCAAGGACAATGGCTGTCCCGTGGGCCCGGGGCGTGGTTCGGGCGCCGGCTCGCTGGTCGCATACAGCCTGCGCATCACCGATCTCGATCCGCTGGCGTACAACCTTCTGTTCGAGCGATTCCTGAACCCGGAACGGGTGTCCATGCCCGACTTCGACATTGACTTTTGTCAGGAAAACCGCGATCGGGTGATCGATTACGTCAAGCGGAAATACGGCGTCGAGGCGGTCTCGCAGATCGCCACGTTCGGCACGCTGGCCGCACGCGCAGCCCTGCGTGACGTGGGTCGGGTGCAGGAGCTCGGCTACACCTTCTGCGACCAGCTCGCCAAGCTCATCCCCAACAAGCCCGGGCAGCACATCACGATCGCCCAGGCGATTGATGTGGAGCCCCAGCTGAAGGCGCGCATGGAGCAGGAGGAGGAAGTGCGCCACCTTTTGACCCTGGCCCAGCAGCTCGAGGGCCTTCCCCGTAACGTGGGCATGCACGCGGGCGGCGTGCTCATCGCTCCGGGCAAGCTCACCGATTTCTGCCCGCTTTATGCGCAACCCGGCAGCACGGACGCGGTCTCGCAGTTCGACAAGGATGACGTGGAGGCCATCGGCCTGGTGAAGTTTGACTTCCTGGGCTTGGCCACGCTGACCATCCTGGAACTCGCCGTCCAGCATATCCGCCGCAACCACCCGGATCGGGTTGCGTTCACGCTGGACGACATCCCGTTGGACGATCCGGCCACGTACAAACTCATGGCGCGCGGCGACACGGTTGCGGTGTTCCAGCTCGAATCGCGAGGCATGCAGGGCATGTTGCGCGAGGCCAAGCCGGACCGCTTCGAGGATGTCATTGCCCTTGTGGCCTTGTACCGTCCCGGCCCAATGGATCTGATTCCGAGCTTTTGCCAGCGCAAGGCCGGCAACGAGCCCATTGTCTACCCGGATCCGCGCATGGCCACCGTGCTGCAGGAGACGTACGGCATCATGGTCTACCAGGAGCAGGTCATGCAGGTGGCACAGGTCATCGGCGGCTACTCGCTTGGTGGCGCCGACCTGCTGCGGCGTGCGATGGGCAAGAAAAAGCCCGAGGAGATGGCCAAGCATCGCGGCATCTTCGCCGAAGGTGCGGAGAAAAACGGCATTGCCGCGGACAAGGCGAACGAGATCTTCGATTTGATGGAGAAATTCGCCGGCTATGGTTTCAACAAGTCGCACGCAGCCGCCTACGCCCTGCTGGCGGTGCAAACGGCTTGGCTCAAGGCGCACTTTCCGGCGGAATTCATGGCAGCCAACATGAGCGTTGCGCTGGACGACACCGACAAGCTCAAGGTGCTGGTGGACGATGCCCGTGCCATGGGCTTGAAGCTGCTGCCGCCGGATGTGAACCTCGGCTCCTGGCGCTTTGACCCCGTGGATGTGCACACCATTCGCTATGCGCTGGGTGCGATCAAGGGGACAGGGCGCGCAGCCATCGAGGCTGTGGTGGACGCACGCGGCGACGCGCCGTTTGCGTCGTTGATGGACTTTGCTGCACGCGTGGACCGCACCCGGATCAACCGCCGCGTGCTTGAGGCGCTGATGCGTTCGGGTGCCTTTGACTCCCTCGACCCCAATCGCGCCACGCTCATGGGCGCCGTGGGCATGGCCCTGGAGCATGCGACCCAATGCGCCGAGCATGCAAGCCAGGCGGGCTTGTTCGACAGCTTGTTCAACGAGTCGGGTGGGGCTGCGGCAAACAGTCCCGAGCCTGAGCCGCATCCGCCCTGGGATTTGCGCAAACGGCTGTCCGAGGAAAAGCTCGCCATCGGCTTCGTGCTCAGCGGCCACTTGTTTGACGCCCATGCCACCGAGGTGCGCCGTTTTGCGCCGCGTTCGCTGGCCGAACTGGCCGATGCGCGCGAGCCGCAGATCGTCGCAGGCATTGTTGCCGCGGTGCGCGTGGTGCAGGGCCAGCGCGGACGGGTGGCCATCGTCACCCTGGAAGATCGCTCCGGCATGCTGGAAACCGTGGTGAACGAGCGCCTGCTCGACACCGTGCGCACCCTGCTACGCGACGACGAACTGCTGGTGATGCAGGGGCGGGCGCAGAATGACCGCTTCAGCGGTGGCTTGCGTTTCAACGTCGACGCCGTCTGGACCCTGGAGCAGGCCCGCGCGCGCCTTGGGCGGCGCATCCGCATGCGCATCAACGGTTTGGCCGATGCCGCGCCGCTGATTGATCTGACGCGCGCGCATGCCGCCGGCGACGACGATGGCCTGCCCCTGGACATCGAGGTCGAACGCGGTGGCGCTGAAGCCCTGCTGCGGCTCGACCGCGTGCGTCTGCGCCCGGGCGACGATGTGCTCGCGGCGCTCGCCGGCCTGGCGCTGGATGCAAGGGTGTACGTGGTCTACGACAGCGCCGACGGCGCAGCAGCCATGCGCATGCAGCACTGATCGCCGAACGCGCGCGGGCGAGGCCCGGGCTGTGTTTGTTCGATCCGCTGGGCAATCCGCAGCACGGGGAGTTCGTCCCGGGCGCGTCGTCCTCAGCCTTCGTCGCGCGGACCAGCCTTGATTTCCATGGGCGTGTACCACCGACCGTTGCTGTCGGCCGGGAATCGGCCCACGCGCTGGATGGCGCGCAGCACGGCTTGGTCCCAACTCGGCACGCCGCTTGAGCGTTTGATGCTCGTGCCCAGGACCTCGCCCGAGTTGGGATCCAGCGTGACGGTGATGATCACCTTGGGGTCGCCCTGGATCTGGTCGATCTGCGCGAAGATGACGTTCTGCCGCACCAGCGTCGCCAGCCGCGCCGCATATTTGCCGGACGGCCCCGAACTGACGGCAGCCGTGCCGGTACTGGTGGAGGGTCCTGTGCCGGCCTGGGACATGAGGTTTTTCATGTAATCCGAACGCGCCTGCTGCTGCAGCTTGGCAAGCTGCTGTTCGGCCTTGCGCTGTTTTTCCGCCTTGAGTTCCTGCTTTTTTTGCAGCTCGGCTTGCTTGCGCTGCTCGGCAATCTTTTCCTGCGCTAGCCGCTGCTTTTCTTCGCGCGCCTGCTCCCGCTGCTGCTCGCGCGCCTGTTCGCGCTGCTGCTCCCGTGCGAGTTTTTCAGCCGCCAGTTTGGCGGCCAATCGCTTTTCGGCTTGCTGCTGGGCGAGCAACGCGGCTTGGCGCTGCTCTTCCTGCTGCTTGAGCCGGCGTGCTTTCTCCAGCGCAATCTCGGCGTTGTCCGGAGCCGGTGGCGTCCGGGTGACCGGGGGCGCTGGCGGTGGCGGTGCGGGTTGCGGCTTGACCTCGGGCAGCACGGGCTGAGGCGTGACCTTCTTGGGCGGGCGCGGGGCGGCCAGATGCGCCGTGGGAGCCCACAACTCGGCCTCGACCGCCTCGGGCGGATGGCTTTTCCAGTGCACGCCAAGGGCGATGACCAGGATCAGCATCACATGCATGAGCGCGGCAAACAGCAACGCGCGGCCAATGCCCCTTTCCGGTGGCGGGCGCAGTTTGTCGGCAGGCGGGTTGTAGGTGCTCATCGCAACATCGAACGAACGGCCCGCCTTATGGTTGACCCGTGGCCTGCACGGCCAGACCGACGCGCTGCACGCCGCCGAGCTTGAGGCGGTTGAGCACCTTGATCACGTCGTTGTACTTGACGTCCTTGTCGGCGGCAATCAGCACGGGGATGGCTGCGAGCGTTGACCCGCTTTCCTGGGCGAGCTGGGCCACGGTGGGTTGCAGGTCAGCCATCGTCACCGTCTGGGGTTGAAGGCCGCTCTGCCCAGCCTTGGCATTGGGGTCGCGCAGCCGCACGCTCAGTGTTTGGTCGGCCTGGATGTCCACCTCCACCACCGTATCTGGCGCGCGCGTGGCCTGCCCCACACTGGGTAGTTTCACGGCGCTGGGGGTGATGAGCGGCGCGGTGACCATGAAAATGATCAGCAGGACCAGCATCACGTCGATGTAGGGGACGACGTTGATTTCGGCAAGCGCGCGGCGCCGGTGTCCCCCCGAGCGTTGTTGGATCGCGGCCATTCAATGACCCCCGGAGTCGGCCATCATCGGCCGTGTCAGGGGACCCGAAGGCTGGGCCGCAGCGCCCTGGGGGTGGGGCGCCACCTGACGCTGAAGGATGTTCGAGAACTCTTCGGTGAACGACTCGAAGCGGATCGCCAGGCGGTCGATGTCGCGGGCGAAGAAGTTGTAGGCGATCACGGCTGGAATGGCGGCAAACAGGCCGATGGCCGTGGCCACCAGTGCCTCGGCAATGCCGGGTGCGACCGTGGCCAGGGTGACCTGTTGCAGGTTGGATAGACCCACGAAGGCGTGCATGATGCCCCACACCGTACCGAACAGGCCGACATAAGGCGACACCGACGCCACGGAGGCGAGGAAGGACAGGTTGGCCTCGATCACGTCCATCTCGCGCTGGAAGGCAGCGCGCATGGCGCGGCGCGAGCCGTCCACCAGGGTGGAAGAGTCGAGTCGCCGCTCGCGCAGCTTGAGGAACTCGCGCATGCCGGAGGCGAAAATGCGCTGCAGCGGGCTGCCCTGGCGCGCGCTGTTGATCGCTGCCTGGTAAAGGTCGTTGAGGCTTGTGCCCGACCAGAACTCCTGCTCGAAGTCATCGGTCTTCAGGCGCGCGCTCTTGATGGCGAAGTACTTGCGGAAGATCACCGTCCAGCTCGCCAGCGACACGGCCATCAACAGCGCCAGAACGAACTGAACCACGGTGCTGGCGCCAAGTACGAGGGAAACGATGGAAAAGTTTTGGTCCATGCAATGTCCAGGCTGAAAGTGGTGCAAAGGAACGGGTTCTATCGAAGCAAGGTCCGCAGGCGCTGCGGCTCTCCCATGGGGGGCCATGCCAATCCCCGAAGGTCGCTATTTTGCACTGCCGCAAGTCGCGCATGCACAACGGCTCGATGCGCCCAGCCGTGCGCACTACTGCACGGCCCGCAGCACCGCGCTTGGCAGCCGCATCGGTTTGAGGCTATCGCGTCGCACGCACGCCACGCGGACCTGCACGCTGGCGAGCAGAGTCGGGGGACCGGCAGTGGGTCCCGAGAGCTGCGCGTCGCGCACCTGCACGCAGCGGCGCACCTCCTGCGAGAGCTCCAGGCTGGCGCCTCCGGCATGAACCACGCAAACGCTCACCGTGAGCTGGTCGTCCAGCCGGGCGGGCGCCGCAAAGCGCATCTGCGCGCTACTGACCACGAATAGCAGGCCATCGCGCTCGGCCATGGCCTGCTGATCGAAACCCAGGCTGCGCAACCATTCCGTGCGGGCGCGCTCGCAGAACTTCAGGTAATTGGCGTAATACACCACGCCGCCGGCGTCGGTATCTTCCCAGTACACGCGTACCGGCCATGTGAACGGCGCCGCTGGGGTGAAGGCGTCTTGTGCATCCATGCGTCGAGTCTAACGCCCGTCGGCAGCACGTGGGGTGTGCTGAAACGCGCGTCTGCGGCTATGCTCATCAACTCCGAACCCCACCAACTCCGCATTATGTTCACAGGACTCATCACGGCCGTCGGCCGCATTGCGCAGGTGCAAGCGCTGCACGCAGGAAGCAACTCCGGCTCGCGAGTCGTCGTGCAGGCCCCGCCCGAATGGCTGCAAGGGGTGGCATTGGGTGACAGCATCTGCATCAGCGGCGCGTGCATGACCGTGGTGGAACTGCGCCCGCCGAGCTTTGCCTTCGATGTGTCGACCGAAAGTCTGGCGCGTACGACTGGCATCGACGTGCCGGGCGCACTGGTGAACCTGGAACAGTCGCTGACCCTGGCCACCAAGCTGGGGGGGCATCTGGTGACCGGACATGTGGACGGGATCGGCCGGGTGGAAGATTTCGTACCCGTCGGCGAATCCTGGCATCTGGCCGTGCGCGTGCCGGCCGAACTGGCGAAGTTCTTTGCGTACAAGGGGTCCATCACGGTCAACGGCGTGAGCTTGACCGTCAACCGGGTGGTCGATGAGGCGCAGGGCAGTGCGGTCGTGCACGTCAATCTCATTCCCCACACGCTGCAAAACACCAATCTGCATACGTTGCAGGCAGGATGTACGGTGAATCTGGAGGTGGATGTGATTGCCCGCTACGTGCAGCGCATGCTGGGTGCACAGCCCGGGCACGAGGCCCAATCCCTCTGATGGCCCTCGCCGGTTTGCATTGCTGACGCCTGTGGCCCGGTTCGGACCTCCGCGGCGATCATTGCAGGTGGTGCCGGTGCGTCAGGCAACCCAGCAAGGCCCGGCCAGAGTTGCGGTTCGCCATCATCGCGAACCGGCCGGGATCCTCGCGCACCATTGTGCGTTCGCAGCACCAAGCCATTCGGGCGCCTGGAGCCAGCTGTGGGCGGGGTGCCTGCTGGCGCTTGGGGCGGTGTCGTGCATGGCATTTGCTGCACCGGCACAGCCCGCAAGCGCGGGATCGTCGCCGCAAGCCCTCGTGCCAAAGCCCGCTGCTGCAGCATCTTCCGCGGCGGCCGAGCAACCCCGCTACGTGGTGCACATCGACGCACCACAGGACCTGCAGGGGATGCTCGCGCAGTATCTGGACATAGAGCGCTGGCGGTTCTTTCCGGGCATGAGCGCCGAACAGCTGCGGGGGCTGGTGGACAAGGTGCCGAGCCAGGCAGGCGATCTGCTTGCGGCTCAGGGCTACTTTTCGTCGCGCATCGCGGTCCACCTGGACGACACGCAGCCTTTGCCCGTGGTCGCCATTGCGGTGCATACAGGTGAGCCAACCCGCGTGCAAAGCGTGGACGTGCAGGTCGACGGTCCGGATGGCCATCCCGATGCCGCGCTCGCCGCCGCCCTGCGCAAGAACTGGCGCTTGGCGCCAGGGCAGGTGTTCCGAAGCGCCGCGTGGGAGACTGCCAAGAGCAACGCGCTGCTGGAACTGTTGACCAAGCGTTATCCGGCGGCGCGTATCGCCCGCAGCGAGGCGCTGGTGGACCCCGAGAGGCGCACGGCGAGCCTCACATTGCGACTGGACACCGGTCCCGGCTTCACGTTCGGCCCGATTCATGTCGAAGGCCTGCAGCGCTACCCGGTGTCCATCGTGCAGCGGCTGTCGCCGTTGCAGCCCGGCGAGCCGTACGCCCAGAACAAGCTTCTGGAGTGGCAGGCGCGGCTGCAAAGCAGCGGTTACTTTCGAACGGCCCTCGTTGCGGCGCCATTGGCCCAGGCGCAGGGGACCAGCTTGCCCGTGCTCATCCGGGTCGCCGAGCAAAAGACGCAACGGCTTGGCGCGGGACTGGGCTACAGCAGCAATACGGGCGCGCGCACCCAGCTCGACTATGAAAACCTCAACATCGGCGGGCGCGCCTGGCGTTTGACGAGCGCCATCAAGCTCGAGACCCTTCAACAATCGCTTTCCGCCGGTCTTGCCTTCCCGCGCACCGAAAATGGCTCGCGCTACAGTCTGGGTGCCGATGTGCAGCACAGCAACATCCAGGGCCTGACAACGCGCAGTCAAGACCTCTCCGCGCAGCGCCAGCGCGTGGACGGTGCGATCGAAACGCAGCAGTCCCTGCAATTCATCAACGAGCGACAGGACGTGGCTGGCAGTGGCAGCACCAGCACGATGGCTCTGGTTCCTGGTTTTTCCTGGACCCGCCGCGACCTGGACAATCCGATCGATCCCCGCAGCGGCACGCTGATCAACGCGCAGGTCGGCGGCGCAAGCAAGGCCGTGCTGTCGGACCAGAACTTCATCCGACTGCTGCTGCGTGGCGTCGACCTCATCCCGTTGGGTGCCCGCAACCAGCTCATCGTGCGCGGCGTCCTGGGCAGCGTCATCAGTCCTTCAGCCGAGGGCATTCCGCAGCAGGAGTTGTTCCGTGCCGGCGGCATTGGTTCGGTGCGCGGCTATGCCTACCAGAGCCTGGGGGTGGTTCAGGGCAATGCCATCGTCGGCGGGCGCGCCCTGCTCACCGTAAGTGTGGAAGCTGTGCATTGGCTGACGCCCAAGTGGGGTGCCTCGGTCTTTTACGACCGCGGGGGGGCCGCCGACAGTTTTGGCGCGCTGAAGGCCGTGGCCGGTTATGGCGTGGGGGCGCGTTGGCGCAGCCCGGCGGGCCTGATCAGCGTGGATTTGGCATACGGCCAGGCCACGCAATCCGTGCGCCTGCAGTTCAATGCCGGGGTGAATTTCTGAGATGCAGGACACACCGGCATCCTCCCCCTCGGGCGGGCCAAAGTCGGGGGCCGGCCCTGCAGCGGTGGCACCGCGCAGCGCTTGGCGCTGGCTTTGGCGTGGGTTGCTGGCGCTTTTGGTGCTCGCGGCGCTTTTGATGGGCCTGCTGGCTTGGCTGAGCAGCGGCTCGGGCCTGCGTTGGCTGAGCGAGCAGCCGTTGCAGTTCGGCTCGACCCATGTTGAATTGCAGGACGTGAGGGGTAGTGTGTGGAGCGAGTTGCGCATTGCGCGGCTGCAGGTTCAAAGCCCGAAGGCCGATGTGGATGCCCGCGACCTGCACTTGCGATGGAACCCGCGGGCGCTGCTGCGGAGCTCCAAGCGTGTGGAGATCCAGCAATTGTCATTCGCGCGGCTGGATGTCACGCTGCCACCTCGACCGTCGCCCGGCCCACTTGCCTTGCCGCAAAGCCTCACCCTGCCCGTGGAGCTGCGCGTGGCGCAACTGGACATTGGGCAGTTGCGCGTCGGCGCACCGGGAGCGCTGCAGGATTTCGGCGCGCTGCGCGCCACCTTTGATGCCGACGGGGGAGCAGCGCGCGTGCAGGTTCATGCAATGGCGTCCTGGGGCCAGGCGCAGGCGGCCATCACGCTTGGCCTGCGCCGTCCGTTCAGCGTGGGCGGCGCGCTGCTGGCCACCTTGCGCTTGCACAAGGACACATTGAGCCTTGCTGCCCAATCTTCGGGAAGCTTGCAGGCGCTGCGCCTGCAAGGCACGGCCAGCGCCCGGCACACGCAAGCGCGTTTCGACGCACACCTCGCGCCATTCTCGACCTTGCCACTGCGCTCAGCGCGCGTGCGCGCCACGGATGTGGATCCGGCGCGCCTCGCCCCCGGGCTGCCCGCGGCCGCGATCGATGCGCAACTCGACCTCCAGCCTTCCAACGCGCAAGACGTGCGTGGAAGCCTGCGTTTGCAAAACGCGCGCCCGGGACCGGTGAACGCCGGCCTTGTGCCCCTTCGCAGCGTGCAGGCCGCACTGCGCCTGCAGCGGGGAAGCTTGCGCGTTGACCAGCTGCGGGCTGTGCTCACAGGCGACGCGGAGCTGACCGGTCGCGCAAACTGGCAAGAGGAGGCGTTGCCACGCAGTACGGCGGCCCAAGCGCATGGTCAGCCGGGTGGCGCGTTTACCGTCGATCTTCAGGCCACGCAGGTGAACTTGCACGCGCTCGACGGGAGACTGCTTGCCACGCGGCTGAGCGGTCCCCTGCAGGCAAGTGGAACGCTCCAAAGTCAGGATCTGCAGCTTCGCCTCGAGCAGCCGGGCTGGCTGGCCGAATTGCGCGCTACCCATGCGGGCGAACGCATCGCGATCACCCGCATGCGTTTGCAGGCTCAAGGCGGCCGACTGGACGCAACCGGTGTGGTGTCCACCGGCCCCCCACAGCACTTTGACCTGACCGGCACGCTCGACCACTTCGACCCGAGTCGCTTCGGTGCATACCCCGTGGCCGACCTGAACCTTCATGTGCATTTGCAGGGCGACGCTCGGGCTCGCAGCGCTCAGGTGGCCTTGCAGGTGTACCCGAGCCGTTGGCGCGGGCACGTGTTTTCGGGGCAGGCGCGCGGCATGGCGTCGCCTGCCGGGGTGCGTGGGCTGCAGGCAGCCGTGCTGCTGGGGCGCAATCGTCTGGACGCACAGGGCGACTTTGGTCGCGCCGGTGACACACTGCGCTGGCGCCTGGACGCGCCGGAGCTTGCGCAGATTGGCCCCGGCTTTGATGGGCAGGTGCAAGGCAGTGGAACGCTGTCGGGCACGCTCGCCCAGCCCTCGGGGCGCTTCGACCTGCACGGCAGTCGACTCGTCGTGCCAGGCGCGATGCGGGTCGACGCGCTCGATGCCCGCGGCAGCCTGAGCGCCGGATTGCAGGGCCCGATGAGTCTGCAGATCGACGGACGTGGCATCCGGGCGGGGACGCTGGCCTTGCAGCAGGTCCAGGTTCAGGCCGGCGGTCGACTTGACGCCCAGCGCATCACCCTGCGTTTGCGCGGCACAGACCTGGATCTGAGTACCCGGCTTGACGGCGGCTACACGCCAGCTCAGGGTTGGCACGGCAGCGTTGAGCAACTCACCAACACGGGCCGCTACGCCTTGCATCTGCTTGCGCCAGCGCAGCTCGCGCTGGCGCCCGGCCTTGTGGAGGTGCAGCATGCGCGGGTGCAAAGCGCCGGCGGTCTGCTTGATCTGCGGGAGGCCACGTGGAAAGCGGGTTCGATTGCCACCAGCGGCGGGGCCAGCGGGGTCGACCCGGCGTACTGGCTGCGCCTGGCTGGTGTGGACCTGCAAGGTGTGCGCTCCACCTTGCGACTCGGTGTCGAATGGGCGATCACCATGGGGCAGACCGTCTCAGGCCATGTGGACATCGTGCGCACAGCGGGGGACGTGAACCTGCCGACCGATTCGCGATTGAGCCTCGGGCTGTCGACACTGGACTTGCACGTGTTGGCCAGGGACAACGCCGTTTCCGTCAGCGTCGATGCGGCGGGTAGCCTGCTCGGCACTGTGCACGGCACGGTGCAAAGCCGCATCGCCCGCCGTGGTGCCGCCTGGGGGTTCGAGGGGACGGCGCCCTTGGCCGGGAGCCTGCGCGCGGACCTGCCCAGTCTTGCCTGGGCTGGGGTCTTGCTCGGCCCCACCGCAAGGGTGGGCGGTAGCCTGTTGCTGGACATGCATGCTGCTGGCACGGTGGGCGACCCGCAGCTCTCGGGTCTGCTCAATGGCAAGGGCCTCGCGCTGTCGCTGCCCGAGCAGGGCCTGGATCTGCACGGTGGCGTGCTCGACGCCAGCTTTTCCGGGGATCGGCTGCAACTCATGCGTTTGAGCGTGCAAGGGGGGCAAGGCAACCTGACGGCCAGCGGAAGCGCGCAGTTCGCGGGCGGCAAGCCCACGGCTGCATTTGCGTTCACAGCCCACGCTTTGCGTATCCTCAACCGGCCCGATCGCCAAGCGGTGGTCAGCGGCAATGGCACGCTGACGCTTGGCGGGCGCAGCGCGCATCTGGATGGCAGGCTCGCCGTGGATAGTGCCACCATCGAGCTGCCGCGTGGCAGTGCCCCGAAGCTTGCCAACGATGTGGTGATCAAGGGGCGCGCGCAATCCACAGCGGCCAAGCCACGCGGCCTGGGCTATGCCGTGACCGCTGTGGTGCAGGTGGACCTGGGTCGCAAGGTGCATGTCAGTGGGTACGGGCTGGACGCCGATCTCGGGGGCCAGCTTGCCCTGCGCGCGGCAAGCGGTGAACCCCTTGCGGCATCCGGCAGCATCGAGGTGCGCAAGGGAACCTATAGCGCTTACGGCCAAACGCTTGCGCTGGTCAAGGGAGGCGCGGTGAATTTCTCCGGCCCCATCGACAATCCGGGCCTCAATTTCGCAGCGCAGCGCTCGGGGTTGCCGGTGGTCGTGGGCGTGCAGGTCACCGGAACCTTGCGCGCCCCGCAGGTCGCACTGACGTCCACGCCGGCGATGCCCGACAGCGAAATCCTGTCGTGGCTGGTCCTGGGCCAGGATCTCAGCACCGCCAGTCCGAACAACCTGGCGCTCTTGCAGACTGCCGCGGGCGCGCTCCTGGCTTCGGGGCAGGGTGCGCCGGTGACGAGCCGCGTGGCCAGCGCCCTGGGCTTGAGCCAACTCTCGCTCGCTGGCCAAGGCGGGCTGCAGAACAGCATCGTCACGCTGGGCAAGCGCATCACCTCCAAGCTGTCAATCGGCGTGGAACAGGGGCTGGGCACGACCGGAAGCCTGTTCAACATCCGGTATGACTTCACGCATCGCCTGTCGTTGCGGCTGCAATCCGGTGCGGATAGCGCGGTGGACGTGTTCTACACGTTCCGTTTCGATTAGCCTTCGCCCTTGCGATGACGCCCGCCCCGTCGCGCTTCTACAATGCCGGTTTGTCTCCAGCGCACCACTTGCCAGGGTGCGGCACGCGCATGCCCTTATCCCCGATCCCCGAAATCGTTGCTGAAATGCAGGCTGGCCGCATGGTCATCCTCGTGGACGAAGAAGACCGCGAAAACGAGGGGGACCTCGTACTCGCCGCGCAGCATGTCACGCCAGAGGCCATCAACTTCATGGCCACGCACGCGCGCGGGCTGATCTGCCTGACCCTGACCCGCACGCGCTGCGAGCAGATCGGGCTCAGGCCCATGGTTCAGCACAACGGGTCCTCCCACGGGACGGCCTTCACCGTGTCGATCGAGGCAGCCAGCGGCGTGACCACGGGGATTTCCGCCGCGGACCGCGCGCACACCACGCGTGTGGCCGTGGCTCCGAATGCCAAGCCCGCTGACATCGTGCAGCCCGGCCACGTGTTTCCGCTGATGGCAGAGGAGGATGGGGTGCTCATGCGCGCGGGCCACACCGAAGCGGGCTGCGACCTTGCTGGACT
>JABBOE010000080.1 GCA_019351955.1 Pseudomonadota bacterium
CGCCGTGTTGCGTGTCGTCGAACGCGTAGGACACAGTCTGGTAAATGGGTGTGGCCACCGCGCGGGTGGTGGGATCGGGCTTGTAGCCCGCATGAATCACTTGGGTTTCGAATCGCATGGAAGTCTCCTCGTATCGCCGCGGTCAACGCTGACCCGAGTTGACCGCGGCGGGTTGCGCCCCTAGCCCTGAGCGTAATCCGGCTCGGCGTACTTTCCAAAGACTTTGCGAGAATGAGCTTATTCTGCGGGCCGAATCGGATCGGCTTGGCTGTCCCGGCGCCCGGCACGCTCTGCGTCGGCAACTCGGGTTTGGAAATAGGCTGCCGGCGTACTGCCCAGCGCCTCGCGGAAAACCTTGATGAAGGCACTGACGCTGCTGTAGCCCAATGAGAGCGAAACGCTCTTGACGGCCTGCCCTTCGGCCAGCCACTCGAGCGACTGGATGAGCCTGGCCCATTGCCGCCATCGCGCGAAGGTCATCCCGGTCTCCTGGACAAACTTCCGGCTCAGGCTTCGCGGGCTCATTTCGGCAAACCGTGCCCACTGGTGGAGCCGCCGCGGGCTGGCCGGATTTGCAAGTAGTGCGCGTGCCACTGCGAGCAGCCGTTCATCCTCAGGCCATGGCAGTTGCAGGGGCTGCGCGCACGCTTGCCGCAACTCGTCAAGAAGCACCAGCACCAAACGCCTTTGGGAGGGTGCAAGCGCCGAGTTGATGGGCCAACCCACGGCGCGCTGGAGCACCAACACGGCCAGAGCAGTAGCCTGAAAATTGGCGGGATGCGCCGGCAAGCCGACGCAAAGATCCGGGCGCAGGAACGCTCCGAATCCGGCTGTCGGGCCGTAAGACTGCACTGCATGCGGCGCGCCCGGTGGCATCCAGCCGATCGAGCGCGGCCCCGCAACGAAGCGCCCCTGCCGCGTCTCGACGGCCACCAAGCCCTCCGTCAGCAGGAACAAGGTGCCCCGAGGCAGCACATGACTGGTGGGGTCGAACGCTTCCTCGTTGCGCACGTTCACGACAACCATTTCAGCCCCGTCGGACCGGTTGATTTGAGCGCGGATCGCATCAGACAGTGCCATGGAACGTCGCGCCTGGCGCGCAGGGGGATGAGATGTGCCGATAACGGAGTTCGACGACTCCCCTCGGGCCACTTGGCTCAATTGAGCTATTCATTGGCATAGTAGAGCAACCACGCCAACCGACCAACACCTACCATGAGAGGCTATTGGTAATGCCCCCCGCCAGCCGAGGGGCGTCAGCGCGCTTGGCGCCTGCTCCCTAGAATCGCAGCCTACAAGGCCCTAGCTCTGCAAGCCAACTGCGCGATGCGAAGGACGGCTGGGCAGCTAAGCCCGATCGCCCGTTTCCCTAGACTCAGGATCACGACACCATGCATCGATTGACCGTGCCACCGCGCGCCCTATGGGCGGCTCTTGCAGCAGCGCTGCTGGTCGGCTGCACCACGGTCGGCCCAAACTTCAAGTCGCCGGCGCCGCCTGCTGTCGACAGCTACACGCGTGCGCCTTCGCCCACGGCCACTGCGTCGGCGCCCGTAGCCCTGGGCTCGGCGCAGCGTCTCGCTGCGGCCCCGGCGGTTGCAGCGGACTGGTGGCGTGCGTTCGGATCGGAGAAGCTTGATGCTCTTGTCGCCCGGGCCCTGGACAACAGCCCGACCTTGGCTGCGGCTGAGGCCACGCTGCGCCAAGCACGCCAGACCTATGAAGCGCAAGCCGGCTCCACCCTGTACCCCACGCTGAATGGCAAGCTTGGTGCCAGCCGCAGCGAAATCAATGCCGCCAGCCTGGGGCAGCGCAGCTCACAGCAAACGATTTATAACCTGTATAACGCTGGCGTCGCCGTCAACTACAACTTGGATTTGTTCGGTGGCAATCGGCGCGCGCTGGAGGCGCTGGCGGCACAAGCGGACTATCAAAGCTTCCAGCTTGCAGGCGCGCGTCTGACTCTGGCCGGAAATGTCGTCACCACCGCCTTTGGCCAAGCCCAGGTCGCGTCCCAATTGCAGGCGACGCAAGCTATCCTCAAGGCGCAGCAAGCGCAGCTCGACATCGCGCGCAAGCGCTTTGAGCTCGGCGCGGCCGCTCGTGCGGACGTGCTCACCCTCCAGACCCAGACGGAGCAAACCCGCGCCACCTTGCCAGCACTGCGCAACAAGCTGGAGCAGGCCGACCACCTTCTGGCGGTCTTGATTGGCCAAGCGCCGGGGGCGACGGATATTCCGCACTTCGCGCTCGCTGACTTCACGCTGCCTCGACAGTTGCCGGTCGTCATACCCTCCGAGCTGGTGCGCCAACGGCCCGACATCCAGGCGTCCACAGCCTTGCTGCATGCCGCCACCGCCCAGTACGGTGTGGCGATTTCGAACCTGTATCCGCAGATTAACCTCAGCGCGAGCTTTGGTACGCAGGCGCTCACGACTGGCGCGCTCTTCGGCCCCGGCTCGATGGTCTGGAACCTGGCGGGGCAATTGGCCCAGCCGCTATTCAATGCGGGCCTGAAGTCCGGTGCCAGCGCAGCCCAGGCCAGCTTGCAGGCCGCGGGCGCAAACTACCAGCAGACCGTACTTCAAGCACTGCGCAACGTGGCCGACGCGCTGCGTCAGCTCGAAAACGACTCCCAGGCCCTCCAAGCCCAAGCCGCGGCTGATCTGGCTGCCCAAGAGTCGCTCAAGCTCGTCGAGCAGCAGTACCACCTTGGCGCCGCCAGTTACCTGCAACTGCTCACAGCACAACAACAGGCGCAGCAAACCCGCATCAGCCTCATCGCTGCGCAAGCAGCCCGGCTCGCCGATAGCGCCGCCCTCTATCAGGCCATGGGCGGCGGCGTGCTGACCACGCCCACGGCTGCCGCGCATGCGCCCTCGATACCTGGTGAGGCGCAGCGAGGCGGCCCATCTCAACCCTGAGTTTTGTTTGATCAGGTCGCCGCAAAGGCAGTGACCTCATCTTGACTTTTTACGCGATCAGAAAGAAGACGGAGTGAGCAATGACTAAGGGCACCACCAAACGCATGATCATCATGCTTATCATCGCCGCCATCGTTCTTGGCGGGGTGGTGTGGTTTCAGAGCTTCAAAACCACCATGATCGCCAAGGCGATCAAGGGCATGGCCAACCCGCCGCAGACCGTGTCGACCACGGTGGCACGGGAATCGAGCTGGCAGCCGACGGTTGAGGCGCTTGGCAATCTCCGTGCAAGCCAGGAGGCCACGCTGAGCGCCGAGGTGAGTGGCTTGGTGACTGCCATTGACTTTGATTCGGGACAAAAGGTGCACGCCGGCCAGCCGCTGGTGGAGCTCAATCCCTCGCCATTGAAGGCGCAACTAGCGCAGCTCGAGGCGCAGGCGGCACTTGCCGAGCTCAACCTCAAGCGTGACGCGGCTCAGCTCAAGGTGCAGGCGGTCAGCCAAGCTGTGGTTGATACCGATGCGGCTGCGCTCAAGAGCGCACAGGCGCAGGTCGCTGCGCAAAAGGCACTCATCGCCCAGAAAACCATCTCCGCGCCGTTTTCAGGGCAACTCGGCATCCGGCAAGTCAATCTGGGCCAGTACCTCGCCCCAGGAACGGCTACGGTCACGCTGCAACGGCTTGATCCCATGGAAATCGATTTCACCGTGCCGCAGAACCAGATCGACCTGATCCACCTCGGCATGAAGGCCCAGGTCGAAACGAGCGCGGCACCAGGGAAAGCCTATGAGGCGACGGTCACTGCCATTGAACCCCAGGTCGACACAGCGACGCGCAACCTCAAGGTGCGGGCGCGCCTGCCCAATCCGAACGGAACCCTGCTTCCCGGGCTGTTTGCCACAGTGCGTGTTTCTGAAGGCCAACCGCGCGACTACATCACCCTGCCCAATGCGGCGGTGTCCTACAACCCTTATGGTGCGACGGTGTTCGTCGTGAAGACGCAAGGCAAAGGACCGGATGGCAAGCCGGCGTTCGTCGCCGAGCAGCGCTTCATTACAACCGGCCCAACCCGCGGTGACCAGGTGGCCGTGCTCAAGGGCGTGCAGTCAGGCGAGACGGTGGTTACCGCCGGGCAACTCAAGTTGCGCAATGGCTCGCCGATCCTGGTGAACAACTCCGTGGAACCAGCCAACAGCCCGAACCCGCAGGTGCCCAACTCCTGATGGCAACCCGCAACGAGAACTGCGCATGAACAAGAAATTCACGGACATCTTCATCGAGCGCCCGGTGCTTGCCACCGTGATCAGCCTCGTGATCCTGGTGCTGGGTTTGCGCTCGATGGGCCTGCTGCCGGTGCTGCAGTATCCCTACACGCAAAACGCCGTTGTCACGATCACCACCGCGTATCCCGGCGCCGATGCCAACCTTGTCGCCAGCTTTATCACCACACCGCTGGAAAACGCCATCGCCCAGGCCAATGGCATTGACGACATGACGTCGAGCAGTATCCAGGGTGTGAGCACCATCACGGCCAATTTGCGTCTGAACTATGACCCGGACAAGGCGCTTACCGAAATCAACACCAAGGTGAACTCGGTTCTCAACCAGTTGCCGCCGCAGTCGGAAAAGCCGGTGCTATCGGTGAGCATCGGCCAGACGATCGATGCGATGTACATCGGCTTCTACAGCAACGTCCTGAAGCCCAACCAGATCACCGACTATCTGATCCGCGCGGTGCAACCCAAGCTGCAGGCAATCAATGGCGTCCAGACGGCCGAGATCATCGGCGCAAAGAATTTTGCGCTTCGCGCCTGGCTGAACCCGCAGAAGCTTGCCGCGTACGGGCTTACGGCGGCCGATGTCTACAGCGCGCTGGCAGCAAATAACTACTTGGCCTCCACAGGCAGCACCAAAGGCCAGATGGTGCAGGTCAACCTGTCGGCGAACACGGATCTGAAGTCTTTGGACGGCTTCAAGAATATGGTGGTCAAGTCCTTGAACGGACAGGTCGTGCGACTGGACGACGTGGCCAATGTCACACTGGGCTCGGACGACTATGACACCTCGGTTGCCTTTGATGGCAAGACCTCGGTGTATGTGGGCATCCAGGTGGCTCCCGGCGCCAACTTACTCGACGTCGTCGCGCGCGTGCGCAAAGCCTTCCCCGACATCCAGTCGCAACTACCTGCGGGCCTGAACGGTGCGATCGTCTACGACTCGACCAAGTTCGTCAACGCATCCATCGACGAGGTCATCAAAACCCTATTTGAAGCCGTTCTCATCGTGAGCGCGGTGGTGTTCATCTTCCTCGGCTCGCTGCGCTCGGTCATCATTCCGCTCGTCGCCATCCCGCTTTCCATCATCGGGACCTTCACGGTGATGCTCGCGTTGGGCTATTCCATCAACCTGCTGACCCTCTTGGCCATTGTGCTCGCCATTGGGCTGGTGGTCGACGACGCCATCATCGTCGTGGAGAACATCAGCCGGCACCTGGAAGAGGGCATGTCGCGCAGGGACGCTGCCGTGCGTGCAGCGCGCGAGCTGGCAAATCCCATCATCGCGATGGCCATCGTGCTGATCGCGGTGTATGTGCCCATTGGCTTCATGGGCGGGCTGACGGGAGCGCTGTTTACTGAGTTCGCCTTCACGCTTGTCGGCACAGTGATCATTTCCGCCGTCATCGCGCTCACGCTCACGCCCATGCTGTGCTCGCACCTGCTCAAGGCTGCGAACCCGCAAAGCCACAGCTGGCAGGACCGGCTGGTGCTCTTCCTTGACCGCAGCTTCGACCGTCTGCACAAACGCTACGAGCGCACATTGCACGGCTCGCTGAACTTCCTGCCAGTGACAGCCGTGCTGGCTATTCTCATCCTGGGCTCGATCTATTACCTGTACTCAACCTCGAAGTCGGAGCTGGCGCCGCAGGAAGATCAGGGCGTGCTCATCTCCATTGCCTTCAACAATCCGACGGCTACCCTCAACCAGCGCCAGCTCTACGCCAACCAGGTTTACCAGGCGTACAAGACCTTCCCGGAAACGGACCACGTATTCCAGCTCAATACGCCCACACAGGTCATTGGCGGCATGGTGTTGAAGCCATGGGATCAACGGACCCAAACCGCCACGCAACTCCAGCCGGTTTTGCAGCAAAAACTCAATCACATTGCCGGCTCCCAACTCGCGGTATTCCAGCCGCCCTCGCTGCCGGGCGCGCGCGGGCTGCCGATTCAGTTTGTGATTACCACGACCGAGCCTTTCAGCAAGCTTTACCAGGTGTCGCAAAAATTTCTGCAGGATGCGCAGAAGACCGGGAACTTCATCTTCCTGCAGTCTGATCTTCGCATCGACCTGCCTCAAACCAGCATCGAAATCGACCGCAATATGGCCGCGCAGCTCGGGCTGACCATGCAATCCATTGGCAGCGGCCTTTCCGCCATGCTCGGTGGCGGGTACGTCAACTTTTTCGAGCTGGACGGCCGCGCCTACAAGGTGATCCCGCAAGTTGAGCAACGCTTCAGGCTCAACCCCGATCAGCTCAAGAACTACTACCTGCGCACGGCAAGCGGCGCGATGGTGCCCCTGTCCACCGTGGTCCACCTCAAGACCCGGGTTCAGCCTGAAACCATCAATCACTTCCAACAGGCTAACTCCGCCACCATTCAGGGCGTCGCCATGCCCTTCGTCGCTCAGGGCCAGGCGCTTGACGATCTCAAGCAGCTGGCGCAGCGCACCCTTCCCGAAGGTTACAGCTTCGACTATGCAGGACCCTCACGCCAGTTCGTGCAGGAATCGGGCGGCCTGCTGCTGACCTTCGCCTTCGCCATCATCATCATCTTTCTGGCTCTCGCAGCACAATTCGAGAGTTTCCGTGACCCCATCATCATCCTGGTGTCGGTCCCGATGGCCATTTCCGGAGCGCTGCTGTTCATCAACCTCGGTGTCGGCCAAGCCACGCTCAACATCTACACGGAGGTGGGGTTGGTCACCCTCATCGGCCTCATATCCAAGCACGGCATCTTGATCGTGGAGTTCGCCAACAACCTGCAGCGCGAGGGCCGCACCAAGCGCGAGGCCATCGAGCATGCTGCCGGCATGCGCTTGCGCCCGATTCTCATGACAACCGCCGCCATGGTTTTCGGCGTGATGCCACTCATTACCGCGAGCGGCGCTGGCGCCGTGAGCCGCTTCAACATGGGATTGGTGATCGCCACTGGCCTGTCCATTGGCACCCTGTTCACGCTGTTCATGGTCCCGGCGATGTATATGATGCTGGGCGCCGATCACAGTCACGAAGCGCGTGAGCAGAAGTTGCGCGAGGATGAAGCTGCAGCGGCGGCCGCCGCTGCGCAGCAGGCAGCATCGCACGGCGGCTGATCGATCACTGCTGTGTGCGTGAGGGTGGGCATGGCACCGGCCTCACGCACCTGTGCCTAGGGTTCGGAGCCGCCAACTGCCCAGCGGCCGGCGCCCGTCACACCAGCCTGTCGAACGCTCGCTGCACGGCTTGGAGCTTGCGCCCGCTGCGACGCTCCCAGTCGGCCGCTTGGTCGTCATCGATCGGGCCGACATGGAAGTAGCGGGCCTGCGGGTGTGCCAGAAAGAATCCACTGACGCTCGCCGCCGGCAGCATGGCCCAGCTTTCGGTCAGCGACATGCCGATGTCGCCGGCGCCAAGCACGCGAAACATGTCGGCCTTCACCGAGTGCTCGGGACAGGCCGGGTAGCCAGGAGCGGGTCGGATTCCGACGTATTGCTCGGCGATGACTTGCTCCAAGCTCAAATGCTCGGAGGAGGCGTACCCCCAAAAATCCGTGCGCACGCGCAGGTGCATCCACTCCGCCAGCGCTTCGGCCAAGCGGTCAGCCAGGGCCTTGAGCATGATTGCGTTGTAGTCATCATGTGCCGCCATATAGGCCTGCACGCGTGCGTCCACACCCAAGCCTGCGGTGACTGCGAACAAGCCGATATGGTCTGGCGCAGAGCCCTTGGGTGCGATGAAATCAGCCAACGCCAGACTGGGCCTCCGCACCCCGTCGACCACAGGACGTTCGGTTTGCTGCCTCAATCCCCACCAAGTCATCAATACCTCACTGCGCGTGGCATCCGTGTAGACCTCGATATCGTCGTCGCGCACGGTGTTTGCCGGCCAAAGGCCGATCGCTCCCTGCGCCTGAAGCCAACGACCCTCAATGATTTTTTTCAGCATGGCCTGCGCATCTGCGTAGACTTGGCGGGCTTGCTCGCCAACAATGGCATCACTGAGTATGGCGGGAAAGGGTCCGGCCAGATCCCACGTCTGGAAGAATGGACCCCAGTCAATAAAGCGCGCGGCTTCGGCCAAATCAATGTTTCGGAATACGCGCCTACCAGTGAACTTGGGCTCGGGCGCGACAGCCTCAGGCCAGTTCAGCACGAGCCTGTTGGCGCGCGCCTCTTGCAGCGTGATCAGCGCTGTCTGCTTCTTGCTTGCATGCTGCGCGCGAATGCGCTCGTAGTCAGCAAGGACCTCCGCGACAAAGGTCTCGGACTGCGCCGATAGAAGGCTTTGCGCGATGCCGACGCTGCGCGATGCATCCGGCACATAAACCACAGGGCCTTCATAATGCGGTGCGATCTTGACGGCGGTGTGTACCCTGCTCGTCGTGGCGCCACCGATGAGCAGAGGAATCTTTTTCAAGCGGAAATAATCGTCGCGCTGCATTTCGGTGGCAACGAACTGCATCTCCTCCAGGCTTGGCGTGATGAGGCCAGACAGGCCCACCACGTCCGCGCCTTCGACCTTGGCGCGGGCAAGAATCTCCTGGCAGGGAACCATGACACCCATATTGACCACGTCAAAGTTGTTGCACTGAAGCACAACCGTCACGATATTTTTTCCTATATCGTGCACGTCGCCCTTCACCGTGGCGATGACAATCTTGCCGCGCGGTTTCACGTCGCTCCCCGCGGCCTCGAGGCGGCGCTTCTCCTCCTCGATGAAAGGCAATAGGTGGGCCACCGCCTGCTTCATCACCCGCGCGCTCTTGACGACTTGCGGAAGGAACATCTTGCCTTGGCCGAACAGGTCGCCCACGATGTTCATCCCGTCCATCAGCGGGCCTTCGATGACTGCCAGCGGGCGCTTGCCCTCAGCAGCAAAGCGTGCCCGCAGCTCCTCAGTATCCTCGGCGATAAAGTCGGTGATGCCATGCACCAGCGCGTGGCTTAGGCGCTGCTCCACAGCCTGCGCGCGCCAGGCATTGCGCGTGCCCTCGTCGCGCACGGTCCCCTTCACGCGCTCCGCCATCTCGACCAACCGCTCGCCTGCGTCGGGCCTGCGATCAAGCACCACGTCTTCCACAGCCTCACGAAGATCTGGTTCGATCTCGTCGTACACCCCCATTTGGCCAGCGTTGACGATGCCCATATCCATGCCGGCCCTGATGGCATGGAAGAGAAACACGGTGTGAATGGCCTCGCGCACCGCGTCGTTGCCACGAAACGAGAAACTCACGTTGGAGACACCGCCCGAGACCTTGGCGCCAGGCAAATGCGCCTTGATCCAGCGCACGGCCTCGATGAAGTCCACGGCGTAGTGGTTGTGCTCCTCGATCCCGGTGGCGATGGCGAAGATGTTTGGATCGAAAATGATGTCCTCGGGCGGGAAACCTACTTCATGGACCAAGATCCGATAGGCGCGCTCGCAAATTTCAATTTTGCGTGCGTACGTGTCGGCCTGGCCCTGTTCGTCGAAAGCCATCACCACCGCTGCCGCACCGTAGCGCCGCACAAGCCGCGCCTGGCGGCGAAACTCGGCCTCGCCCTCTTTCATCGAGATGGAGTTGACGATCGCCTTGCCCTGCACGCACCGCAGACCGGCCTCGATCACGTCCCACTTCGAGCTGTCGATCATCACCGGCACGCGCGCGATGTCCGGCTCGGCTGCCATCAGGTTGAGAAATCGCACCATGGCTGCCTTGCTGTCGAGCATGGCCTCGTCCATATTGACGTCGACGATCTGGGCGCCGTTCTCCACTTGCTGCCGTGCCACAGCCAAAGCCCGATCGAATTCGCCAGCGAGAATCATGCGCGCGAACGCCTTGGACCCGGTGACATTGGTGCGCTCACCAATGTTGACAAACAACGAGCCGGGCCCGACCGACAAGGGCTCGAGGCCCGCCAACAGGAGGGGAGGCGGCAAAGCCGCCTGGCCAGGCGTTGAGAAGGCGGGGTTGGTGGACGTGTTCATGGATAGAGTTAGAGTGTGCAGGGCGCCTCGATCACCAATTGCGCGACGGGGCCGCACAGGCGAGGCGCAACGCCCCGGCGGCTGTGCCTGGCTTCGACTTGCGGTGGACCGCTTTCCTGATGCGAGAATGCGGACCATCGCCACCATGCATGGCCTCCAGCATTTTAGGCACCACCCCATGTCCTTGTTTCTGCGCGCCCGACCCCGTCTGTCTTCCCCCGCCTTGCGCGACTGGACGCCCCGCATCGTCGAGGTGCTGCTGAACATGCCCGCTTGGTTGCGCCTGTCCAAGGCGGAAGCCGGGATCCTGGCCGGATACATGGACATCCAGTTCGTGCCCGCTGGAATCGTGTTCATCCGGCAGGACGATCCCAGCCAGACCGATGGCATGATGCTGCTGCTTGATGGCGAAGTCAGCGTGGAAAAGAGCACGAGCCAACAATCGGATAGCCTGGTCGTGTCCATTGCGCAGCCCGGCGCGCTGCTCGGGGAGATGGGCATACTCAACGACGCCCCCCGTTCAGCCACTTGCGTGGCCTACACGGACGCGGTGCTCGCCCTGCTCACCCGTGAAGCGCTTGAGCGCTTGGTGCATGAGTTCCCGTTGGTGGGTGCCAAGCTCGCCCTGGGCATCGCCTCCAGGCTGGCCGAGCGTCTTCGCGCCACCTCAAGCAAATTGTCGACCCTGTCGCAGGTTACGGCGGCGATGCATCCCACGCTGGATGCTTCAACACTTGCAGGCGGCCTCAAGCGCAACAAGGCTCGGCGTCGCTGAGCCAAACGCAAGCGGCGCGGGCGTTGCCCGATCCCGGCAACGTCGCAATCAAATCACTGGGGCCCGGCGCCTGGCTGCGCGCCTTGGAAGGAGTCGGGCAAGAGCCCGGTGCACAGGCCGCCTTTGGGACGGCGCGCGCGTTCAAGGCTCAGCACGCCCCGGCCACCGGCACGCGGACCGGTCACGCCGAACGCTTCGAGGCGAGCCGGCCGACCTCACCCATGGCATCGGGATCTGCCAGCTCGATCGCGATCTGGGTGCAGACGGTACGGCACAACTGCATCGCCCTTTCGCTCTGCACCTTGTAATAAATCTGGTTCCCCAGACGGCGTTTGGTGACGATGCCGGCGAGGTACAGCACCTTCAGATGCTGGGAAACGTTGGGCTGCGTCGAATGCACTGCATCGACGATGTCATTCACCCCCTTCTCCCGGTCGCAAATCGCGTTCAGAATGCGCAGTCGCAGTGGAGTGGCCAGCACGCCGAACAACTCGGCCGCGGAGGTAAACACGCGCTGCGCCGCCTCATCATCCTCAACGGTTGGATAGGCAAGGAGCGATAGGGGATTGGGAAGTGCTGACATGGCAATGGTTCGCTGTTACGGGATGGAAACCGCCGGGAGAGCCGCTTCCGTGGGTTCGGGCTGCAACGTGCGCTGCATGGGAACAAGGGTCCTTGAATATCGCCCACTGAATGCCCCGCCCCAGAATCGCGCACGGGGCGCGACACACGCAGGGCCATTGGACCGGAAGACCGAAATGACTGCACCGTTCATGGGTACTCGACACACGCGCTCGCGCTTGACGCGTCGCCTATCCGTTCAGCGCCCCGGCACGGTCGAGCGCCTCGACCACGACGGAGCGCGGGACCAGGCGCGCAACGGGCTTCGCGATGTCCTCGAGCAACATGAACTGGATCTGCCCGCCGGAGCCCGCGCGGTCAACAGGCAGAAGATCGAGCCAGCGGCCCGCGGCAACCTGCGGCGGCTGCGTGGGTAACGCGCCGCGATGCAACAATGCGCGCAGGCGCTGAGCGCTCGCTTCCGACTGCACGCCGAGGTCTTGACCAATCGCGGCAGTGAGCCACATACCCAAGCCTACGGCTTCGCCATGCAGGTACTGGCCGTAACCCAGGATGGATTCAATGACTCGGGCTAGCGCCATTCCGAAATCCAAGGGTGAAGGCGCGCGTCGCTGCACGCGATCCTGGGCTTCGATGGATGCGCGCAGCTCGGGTATGCGCTGCACGACATGGCTGACGGACTGTTGCTGCCGGGCGAGCAACTCCTCAATATGGCCTTCCAGCCAGCTGAAAAAATCAGCGTCAGCGACCGCCGCGCACTTGACCACCTCGGCCAAACCGGCCGAAATTTCCCGGGGGGACTCCTCCCGCGACTGCAACACCGAGCGCAAACCTTGCCCAAGGCGCGCAAACGGTGACGCCCGGCGCGTCGGCGCGCCCTCCGGAGGTGCGGCCGCTTCGGTCGGCACGGCCGCCGTCTGGCGCAGCCCGCCGCTCACCGAATGGGCCGTGTTCAGTTCTGCGCGTTGGGCAATGAAACCCAATTGCTGCAATTGCCTAAACGAGGCCGCGCTCAGGTCGTTGCTATTGAGCAACGCCATCAAGTCTTGATCGCTTTTGGTCCCATCGATGAGCAAGAGCAGATTGCGTAAGGCTCGGCTGAGCTCAGGCTGACGGGTGCTGAGCACTTGGCGGCCAGCGGGCGTTTTCTCATAGATGACAGGCATTAGGCCATCCTCAGAGGGCAGAGGCGCAAGGGCGATGGGGAGGAACGTTGACCCTGCGCATTGTTCCGGGAGATCGCCGCCTTCGGTGCGACCACATGTAACGGTCAGAGGGGCCTCGAGTCCTCGCCCCTTGCCATGGCCGCGCTACGGCTGCTGTGCGTAGAACGGCCCACGGCCTGAAAGCAGGCGGGGTTTCTCGTGGCCGACCGCGCGGCCAATGGCGACAATATGTTCCGGCGTGGTTCCGCAACATCCCCCGACGATGTTCACAAGCCCTTCGGCAGCGAACTCATGAAGCAGGCGCGACGTGACCTCGGGGGTTTCGTCAAAGCCGGTATCGCTCATCGGGTTGGGAAGCCCGGCATTGGGATAGCAGGAAATGTAGGTATCGCCAGCCACCTTGGCCAACTCCTGCAGGTAGGGGCGCATCAGCGCTGCGCCCAAGGCGCAGTTCAGACCGACTGCCAGCGGCTGGGCGTGCCGCACGCTGGCCCAGAATGCCGGCACGGTCTGGCCCGACAAGATGCGCCCTGAAGCGTCGGTCACGGTACCGCTGATGATGATGGGCAAGCGCTCGCCGCTGCTCTCGAACCATTCATCGATTGCGAACAGGGCCGCCTTGGCATTCAAGGTGTCGAAAATCGTCTCGACCAGAAAAAGATCCACGCCTTCTTCCCCCAGCGCCTTTGCTTGCTCGTAGTAGGCCGCGCGCAGCTGCTCGAACGTGACGTTGCGCGCGCCGGGGTCGTTGACGTCGGGGCTGATGCTGGCCGTCTTGGGCGTGGGCCCCAAGGCACCGGCCACGAAACGTGGCTTGTCGGGCGTGCTGTGCGCGTCGGCCGACGCGCGTGCAATGCGTGCCGCAGCGCGGTTGAGTTCATCCGCGAGATGGGCCATCCCATAATCGTCCTGCGCGATCGTGGTCGCGCCGAAGGTGTTGGTCTCGACCATGTCCGCCCCGGCGGCAAAGTAGCCGTCATGAATGTCACGGATGATCCGCGGCTGGGTGATGTTGAGCAACTCGTTATTGCCTTTCACGTCCCGCGGCCAATCCTTGAACCGCTCCCCTCGGTATTGAGCCTCGGAGAGCTTGAGGCGCTGGATCATCGTACCCATGGCGCCATCGAGAATGAGGATGCGCTGGCGCAGGAGTTCGGGCAATTGCGCGGCGCGGGAGTAGGCGGGATGGTTGGAGGGCATCAGATCATTGTAGAAAGCCGAGCGTGAAGCGCGCGCGCCACGCGCGCGCTTTGCTTTGTCCAAGGCGAACGACACCCAGCGCCCAAGGGGCGCCATGTCCAAGGGTCTGCGCGCATCGCGGCGCACGCACCTTGCGGCGCAGCGTTGGGCTGGGCCAGCGCGCGCTGCGGGCCGCGATGGCCATGGGAAGACGCCCTTGCGGCACCGCGCAAGATTGACGCACTCCGCGACCGAGCGGTGGCGCCCCTTCAACCCGCGCCGCCCCGGGGGAAACCCCGCTTCCTACAATGCACGTTTTGGTCTGCGCCATGAATGCTCCACAAGATTTGCTACCGAACGTGCCCGCGCCAATGCCTGAGGCAGCCCTTCCTGCCGGCTTGGCGCATCTCGAGCCGCCGGCGCGCCTGCGCGAGATTCCCTACAACTACACGTCGTTTTCCGACCGCGAGATCGTCATTCGCCTGCTTGGCGCCGATGCCTGGGTCTGGTTGGACCAGCTACGCCAGGAGCGGAACCGGACGCAGCGCACGCATGCTCTATGAGGTGCTTGGGGACATCTGGGTTC
>JABBOE010000081.1 GCA_019351955.1 Pseudomonadota bacterium
AGGCCTACGAGACCGTCAGTGCCGCGCGCACCGGCATCGGCCAGTACCTGAGACCGTCTACAACACACGCCGGCCGCACCAGGCCCACGCCGGGTGCACGCCCGATGTGGTTGACTTCAACTCGCTGCCGCGCTCGGAGGTCGACGCCGTGGACAACCGCTGCAGCATGGACTTCAACCCGCACCCGATCCACTCATCTCACCCCGGATCGTGTTCAAACAAGCGCGGCCACCTCTCATTGGACGCATGGGGCTGCGAGCGCCAGGGAACACCCATCCGCCCACAAGATGACCCGATAGCGCCTGCATCTCCTCCAAGATCGCGACCGCTTGTTGGGAAAGCGGAACGATGTGCTCTTTCTTGACCCCGCCCAAAGAGAGCTTTCCCGGCGTGAACTGCCAAACGCGTCCGGGAACGTCGACATGTTCCCACCGCATCGTCCGTAACTCCATGGGGCGAACAAACACAACACCAGTGGTAGCAACCGGATTGCGCCGAACACGACATCCCCCCACGGAACGCATCAAAGAATCGCAGGATGGCACCAGCGTCTTCCGGGCTGTTCGTTGGCGCAGCCATGTGCTTCACCTCGACTGGCATGAGTGCGCTTCGCAAGGCCGGTGTCGGGTCCCCTTGTGTCAAGCCTGCAGCGATTGCGTAGCGAAAAATCTGGCCGATCACCTGGAGGGTCCGGTGCGCTGTCTCGACGATTCCGCGGTCTTCAATTCTTTGAACAAGGTTCAAGATCTCGGGGGCTGTGACCGATGCAATCGGACGCTTGCCAAGCCACGGATCGACAAGACGCTCAAGGCGGCTAACCACCTTATCTCGATAGCCGGGTGATTTTTTGTCGAGCTTCCGTTTGATCCATTCCTTCGCCACCGCCTCGAACGAGTTGGCAGCCAACTCTGACGCGCGATTGCGAGCTTCCACTTTTGCGGCGTTCGGATCAATGCCTGCCGCAAGTAAGCGGCGTGCGTCATCCCGTAGTTCACCCACGCGTTTGAGACTCACCTTGGGGCAGACGCCAAGCGCGAAGGCCTTCTCTTTGTCCAGAAAGCGATACTTGAGGCGCCAGTACTTGGAGCCGTTGGGGTACAGCAGCAAGTACAGCCCCTTCTCGTCGGCGAGCTTGCGCTGGCGCTCGGGACGGGGCAGATTGCGAATGGTGACGTCTGTGAGGGACATGAAGCCTCCGGGCAGGATTTGTACCCCAAGGGGGTAATGGCCCCCAAGTTGTACCCCTGCCTGCTGGAGGCTGTCCAAGAATCTCCGCGGTTTTTGGCGGAAAAGAAAAAGCCGCAACCTCGTGTTTTTATTGCTGCATGTGGCTTTCGGCGAACGTTGCCGGATGTCGGTATGGTGGCCAGGGACGGAATCGAACCGCCGACACGCGGATTTTCAATCCGCTGCTCTACCGACTGAGCTACCTGGCCGCAATGACATTGCACACGGGTTGGGGCGCTGAGCCACCCGATCGGCACACCCAATCAGGTGCGCCTGCAAATAAAGCTGGCAATCATAGCAAACCAGCGGGCTCACGTTTGGGATGGGCCATCTTCGGGCGTTGATGGTTGGGCGAGCGGACCTTTGCGGCCCGACCGACCCCAGTCCACGCCGAGTTGCTTGAGCTTGCGATACAGGTGCGTGCGCTCCAGACCGGTCTTGTCCGCCACCCGGGTCATGCTTCCGCCTTCGCGTGCGAGATGAAACTCAAAGTAGGCGCGCTCGAAGTCATCACGTGCCTCGCGCAGCGGGCGGTCGAGGGGAAACGATTGCTCGGCGATCAACGGTGGCGGGGGCTCAGGCACAGCCTTGGCCACGGGAGCGGCGACGAGGTCTGCGCGAGATTTTGGCGCTGGCTTGCTCAAGCCTTGTTCGACGGCTCGCAACAGTTTTTGTAGAGCGATCGGCTTCTCAAGAAAAGCCATCGCACCGATGCGGGTGGCCTCCACAGCGTTGTCGATCGTTCCATGGCCAGACATCATGATCACGGGCATCGTCAGCTGCCCCGCACCGGCCCACTCCTTGAGCAGCGTCACGCCGTCGGTGTCGGGCATCCAGATGTCGAGCAGCACGAGATCAGGCTGGTACTGCATGCGTATCTCACGGGCCTGCTGGGCGTTCTCGGCTGCCTCAACCGTGTGGCCCTCATCGCTCAATATTTCGGACAACAGATCGCGAATGCCGATTTCGTCGTCCACAACCAGAATGCTTGCCATACGCTCAAAGAGTTCCGAAGTTTGCTGTCATGCAACACCGTCTGGCGTTGGGCATGTCACAGCGGGAAATATAAGGGATACACGAGCCCCGCCAGATAAGGTTGCCGAGGCCAGATTTTGCACCTCAACGCGTGCATGGTGCTCCTCAGCGATTTTCTTCACCACCGCCAACCCCAAACCAGTGCCCCGCAGCTTGGTTGTCACGTACGGCTCAAAGGCACGCGACAGCACTTTATCGCTGAAACCGGGGCCGCTATCTTCCACGGACAGGCGCACACGCTGCGCGCCGCTGGTCGGCGATCGGTAGGTTTCCGTGCGAATGCTGACCTCTCGCCGCACCTGACCGGCTACCGCGTCGAGTGCATTTTGCAACAGGTTGTGAATGACCTGACGCAACTGCGTGGCATCCCCCTCGATACAGGGCAGTTGTGGCGCGAGCTCAGCGCGCACAATCGGCGCATCTTCGCCGTGAGGCGCGTCGCGCGCACTCATGCCGCTGTAGAGATTCAGGACATCCCCCACTAGGCTGTTGAGGTCCATTGACGCAAGCTGAGTGGCCGGTGTGCGGGCGTAATCGCGGAACTCATCGACCATGCGCCGCATGGCTGTGACCTGATTGACGATTGTGGCCGTGGCACGACCAAGCATCTCACGATCGGCACCTTCGAGCTTGCCAGCCAGCTTCATCTGCAGGCGCTCGGCGGACAGCTGAATGGGGGTCAGTGGATTCTTGATTTCATGCGCCAGGCGCCGTGCCACCTCACCCCACGCCAGGGACCGCTGCGCCGAGATGAGTTCGCTGATGTCGTCGAACACGACCACGGCCGCCCCTTGCCCCGGCAGCGCGAGGCGCGCCCCGCGCACGAGAAGGTTGAGCGCCGTTTCACTTCCCGGCGGGATGTAGTCGATCTGCTTGAGCCAGTGGTCGGCGCCACCACTGCCCATGAGTTCCTGGAACGCAACCTCGACCGCTGCAGCAAAGGGCTCAAGGCTTTCGACGCGGTCGATGGGCGTACCAATACACCCCTGAAGCGGCACACGCAAGACGCGTGTGGCGCTGGGGTTTGCCAGGGTCAGGCGCATGCCATCACCCAGCACCAAAACACCCGCCGAAAGATTGTCCAGGACGCTTTGCAAGTACGCGCGCGATGCCTCAAGAGCCTGCCGACTGGTTTCCGCCTGCTGACGCGCCTCTGCCAGCTGCGCCGTCATCTCGTTGAATGAACGCGTTAGCGTGCCGAGCTCGTCTGCCGACTGCAACTCCGGGCGCGGTCGCAGATCCCCTCCGGCCACGGCCTTCATCCCATCGGCCAGCAGCAGCAGTGGACGTGCAAGCTGGTTGCCCAGCAGCACGGCCATCAAGACGGCGGCGAACACGGCGAGAAAAAGGGTCAAGGTCAGCGTGGAGATGTACATGCGCCGCAGCCCCTCGCGCCCCAGTGCGCGCTCCTGGTACTCGGCATAGGCGCGTTGCACCTCGAGTGCGCTGTGCGTGATCGCCGAGGGCACGTTCTGCACCAACATCAAGTAGCGCTGATGCCCCGGCAACAGAAGGCTGTGCGAAGGCAGTGGCACGACCACGCGCAGCTTAAGATTTTGGCCGCCCGTGGCCACCCCGTCGTCCCCCCCCTCCACGCTCGCCAATTGCCCCATCAGGCGCAACTGGCGCATGGACTCTGCGCCCGGCAGGTCTGGAACGAGTGCGAAGGGGTTCCCGCCCGCCGTTGCCAGGACGTTGCCGTTGCTGTCAAACACTGTGGCCTGTTCAGCGCCGATCTGCTGCAGCAGCTGCTCAAGCTCGATGGGAGCAACCCCACCATGCCCATCACCGAGCTGCCCGGCCACGTTACGGGCCTTGGTCTGGAGATCCGCAAGCAACACATCCAACGTCGTGCGCCCAAGATTGAGGCCCGAGTCGAGGGCGCGCTCGACTTTCACGTCGAACCAGGTTTCGATGCTTCGCGCAACAAACTGGTAGGAGACGACATAAATCACAACGCCCGGCAGCACACCGACCAATGTGAACACGATCGCCAGTTTGAACAACAGGCGGCTGCCGAAACGGCGCCTGCGCAGCCGCCAAAGCAGGCGCATCGACAACCCAAGGATGAGCAGCAACAGCAGCCCGGCGACGGCAATATTGATCCAGTAAAGTGCGCCGAAATAGGGGTTGATCGCCTGAGTGTTCTTGGTGGACACCGCAAGCAGAAAAACCAGGAAGACCACCAGCGGCAGGCCCAAGGCCAGCGCCGTCCAGGCCGCTACCCGGGTGATGCGGTTGACTGTGGAGGGTTCCATACGAATCTGGTGGGCGGAAAATCAGCCTGGAGCTGCCAGTCCGCCTGTGAGCCAACGTTGATTTGAAACGGACGCGGCAGCTGGGACAGGTCCAGCTCGAAACTTCCCTGCACCTGGTAGGCCAGACCCACGTGAAGATCCTTCGCCTCGGCGACCTTCAGATGCAGCACATGCTGGACATGGTTCAGCGCCTCCTCAAGCGTGCCGTAATTTTTCTGCAAAGCGCCGGTGGACACGCGATACGTCTCCAATAGCGGCTGGTAGAGCAGCCGGGTGAGCATCTGTGCGCTTGCGACCTTCTCGTCGAACCACCACCAACGCCCGCGAACGACGCTGACCTGAGTGAGAAAATACAAGGGGATGCCACGATGCAGCGCATCCTCCAGCGCGCGCGGCAGGGCAAACACCACGGTGGCGCTTGCGTACAGGCCATCGCTATCTTGCTCAACGCTGAGAGGCTGGGCGTCCACCGTAGCAGCGCGGACCGTTGCGCACGCCAACCATAGCGGGGCGGTCGCGGCCAGGCCCAATGTGATAAGCCCGCGGCGGCGTGCGGGATCAGGGACCTGCGGTGGCGTCATGCGTGGGCGTCATGCATCAGCGCGCTTTGCGAAAAGGGCATAAAAGAAACCGTCGCGCTCTGGCGACGTGCCGGGAAGGATTTGCCCAGGCGCAGCCCATGCTAGCGCATCGGGATGCCGCTGCAGAAAGGCCGCCGCCTGCTCACTGCCTTCTTCCGGAAACACCGAGCAGGTGGCATACAGCAGCCGTCCACCTGGTGCGAGCAGGGGCCACAGCGCATCCAGCAATACGGTTTGCTGCGCGGCGAGTTTTGTGATGTCGGATTCCTGCCGCAGCCAGCAGATGTCCGGATGACGACGCACAATGCCTGAGGCGCTACAGGGCGCGTCGAGCAAAATGCGGTCAAACGGCACGCCATCCCACCATTGCGTGGGATGTGCGGCGTCCGCAGTGGCAACTCGCACTGCGGGCAAGCGCAGTCGCGCCAAGGTTCCGCTAATGCGTGCGGCGCGGGCAGCGTCCTGATCGAGCGCAAGCACAGTGCACTCGGCAAGCTCCAGGATGTGAGCGGTTTTGCCCCCAGGTGCTGCGCAGGCATCAAGCACTCGCATGCCGGGCTTCACGTCGAGCAAAACTGCCGCACGCTGTGCCGAAACATCCTGAACACTGACTGCGCCCTCGTCGAACAGCGGCAGCTCCTGAACCGGCACAGGTCTGCGCAGCACGAGGGCCTGTTCGAGACCGGCCGACTCGGGCGCGTCACCATCGAGTGCCTGGGCCCGCAGCAGCGCCCGATAGGCATCGCGCGTGCCCCAGCGCGCGTTGACCCGCAGGGTCATCGCCGGATGCTGTGCAGCCGTGTCCAACACCTCGCGCCAGCCCTCTGGGTAGGCGGCACGCAGATGGGCAATCCACCATGCTGGATGGTTGAACCGCGCCACGTCTTGCTGCAGGACCTGGGCCAGCAAGCGGGCCCTGCCGGCTTGAAGCCGCCGCAGCAGCGCGTTCACGAGCCCGCGTGCGTGGCGCGTTCCCGGGCGCAGTGCGCAAGCCTGCACGGCTTCGTTCACCAAGGTGTGGTCAGCGTAGGGATGAGGCTCGGATGGGCTGCTCAGCAGCGCCACGGCGACGAGGACCAGATGTTCCAGTTCGGCCGGCCTGATGCGCTTGGGGTGCAGAGCCTCCAGTAGCGCGCGAGCGCGGCCAAGGCCGCGCAGCGCCTCGAAACTCAGCGCCTGCGCCGCGCCACGTTGAGCCGGGTTCCAAGCCTGTGCAAGCGCCAAGCGCGGCAAGGCCGAAGCCAGCGACTGGCCCTGCTCAACGCAACCGAGCAGATCAGCCGCAGCCCGAAGATCGCGATGCAGTGGCCGGCGCTTCTGCGCAGAGTCGGCGAGGTCACCCATTTGCGGGCCCGTGGGGATGCCGGGAGTTCGTGCAGATGGAGTTTTCACGCGGCATCATGATGCCGCGTGAACCCTGGCCGCATGATCGCTTGGGCAGATCGCTCAGCCCTTAGGGACATGCCTAGGGGCATAAATAGGCGTAACCGTCACGGTACTGCAGATTGGCCGCCTCGGCAACGCCCGAGGGTACGATAGTGGCGTCGATGATCACCTTGTCCTTGGAGATGCCGCGGTTGCTCAGGGTGTTATTGCAGACGCGAAACGAAACGCCCTTGCTGGCCAGATCTCCGATGTTGCCAGCGTACTCGGCGCCTTTCGGATCCTTGGCGCCACTGAGCATGAAATCGATGCCCGCACCGTTGCCCACGACCACGATCTTGGCCGTGGGGTCCGCGGAGAGGTGGTTGCGCACATTGCCCAAAGCACGCGAAGCCTGTGCGTCTCCCTGCGTGATGTGATAGACGACCTTCACCGGCCCTTCCTTTTCGGCCCTGCCTGCGGCATGGGCTGAGGTCGTGAAAGCTGCAGCGCCCGCGGCTGCCGAAGCCAGCAGAACCTTGCGGCGGGGGGATTTAATGGATGTCATGCAATGTCTCCTTGTGTTGGTGTGCGCATCGGGCCAGCATGTGCGCGAACCCCACACGCCATGGCAACCTCAACTGGCTGCTGCGATTGATAATGCGTGAGTTCGCCCGCAAACGCAACCGGGTGTAACACGCATGTTCTGCTGTGGGAAGGCCGCGGGAATGGAAAGACCGGGACGCGCCGCCGCAAGCCATCCTCATGCCTTGCCGCTGCGCGCCGCACCGATCAAGCAGATCCCTCAGGGCTTGATGTAGTACCAGCCCTCGGACTGCAGCTTGACCAGCTCATAAACACCAGCTGGCACGATGGTGGCTTCGAGGATCAGTCTGTCCTTCGGAATGTTGAGGAAGGTCAGCGTGTTGTTGCAGGCCTTGAACTGCACGCCCTGATTGGCCAAATTGCCGATCATGCCCTCAAAAAGCGCCCCCTGAGGAGTCTTCGCACCGTTGAGCAGGAACCCGATGGCATTACCGTAGCCGACGACAATGAAGCGCATCTTCGGGTCAAGTTCGAGGACATTCTGGACGTTGATCAGCCCCTCGTAGGCCTGCTCCAGACTGTCGCTGATTTGCATGACCACCTTCCACGGCTCGCTGGAGATGGGCTTGGCGGGCACGGGCCCTTGGCTTTGCGCCTGGGCCCGGGTGGTTACACCCAGACCTGCCAGCCCTGCTCCGAGGAGTTTGATGCGATCACGCGGGTTCATGCTGTGTACTCCAGGTAGACAAATGCGACAAGCCAGAGGTGACTTACCCGGCGCTATGCGGACGCGTGCTGGCGCACCATATGGACGCTGAGTCGGTGCAGACCCAGGCGCTGCCGACGGGCCAGCGCCCGGTAGGGCCAATACCCGATGAGCGTGGCGAACATCAGTGCCAGGGCATTGAACAGGACGGCGCCAAGGAACAGCCCCAGGACCTGCCCTGGCGCGAGCTCGCGCCAGTAAATCCCCACGGCAATGGCCGAGTTGACAACGCCTACACCCATGCCGATCGCCGCCATGATGCGCAGCAACGTGGGAAGTGTGAGGATGCCAGTGATGTGTTGGGAAGTCATGGGCAGATCGACGGGTGTGGGTATGGCGGCTCAGTTGCGAATTTCGCCCTCACCCAGAACCATCCATTTCTGGCTTGTCAGCCCCTCCAGACCTACCGGGCCACGGGCATGGAACTTGTCGGTGGAGATGCCGATCTCGGCACCGAGGCCGAATTCAAAGCCATCGGAAAATCGCGTGGAGGCGTTGACCATGACCGTGGCTGAGTCCACCTCTCGCAAGAAACGCATTGCGTGCGCATGGTTGGTCGTGAGAATGGTATCGGTGTGTTGCGATCCGTAGCGATTGACGTGAGCAATGGCCTCGTCCACATCCTGCACGATCTTGACGGAGATGATGGGCGCAAGATACTCCGTGCTCCAATCTTCCTCGGTGGCGTCGCGCAGCAGCGCGGCCGCGCCGGGCACGGCCTGGAGCAAAGCGCGGCTTTGGGGGCAACAACGCATCTCCACGTGCTTGTGTGCGAACACGGCCCCGATGCGCGGCAGGAACCCTGCAGCCGACGCACCGGCCACCAAAAGCGACTCTGCTGCATTGCAGGGACTGTAGCGCTGGGTTTTAGCGTTGTCGGTGACCGCTACGGCCATCTCGAGATCCACTTCGGCGTCGACATAGACGTGGCAGTTCCCGTCCAGATGCTTGATCACCGGAACACGTGCCTCGGCACTGATGCGCTCGATCAGACTCTTGCCGCCGCGCGGAATGATCACGTCCACATACTGTGGCATGGTGATCAGCGCCCCCACCGCAGCGCGATCCGTGGTGGACACGAGTTGCACGGCGTCCGGCGGCAGATCGGCCTCCACCAGCGCCAGCGCAACGAGCGCAGCCAAGGCGCGGTTGCTATGGATGGCCTCCGACCCGCCGCGCAGGATGACGGCATTGCCTGATTTGATGGCCAGGGATGCCGCCTCGATCGTCACGTTGGGACGGCTCTCATAAATCATCCCGAAGACTCCGAGGGGCACGCGCATCCGACCCACGGTGATGCCACTGGGGCGCCGTCGCAAATCGGTCATCTCGCCAATGGGGTCGGGTAGCGCAGCCACCTGCTCGCAGCTCTGGGCCATCTGCGCAATCACCTTGTCCGACAGCATCAAGCGATCCATGAATGCAGCGTCCAGTCCTGCGGCGCGCGCCGCGTCCACGTCATGCACGTTGGCCGCGCGCAAGTCATCCGCCTGGGCACGGATCATTGCCGCCAGTGCCAGAAGCGCGTCATTCTTTGCCGCCGTTCTGGCGCGCGCCATACCGCGCGAGGCGGCGCGCGCTCGTACGCCGAGATCGACGACCAAGGCGTGTGTGGAATCGGTGGCAAGCGACATGGCATTGTTTCGTGAGCGTCCGCCATTGTCGCAAACTGCAGGCGGCCTCGGTGCCATGTCGCTCACTTGCCAGCACGCGAATCGTCGAAACCCATCGCAAAACTGGACCGCGCGCTCAATACGATCCGCCATACCGCCTTGCCGCGCCGGGCTCCGAGCCCTTGTGCGCGTTGGCCATTCCGCGCCTTCATACGGCACGACAAATCACCATTCGCAAGGCGCAGGGCAAGCCTCTCTGGTACGCAAGATGAGGCCCTTGCGAGTCGCCTGAGCAGCAAAAGACGTTCGGACACCCCTTCTTGCCTGCGGCCGCGCAGGGGTAATGCCCGTGGTCCGTGTTCAGGCCGCGATCGCCTCCACCGCCTTGCCGAGCACCTTGGCGATCGGCGTGTAGGGAAGATTCAAAGCCTGCGCCACCGCAGGGTGCGTGATGCGCCCGGCCTGCACGTTCATCCCATGGCCCAGATGCGCATCGTCGGCACAGGCCTGTTTCCAGCCCTTGTTCGCCAACGCTAGGGTAAACGGCAGGGTGGCGTTGTTCAGGGCGTAAGTGGACGTGCGCGCAACGGCGCCCGGCATATTGGCGACGCAATAGTGCACGATGCCGTCCACCACGTAAGTGGGCTCGTCGTGGGTGGTGGCGCGCGAGGTGCTGAAGCATCCTCCTTGGTCAATGGCGACATCCACAATCACAGCGCCAGGGCGCATGCGGGCGAGCTGCTCTCGACGGATGAGCTTGGGCGCAGCAGCGCCTGGCACTAAGACTGCGCCCACGATCAGATCGGCCTGGGTGACGGCCGTATCCAGCGCGTGAAGAGTGGAGTATTGGGTGTTGACGCGTCCATCGAAGAGCTCGTCGAGTTGGCGCAAACGCGGCAACGATTTATCGAATACGGTAACGCGCGCGCCCAGCCCGACGGCCATGCGCGCTGCATGGGTGCCCACGGTGCCCCCGCCAATGACCACAACATCGCCCGGCGCCACGCCAGGCACGCCACCCAGCAGCACGCCGCGCCCGCCGCTTGCCTTTTGCAGCGCCACTGCGCCAACCTGGATGGCCATGCGCCCGGCCACCTCGCTCATCGGTGCGAGCAGCGGCAGACCACCATGGGCGTCGGTGACGGTTTCATAGGCAATCGCAGTGCAACCGCTTTGCAGCAACAAACCTGCCTGGTCCGGGTCGGGAGCCAGATGCAGGTAAGTGAAAAGCACTTGGTCTTCACGCAGCATGCGACATTCATCGGGCTGCGGCTCCTTCACCTTGACGATCATCTCCGCCTGGGCGAAAACACTCGCCGCGTCGGGTGCGATTTGCGCACCCGCGGCTTGGTACGCCGCATCGTCTGCGCCGATGCCGGCTCCTGCACCAGTCTGCACCAGAACCCGATGGCCGTGGTGCGTGAGTTCACGTACGGCGTCGGGTGTCAGACCGACACGGTATTCGTGCACCTTGATTTCCTTGGGAACGCCGACATGCATGAGATTGCTCCTGTTGATCACGGGTTTGCGCCGCTGTCTGCGCATGGCGCCACGATAGAAGTATCGGCCCGATCGCGCGCAACGCGATTGCAAGATCGATACGAGCTTTCCCGAAGCTGCGCACGATTTGATTGATCAAATGGAAAAATCTGGCTTCTAATTGCGCATGGATCCATTTTTTGCGCGCGAATGATTGAACTCGACCACCACGACCGCGCCATCCTCGGCATCCTGCAAACGGACGCGAGCGTTGCCAACGCCACGCTCGCTGATCGGGTTGGGCTGTCTGCCTCGGCCTGCCTGCGCCGTGTGCAGCGCCTCGAGCGTGATGGAGTCATCGCGCGCGTGGTTGCGCTGCTCGACGCCCGCGCCATCGGCCGGGCCACCACGGTATTCATTGAAGTGACACTGGATAGTCAGCGCGAGGAAGTCCTGGGCGCATTTGAGCGTGCAGCGTCCGGATGCTCCGACATCCTTGAATGCCACCTCATGGCCGGAGATTTCGACTACCTGCTGCGCATCGCGGTGAACGGGCCCCAGGAGTACGAGCGATTGCACAAACAGGAACTCTCGCGCCTGCCCCACGTGGTACGGATCAAGAGCAGCTTTGCGCTGCGCACCGTGGTCAAGCGCACAGACTATCCACTTTGAGCGCCGTAGCGCACACGGCTCTCAATGCGTGAGCCGACGCATGATGTGCACGTAGTAACCAATGCGTACCGCGCTTTGCTCCAACCCGGCGCGGCTGTGCTCCACCATGAACAGCTCCTCGGCCGCCCCCCCCCGGGCCTGAAGGCGGCCGCTCAAGCGATACGTCGCGCGCGCTGGCAATTGCTCGCCCGCGACAAGCGCGATATAGCCCTGACCGTCATCGTCAACGACGATGGCATCAAATCCGTGAGCGTCGGCCACAGCCTGGATGGTCACCGGCTCAAGCCTGCACATGCCCAGGTGGTCGATGTAAACCTGCGCGATGCGTGCCAAGCGATCCGCTGCTGCGGGATCGTTCAAAGCCAGGCTGGTGCCTGGCGCACCAAGGTTCTTGGATGAAATCGTCTGGGCCATGATCTGTCTCCTTCGCTGCTGTGGGGAACCCGGCGACCGGCCGTCATGGCCGATCGCCTTGGTCCGCACTTTAGGAAGGACGTGAGCAGGCGTCCGTGAACGATTTCACGAAAACTCTGAAAACCTTCGCGGTCCGTAGCGGCACCGTACCTGCACACGGCTCACCAGCTCACCTCACGCTCCGGCGTCGACGTGATCTTGTGGATGGACAGGTCCGCCCCTTCGAACTCTGCCTCCGCATCCAATCGCAGGCCGAGTGTCACTTTGAGCACGCCGTAGACCACGGCGCCACTGAGCAATGCCCAGCCCACGCCGCCTAACGTTCCCACGACCTGACCCCAGAAGCTCACGCCGCCGATGCCGCCCAGCGCGGTCTGCCCGAAGATGCCCGCAGCGATGCCCCCCCAGGCGCCGCACAACCCATGCAACGGCCAAACGCCGAGCACATCGTCCACACGCAAACGGTTTTGAGTCAGCGTAAACATGGCCACAAACAGCCAACCGGCCACGGCGCCAGTGATCAGAGCCCCAATCGGATGCATGATGTCAGAGCCCGCGCACACAGCCACAAGGCCGGCCAAAGGTCCGTTGTGCACGAAGCCGGGGTCGTTGCGCCCGGCCACGAGCGCGGCAATCGTGCCACCCACCAACGCCATGAGGGAGTTCACCGCCACAAGCCCAGAGATCTTGCTGATGTTCTGTGCGCTCATGACGTTGAAACCGAACCAGCCGACGATGAGAATCCACGAACCCAGCGCTAGGAAGGGAATGCTCGATGGTGGATGCGGGTTGACCCGACCGTCCCGGTAGCGCCCCCTTCGCGCACCCAGCAGAAGCACGGCCGGCAGCGCAATCCAGCCTCCCATCGCATGCACCACCACGGAACCCGCGAAATCGTGGAACTCGGCACCGAATACGCCCTGGAACCAGGCTTGGACGCCGAATCGCTCGCCCCACACAGCGCCCTCGAGCAGCGGGTAGGCGACGCCGACGATAGCTGCTGTGGCGATGAGCTGAGGCCAGAACTTGGCCCGCTCGGCAATCCCACCGGACACGATGGCCGGAACTGCCGCAGCGAAAGTCAGCAGGAAAAAGAATCGTGTGAGCGCGAAGCCGTCATCAAGCTTAAGCTGGGCTGCCGACACGAAGAAATGCACGCCATATGCAATGCCGAAGCCGACGAAGTAGTAGGCCAACGTCGCCACCGAAAAGTCGGTCAGGATTTTGACCAGGGCGTTGACCTGGTTTTTTCTGCGCACCGTGCCCAACTCCAAAAAGGCAAAGCCGGCATGCATGAAGAGCACCAGAATGGCACCCAAAAGGAGAAACAACACGTCGCTGCTTTGCTGCAAGGCTTGCATCGTAGGGAACTCCGGAATGTAAATTGAATGCACCATGAATGGGACTCCATCCTTCCAATCGCAAGCAATAAACGTTCCAAAAGCGTGCAAGCGCACCAAAACAATCCGTCTTGGGAGCAATGCACCCGGCGATTGCCCAAAAATGACCACCCTCGGATGCTCCGAGACGGAGTTTGCACGCATCGACGCAGTGCGCAACCCGTGCAAATGCTCTATTCTGGTGCGTCTGGCGCCCCGATTTGGCGCGCAAAGGGCGCCCGGGGAGCTGGCCTGGGTTGGTGCAGGTCCCTTTCCATGTTGCGGGATCGCCCGGACAGGGCACGCAGGAAACGCGTTCGATCGGTCGCATGGTGCGCACTGCGCTTGCGACCCGAAGGCACACCGGCTCGCGCCGGTGCCGCGCGGTTACGGCGAGGTGCGCCGGCAATTAGTCGTTATCTGTTTGGGGCGGACGACGATCGCGGCGAAGGGCTAACACCAGACCGACCACCAAACTCAGTGCGGCCACACCAATCAGATACGCGAAAAAGGGATACACAGACATGGCTCAATGCAGTTTCTCGGCGCGCGCGTTACTCATGCAGTGGACGTCGCGGCGCCCGCCACTTCAAGGCGGCATTTGCGCTCACGCCGCCCACATCACTAAGTTCCAAATGGCGCACTGAAGTTCAACTTCTATAAGCTCGTCTCACACACCGCGGATCCATCCATGCGGGCCCTCCATTCTCACTCCATAGACCAAACAGTGATGTGCTGCAAGATCGTGCTCAAACTTGAGCTCTCGGTAACCATGCGGACTTTTTGCTGATGCCCTCTGTCTCTTTGCGCACGTCGCCCCTGTTGGCTTTGCTCGCGCTCACGCTGATCTGGAGCAGCAACTGGATCGTGATGAAACTGGCCATGCTGTACAGCGGACCATTCGAGTTCTCCGCGCTTCGCTATGCCGGCGGCACCGCAGCGCTTTTCCTGGTCCTGCGCCTGCGCGGTGAAAATCTGGCGCCGCCGCCACTTGTGCCAACCCTGGTCATCGGTCTTGCGCAGACCACTGGTTTCACGGCCCTGGCCCAATGGGCCCTCGTCCAAGGCGGGGCGGGAAAGACGGCCCTCCTCGTCTACACC
>JABBOE010000082.1 GCA_019351955.1 Pseudomonadota bacterium
GCCCTGCCGTGCAGTTCGACGAAGCGGCCGTCAGCGTTGTGTCGCATGCCGTTGCGACAGGCCGTGCTCACGCCCTGAGCCTACGCCCCACCGCCACACGCTCGATCGCGACGCCACATCGGAGCGCCGCGATCCCATCGCCCAAGGCATGCCCGCACAACGGGCTGGCGCAGCCTTCACTTCGTGCCAAAAATGCGATCACCCGCATCGCCCAGGCCGGGGACGATGTAGCCATGTTCATTCAAACCCTCGTCGACCGCGGCAAGGGTAATGGGCACGTCGGGATGGGCGCGTCGCACGGTGCGCACGCCTTCTGGCGCAGCCAAAAGATTGACGAGCTTGAGCGTGGTGGCCCCCGCCTGTTTCAGCCGGGAGAGGGCAGCGGCTGCCGAATTGCCCGTCGCCAGCATGGGGTCGACCACAATCACCAGACGCTCGGCCATGTCATCCGGAACCTTGAAGTAATACTCCACCGGCTCCAGGGTGGCCGGATCACGGTACAGGCCAATGTGGCCCACGCGAGCGTTCGGCAACAGATCGATCATGCCGTCGAGCATGCCATTGCCGGCGCGCAGGATCGACACCAGGCACAGCTTCTTGCCGGCAAGGATGGGCATGCGGCAATCGGCAACCGGAGTACTCACGTCGACCAGCTGCGTGGGCAAATCGCGCGTGGCCTCATACGCCAGCATCGCGGCGATTTCGCGCACGAGCCGGCGGAAGTTGTCTGTGGTGGTATCACGGCTACGCGCAAGCGTAAGCTTGTGCTGCACAAGCGGATGCTGGACAACTTGGAGCATGGGCAGATCCATGGCGGATTCTCCGGTGTTTTCGGGTTGGGTCGCCGAGGCATTATCGGACCACAGCGTTGGCGTTAGCCTGACGAGCGTACGGCACGCCCGAAGGGGCCAGGCCGGGGCTGTGCGTGACGCACCCCGACGTGCAGTACCGCCGGCAATGAGCTGAACACTGCGCAAGCCGGCGTGCATCAATCGGTCGGAGATCGCGCCAGTCTCGTGGCGGGCATTTCCGCGACTGGCGAACTGCATGGGTGCGCGGCAGGGACGTCATGCCATCGCCCACGATCCCCGCCAATGCAAACCATGAAGCATTCAGTTGCATTTAATTGCTGGCCATGCGTTGACCTTCGATGCGTCGACAACGAGAATCAAAAGTGACAATTCAATTCAAAATCAGTTCACAATCGAACCGCAGTTTGGCCGCGCGATACAGGCCAAGAACCCAGGAGACTCTCTCATGCAAATACGCATGCCCAAAGCCATGAAAGCCATGGCAGCCGCCGGCGCCCTAACCCTGTCCGCGCTCGGTGCACACGCCGCAACGGCGCCAGCCGAACTCAAGATTGGCACGCTTTATGCGACGAGTGGCCCATTCGCAGTGGCCTCGCAAGGGCAGTACGAAGGCTTGCAGTTCTGGGCGGCTGCGGTCAACAAAGACGGCGGCGTATTTGTGAAGTCTTTTGACAAGAAAATTCCGGTCAAGATCGTCGCCTACGACGACCAGAGTTCCACTTCCACTGCGACCACGCTGTACAACCAGCTCATTACGCAGGATAAGGTGGACATCCTGGTGGCCGACTTCGGCTCCGTGCTCACGTCCGTTGCTGTCCCGCTGGCGGCCGAGCACCATATGTTGCTGATCGATCCAACGGGCTCCGGCGCCAACTTCTTTACCAAGAAGACCGACTACCTGGCCGATGTGAGCATTCCGTCGTCGACCGTGTGGCCTGTGCCTCTCGGGAAGTATCTGCTGCAGCAGAAAATCAAACGTGTCGCCATCGTCTATGACGCCAACGACTTCGATGCATCACAAGCCAACACCCTCAAGGACGTCCTGGTCAAAGGCGGTGTGACCCCGGTGTATTTCCACGCTGTGCCAACCAGCGAGTCGAACTACACCATTCTTCTGCACACCGTCGCCGCCGCAAACCCGGACGCCGTGCTCGAGTTCGGCTATGCGCCCAATGACATCGCCTTTTTGCGCGCGCTGTCGCAAAGCGGGCTGCACTTCAACATGACGTTCACGATCTTCCCCGGTCAGCTTCTGAGCTTGATCACCAAGAACGTCGGCGCCAAGGCTCTGGCCTACACCTACACCTACCCGACGCCTCCGCTCGTGAAATATGACACGGTGAGCTATGGCATGAACACTGCACAGTTCGTGCAAGCCTTCCAGGCAGCCCAGCACAAGGAGCCCAATTTCCTGGATTCGGCCGGCTATAACACGGGCCTGATCATCCAGCACATGCTTGACATGGCGCCCAAGTTTGAACAAGTCGCGTTCCACCAGGCATTGATGGACATGTCGGGCAAGACCACCACACTGCTTGGTGAGTTCAAGATCAACGAAAACGGAGCGCAACTCGGGCAGCCCTTCCCTGTGGCCCAGCTCGTTCCGGAAGGCAGTGGCACCAAGATGGTCGTGGTGTACCCCGACGACAAGGCAACGGGCAAGGCCGTATACCCGGCGCCGAAACCCTGACACTGGCGTCCGCTGTGCCCCTGGCCTCCTCCCCGTTGTTGGGGGGAGGAGGATGATTTCCGCCGCGCTGTAGCTGGGCAAGATTGGCAGGAGCGGCATCCGGCAAGGGCTAGGCTCGACTGACACTCGGATCGCGGAGGGCGATTGGAACTGCTCGAATACGCCATCATCGGCGGCATTCTGTACGGCATCTTTTTTAGCTTGGTGGGCATCGGGCTGAATTTGATTTTCGGAGTCATGCGCATCATCAATCTGGCCCATGGACAGTTCATCGTTCTGGGCGGCTATACGGCATGGCTCGTTTCGCGGCACTTCGGGCTCAATCCGTTGTGGGCGGTTCCGCTGTCGATCGTTGGTGCCGTCGTAATTGGGTGGCCGCTTTACCGTGCCGTGGTGCCACGCCTGCAGCGCTCGGGCGACCCCGAGATGCTGTCCTTCATCCTGTTCTTTGGAATTGGGCAGATCATCGAGGCGCTCACCGTGCTTGCATTCGGTGCCGACCAGCGCTCGCTGCCGAGCGAGGCGCTGGGCGCAGGCAATATTGGCGTGTTCGGCCAGCAGTTCCCGGATAGCTGGTGGTGGGCAGCAGCCGTGAGCCTGGCGGCGATCGCCGGGCTTTGGGCCTATTTTTCTCACACCCGCCTCGGCTACGCAACGCGCGCCATCATGGCTAACCGTGACGAAGCACTTGCCACTGGCATCGATGTGCATCGGGTCTCGAGCATTGCCTTCGTGGCCGGCCTGGCGCTGGCGGGTATCGCAGGCGTGTTCGTGCCCTACTTGCTGGGCTCCGTGTCGCCCGATCTGGGCAACGAACTCACGACAACCTCCTTTGCCATTGTCATCATCGGCTCGCTGGGCAACCCGCTGGGCACGGTGGTCGGCGGCCTGGTCTTTGGCCTTGGCACGATGCTGATGCAGACCTATTACTCGTCCTGGTCCAACGTTGTGCCCTACGCCCTGCTGCTCATCATTGTCCTCATCAGGCCATCCGGGTTGCTCGGAAAGGCGGTGCGCCTTGCATAACTCCTGGTTGACTCGCGCGCGTCCTGGGGCCATCGTGCTGGTGCTGGTGGCTGCCGCTTTCATGCTTCTGCCGCATGTATACGGCAATCAGACCCTGCTGTTCACCTTGATGACCTTCATCGTGCTCGCTCAGGGTTTGAACCTGCTGTACGGCTTCACCGGCTACCTGCCCTTTGGCTATGTGGGCTTTTTCGGATGCGGCGCCTACGCCACGTCGCTTTTGGTCCTGCATGCGCATTTGCCGGTACTCGCCTGCGTGGCGGGCGGCGGGCTCGCCGCGGCGCTGATGGCGCTGATCCTCGGACCACTCCTGCGCCTGTCCGGCGCTTACTTTTCAATCGCCAGCCTGGCGGCATCGCAAATTCTCTATTTCGTCGTGTCCAATCCTAATCTGGCCGATATCACCGGGGGACCCTACGGGCTGAAGATCGAGCAGGTCTACGCACCAGGGACCAGCTATGGCGCGATGCTCGGCCTATTGCTGGTGGCCACTGCGGTCGCGGCCTATTTTCGGCGCTCACGCTTCGGCATGGCCCTGCGCGCGATGAAGCAGGATCCCACGAGCGCATCGATGGCCGGCATTGACGTTGTGCGGGTGCGACTCATCGTCTGGCTTGTGTCGGCGCTCGTGGCGGGCCTTGCGGGCGGCATTTATGCCTGGAACCTGTCGGTGTTCTACCCCGACGCGGTCTTCACCCTGCAAATCTCCGTGTTCGCCATCGTATTCGCGCTGTTCGGCGGCGTTGGTACGGTGATCGGCCCCATCGTCGGCGCGGCGGTTCTGTATTCGCTGTACTCGGCAATCGGCATTTCCACGCCGCAGTATTTTCAACTCATCTACGGCGCATTGATCGTCTTGCTGGTGATGTTCCTGCCCGGCGGGATTCTCTCGCTGTTCACACGCAGGGGCGTGCATGTCTTCTGAACTCCTGCACCTTGCCGGGGTGAACAAGCGCTTCGGCGGACTCGTGGTTCTGAACGACGTGACGTTCGGTGTTTCGCCCGGCGAAATCCTGGGCCTTGTCGGTTCCAACGGCTCGGGCAAGACGACAACCATCAACCTGATTTCGGGTATGTACCGCGCCGATGCCGGCTCGATCGTCTTCGACGGCCACAGCATCAATCGCTTGCCGATGTTCCGCCGCGCCCGACTGGGCATCAATCGCACGTTCCAGGTGCCCAAGGTGTTCCGGGACATGACGGTGCGGGAGAACATCGAAGTTGCCGCCCACTTCGGGCGCGCGCATGAGGCCGACGTGGATGCAATCCTGGCCGATGTTGATCTCACCGGGAACGCCGACAAACTCGCCGGTTCGCTCACAGTCAACCAGCAAAAGCAGCTTGATTTGGGCCGTGCGCTGGCAACCAACCCGAAGCTGCTGCTGGTAGACGAGATCGGCGCTGGACTGAATCCGGCTGAGCTCGGCGCCATCGCTGCGCTGCTGCAGAAGTTGGCAGCGCGCGGAATTGCGCTTATCGTCGTGGAGCACCTTCTCGATTTTCTCAACCGCATCACCGAGCGTGTCATTGTGCTTGGAGCCGGTCGCATGCTGTTTCAGGGCTCGCTTGCCCAGGCGTCGCATGACCCGGAAGTGGTTGCCGCCTTCATCGGAGGCTGATCATGGCAACGCTGCTCGACGTGCAAGGTTTGGAAACAGGGTATGGCCCTCTGCGGATCCTCTGGGGTATCGACCTGAATGTCTCCGCTGGTGAAACGGTGTTGCTGCTGGGTGCCAATAGCGCCGGCAAAACCACGCTGTTGCGCAGCCTGATCGGGCTTCTACCCAGTTGGCGCGGCACGATCCGCTTTGATGGCGAACGCATCGACGGGTTTGCGCCCGATCAGCGCATCCGCCGTGGCATTGCATTTATGTCCGAACTCGGCGTGTTCCCCACCTTGTCCATCGATGAGAACATCGCCCTTGGTGGCTACTTCTTGCCCGATGCGCAGGTGCGGCGGCGCCGCGACCAGTTGTTCCAGGTCTTTCCCGATCTCGCTGCCAAGCGACGCGACGCTGCTGGATCCCTGTCAGGCGGGCAGCGCAAGATGCTGGGCATTGCCAAGGTTCTCGTGGCTGAGCCCCGGCTTCTGCTCATGGATGAGCCGTCATCGGGGCTGGCCCCGGTTTTCGTCAAACAGGTGATTGACGTGCTCAAAACGACGATCGGTGGCGGCACATCCCTGCTGATCGCGGAGCAAAATGTGGCCTTCCTCGCTCTCGCTGATCGCGGCTATCTGATCGACCACGGCAAGGTCAAGCTCAGCGGCACGCGCACCGAACTGCAAACAAGCAGTGCAGTGCGCGAAACGTATTTCGGACTGTGACGGGTGCCGGGTCCAGCTTCGCCTGAACTGCCGGAGGCAACCCGGGTGGGCTCAGCGCCCTAAGCCGCGCAGGCCCTTTTGCAGCTGCTCCCGGAGTTTTTCTTCATCGCGTGGGCCGAAGCGCTTGCGCAGTGCCTGCTCAGCGCGCTGCTTCAGCAGGTTTTCAGCGCCGGGAGCGGCGGCCCGCGACCAGAGGACTGCAATGACAGGTTGGGCAAACGGCCCGCTCACGCGCACGGGCACCCTCAAGCCCTGGAGCTCTGCCGCACGCGCGCCACCCTCGCCGGGCAGCTTGCCAGTCAGCGTTGGGCTCAGCGTCATGTCCAGCGTTTGCGCGGGCAGGTCGACCACACCATGCCCGGTGACATGCAACAGGGGACTTTGCAGCGCAATGTCGTGACTTGTGGCTACGCCGCGGGCGAGATCAAACCGGGCACTTGCCGCACTGAATGTCGTGCGTAGTTCGCCGCTGGCTGGGGTCACGCGATCGAGTCCCCCAAGCGGCAGACTTCCAGCCAGGCGCAGCGTCCGCTCAAGATCAAAGCCCTTGACGGCGCCATTGCTCAGCTTGAGCTGCACCCTGCCGTCGAGTTCACGCAGCCAGTTGACCGGGGCCAGGCCCCGGCTTGTCACATCGATCGAAGCGTCAGCCACGCCTTGCAGAGCGTCGTGCCCGCTCAGCGCTTCGACAATGGGCTCGATTTGCACATTGCGCGCGACTTGCGCAAAGGTGATGCGCGCGTCCTTCCATTGGAGTTGAACACTGCCGTTGACCGTGCCGCCGTATCCTTGCATGGAAAAGGGCTCGACAGTGAGCACGTTGCCGTCGCCGTGCACATGCGCTTGCACATGGCGCCACTCCATGCCCTTGACGCGCAGCGCGCCGACGTCCAGCTCGGCATCCAGATCAAGGGCCTTCAGGAGGTCCATGTGGGCCATATCCGTGCTTGGGGCGGCGGCGGCCGGCTCAGCCATCGGCGGCTTGCCAGCCTGAGCCTTCGCCGCCCCGGGCTCGGTGCCGGGTCGTGCGTCGATGTCGAGCCTGTCCACGGTAGCGCTCATCGTGATGGCGTTTTTCAGGCTGCTGCCCCTGAGTGTGAGTTGCGACGCACCGGCCCGTCCGGCAACATCAAAACTGCTGGTGCGCGCGGCAAGCGCGTAAGCCGCGTGACCTTGCAGTGCAAAGTCCACCGGCTTGGCGCTCGCGCCCGCAGGGCGCCAACTTCCCTGCAGGCTGCCTGCGTCAAGAACAGCGCTCATGGCCGGCACATTGATGCTCAGGCTTCCGGCAAGCCGCGCCTGCAACGCGCTCGCCCCCCCATACGCACCCTGTTGCACCCCGAGCTCGACAGGGGCCAGGCGCAGCGCCTCGGCCGGCCCCGATGCGGCTGGGACGTGCAGATCCATGTGCACTGTAGTGGGCGCAGCGCCGAACAACGCTTGCGCAGTCAGTGCCGCGGTCTCGAGGCGGTCTGCCGCCCAGCTCAGTGCAGGCAAGGACGCATCAAATTGAAGCGGCTGGCCGCGGCCATTCTGGCCCTGGGCCTTGATGAGCAGTCCTCGCACCTTCAGGCTGCCGCCCGCGCGCCCGGACGCAGCCGGAAACGGCATGTAGTCCAGGCTACCCGAGACATTGCTCAGCAGTTGCTTGACACCCAACATGCTGCCGTCACAGCGCAGCATGAAGTCATGCAACTGCACCGCCCCCTGTGGCGTGGCCTGCAGCTGGCCCTTGAGGTCGATGCTTGCATTGAGCGATGGTTTGACAAACACAGCCCGCGCGCTCAAACGCATGGGCCCCGGCACGGCATCGCCGAAGCCGTCCACCGTCAAGTTCAGACCGGTAAGGCGTCCCTCAATCCCCGTGCGACCGTCGTTCAGGGTGACGTCGCCGCCGCTGATGCTGAGATTGCGCACCACAAGGGCCATATGCGAAGGCGCTTCACCCGGCGTTGACCCTCCTGGAGCACCGCCAGCCGGGGGCAGCAGGTCGTTGAAATTGAACTGACCGTTGGCGTCGCGCTGCACCACCACATGTGGCGCGTCCAACGCGATGCGGTCCACCACCAGGCGACGCCGCAGCAACGCCAGGAAGTCAAGGTGCAAGCGCATATCGCTGGCTTGGGCAAAGAGCGCGCTGCTCCCCGGCTCGCTCAGGCGCATCGGGCCAGTGCGCAGGGTGAACGGCGGAAACAGGTGAAGCTCCAGCGTGCCGGGCAGTGCCAGCGTTCGGTGGTAGCGCTCCTGCACGGCGTTGATCAAGGCCGCCTTGTACTGGTTCGGGTTGAAGGCCAACAACATCAACCCCGCGCCACCCACCACAAGGATGAACAATGCGAGCAAAGCGGCCACCGCAAAGCGAATCAGCTTTGCGCCCATGCCTGCTTCCTGGGCGTCGGCCGCCTTGCGTGATCTTGCATTCGTGGTGTCATCGGTGTCTTCATACGCGCCGCCGAGCCGAGCGGGCGCAAAATGGAAGGCCTTTCATTCTAGGCATAGGTTTTTTGACCATGACTTCGCGCACAACACAGGCCGTGATCGCGGGCGGCGGAATCGTCGGCAAGGCGCTGGCACTGGCGCTGGCGCAGGCTGGCGTGCAGGTGTTGCTGTGCGGTGCACGACCCGCTGCACCGACACCAGCCGCCGGGTACGGCCAGCGGGTGTACGCCCTCAATGCCGCGTCGCGGCGCTTTCTCGACGGGCTGCGCGTTTGGGCGCAGGTCCCGGCCGAGCGTGTGCAAAGCGTTGAGCGCATGCGCATTGCGGCCGACGGAGCGGAACTTGTCTTCACCGCCTACGCACAGGGTGTGGAGGCGCTCGCGTGGATTGCCGAGTCTGACGCCCTCGAGCGCGCACTCGACCTGGCCTTGCAGTTCGAGCGCGGCGTCAGTAGCACACCGGCAAGCCTGGACCAGGCAACCCGGGAAGGTGCCCTGTGGAACCTGCAGTTGGCTGACGGGCGCCACACGTCCACCGGACTGCTGCTCGGCGCGGACGGACGTGCAAGCCGCGTGCGAGACTGGGCTGGCGTCGGCTTGCGCAGCAAGGCCTATGGCCAGACCGGCGTGGTGTGTAATCTGCGCTGTGCGGCCTCGCATGGAGCCACCGCCTTTCAAGCCTTTACCGAGGATGGCGTGATTGCCCTGTTGCCGCTGGCTGCGCAGGGCGGGCAGAGCCAGGTTTCGCTGGTGTGGTCGGCGCCCGATGCGCTGGCTGCGCAGCTGCAAGCAGACGGCGCGAAACGATTGGCCGCGCGTGTGCAAGAGGCATTGACGCTGCTTGGCGCCGAGCACCTGGGGCCGCTGCAAGCTGCCGGCGAGATTGGCGCTTGGCCCCTGGTGCTGCAGCGCGCCCACCGCCTGGTGGGCGAAGGCGTGGCGTTGCTCGGTGACGCCGCGCACGTCGTGCATCCGCTGGCGGGCCACGGATTGAACCTTGGCCTGCAGGACGCGCAGGCGCTTGCCGCCGTCGTCAAAGCCCGCGCGTCTTCCGAGGGCGTCGGCGATGCGCGTGTTCTCCGCCGCTACGCCCGCGCTCGTGCCGAACAGGTGCTCGCGCTGGAACTGGCCACTGATGGCTTGCACCGACTGTATGCGCCCGGCATGCAGTGGCTTGCGCCCTTGCGCGCACTCGGACTTGCCGGCACGAATCACTTGGCGCCGCTCAAGCGCTGGCTGGCGGGCTATGCTTCAGGTCTGGCCGTGCTGGGCTGAAATCGGCCACAACTTGCGGCACCGCCGTCTCTTTATATCGTCAGGAATTTCCATGAACTTTCGTTGCACAACCGCGGCGCTCGCCCTGATCGGCAGCCTGCTTCTGGCGACCACGGGCCAGGCACAGACCACGGCCGACGTGCGTCAGGCCCTGGCCAAGGTCCTTCCCCATTTCCCGGCCTCCGCCCAGATCATCAAAACGCCGTACGCAGGCCTGTACGAGGTGGATATCGGCGATCGCGTGTTTTACACGGATGCGAAGGGTTCGTTCTTGTTTGCCGGCGAGATTCTCGAAACCAAGAGCGGCACGAACGTGACCAAGGAGCGCATTGAGCAGTTGCAGAAAGTCAGCTGGAAGGACCTACCCCTGAAGGATGCGTTCAACGTCGTGTACGGGAACGGCAAGCGCCAGGTCGCCGTCTTTGAGGATCCCTACTGCCCTTATTGCCATCAACTCGACAAGACCCTGGAGAGCATGAGCAACATGACGGTGCACGTGTTCCTGTTCCCTGTCATTCGTCAAGATTCCCCGGCGAAAGCACGGGATATCTGGTGCTCAGCCGACAAGGCCAAGGTATGGCAGGCCTGGATGAATGATCAAAAGGCGCCACCGAAGGCACCGGCGTCCTGCGCCACGCCGTTGGAAGCCAACCTTGCCCTCGGGCAACGCCTGGGCATCCAGAGCACGCCCACGATGTTTTTGGAGAATGGCCAACGCATCAGCGGCGCCGTGGACGCAGCCGAGATTAACCGGCGCATGGCGATGAAATGAAAGCGGCGGGACGGCCTGCAACGGACGTCCCGCCTGGCGCGTGCGCATCACGCCTGCGTGCGCACAGCGACCACGGCCGATCCCACAATGAGCAGCGCCGCGACGACGAGCGGCCATGTGAACGTCCCGCCCGTCACCCAGACCAGCAGGGCTGTGGACGCCAATGGAGTGATGTAACTGAGCACCCCGATAATGCGTGCGTCGCCCAGTTTGAACGCCCGGTCCCAGAGATAGAACGCCGCCCCCAACGGCCCCAGGCCGAGCGCGCCGATGCGCAGCAGCTGGGGCACGCTCAGACTGACATGCGGCTCCAATAGCGCATGACAAACGAGTGCGAGCAGGCCGGACACCAGTCCAAACAGTCCGATGGCCGCCGTCGGGAAACCACGCCCCTGCAGCGCCAGGCGCCTAGTGCCGAGCGAGAAACATGCCCAGGCCAGCGCGGCGGCAAGCGCTGGGGCGTAACCCCAGGCCAGTCCGCGGTGCAGCGTTCGCCCCCCCAGGATGGCAAGCGCCGCACCGGCGAACCCGATCACTGCTGCACCGATGTGCACGGCGCGCAAGCGCATGCCGGGCAGCAACAACGGCGCCAGAACCACGATCAGCAACGGCCACAAGTAGTTGACCAGATTGGCCTGGACCGGCGGCGCATGGCGCAGCGCGATGAACAGCAGGAAGTGGTAGCCGAACAGACCGCCCACGCCGAGCATCAGCGCCGCGCGTCCCACTCGCCAGTGCCGCATATAGGGCCACGAAGGCAGGCTGCCGACGATGAGCGCCAGGCCCGTCAGCAGGAACGGCGGGACTTGCGCGAGTTGCACGGCAAGCGTTGCAAGGCTTGCCCACAGCGCAATAGCGCCTAGCGCGTACAGATTGGCGGCGGTATGGCGCGACAGGATCACAGCGCGGCACGCCGCTGAAGCCAGGGCTGAGCCGCCTCAAGTTGCCCGGCCAATCGCAAGAGCTGGTCTTCGCGGCCCCAGGCCGCGAGGAACTGCACGCCAAGCGGCAACCCCTCCGAGTCCATGTGCAGCGGCACCGACATGGCCGGTGTTCCGGTGAGGTTGGCCAGTTGCGTGAACGGGGTGCGCGCAAGGCTGATCCGCGCGAGATCATCCACCACGCCGGTACGGCGCAGCAGCCCACCCAGACCCAGCGCGAGCACTGCACGCAGAGCAGCTTTTTGTGAGGCTGGCGTCTCAAGCTCGCCAATGCGCGCCGGAGGTTGCGCGGTGGTCGGTGTGAGCAGCAAATCGTACTTGGCATGGAAGGCCGCCAGTGCACGGGCAAAGCCGTTCCATCGCTGGCGCAGGCTCACATACTCGGCAGCCGGCAGACTTTCGCCGATGGCGGCCAGCGCCCGTGTTTCGAGTTCGAAATCCGTGTGCCTGGCACCAAATTGGCGCACACACCGCCGCACTTCTGCGGCAACGTGTCCAAAATAAATCCCCAGATAACTTTGCGCCAGCTGCAGCCCGTCGATGGATGGCGCGGCAGGCTCAACGTGGTGGCCCAGACCCTGCAGCAAGACACTGGTGCGCTCCACCGCGGCACGCATGTCGCGATGCACGGGAGTGCCAAGCGGGGATTCCGTGCTGAACCCAATGCGCAGCCTTCCGGGGTCGGCACCCACTTCCTCGACCCAGGGGCGCGCGGGCGGAGCCACAGCGAAAGGATCGCCAGGCTCAGGCACGGCAATGCGGTCCAGCAATGCGGCGCTGTCACGCACGCTTCGGGACAGCACATGGGTGCTGCTTGCACCGTCCCAGAATTCGTCCGCTTCGGGCGCCTCGCTGACCCGGCCACGCGAAGGCTTGAGTCCGAACAACCCGCAGTACGCGGCCGGGATGCGTATCGAGCCGCCGCCGTCCGATGCTCCGGCGACCGGCACAATGCCGGCCGCCACGGCGGCCGCAGCCCCGCCAGACGATCCACCGGGGGTGAACTCCGGATTCCAGGGATTGCGGCAGGGACCAAACAGCTCCGGCTCTGTCACTGCCTTGAGCGCCAACTCGGGCAGATTCGTCTTGCCCAAAACCACGAGGCCCGCATTGATCCAGCGCTGCACCACGCTGCTCGTGGTCTGCGCGCGCACGTCTCGCCGAGCGCGCGAACCCCATATCGCGGGCAGACCGCCAATGTCCTGCCCCAGGTCCTTGAGCAAGAAGGGCACACCGGCAAAAGGACCTTGCACGCCTGCGGCAACTTGTGCGCGCGCGCGTTCGCGCCAGTCCATGACGACGGCCCCAAGACGGGGGTTCACCGCGTCCAGACGCGCAACTGCCGCATCGAGCACTTCAGCGGCACTCACCTCGCCGGATGCAATAAGCGCAGCCAAAGCCGTGGCGTCAAGACTGGCGTATTCGGTGAGCACATTGAGTCTCCTGGCATCGTCGATGCAGCGAGCCTAACAGCGAACCCGGCACGTCCGTGCTCGGTGCAGCAGCTCGAACGGCGCCTTGACCTTGGGCAAGTGGCGTGAGCCCTGGGTTGCTGAACGGGGGTCAGGCGCACAGGCGCTTGAGCCGATGCGGGGCGGCCTGGCGCCCGCCTGCCGGTCGGGCGGCCTCGACCCGTTAGACGGGCGCCCGACAATCCCGTGCCATCGCGATCAGCGCGTTGCGCACTGCGCCGGGATCGCACACCGGCTGTGCGAAATCGAACCTCAACACGCGGGCATCGGCGCGCACATCGAAGCCGTCGGTGTCGATGCCGATCATTTCGACCGCCTGGGCCTGCACACCGTGCACGTGCAGGCAATAGGCGCGAAGATTGTGCGCATGATCCGCGTTCATGTGCGCGATGATGCCTTCCTCGGCTTCGGCGAGGCTGTTGCCTGGCGGCGCGAATGCCACGGGATCAACCCAATGGATCTTGCCAAAACCGCCGATATAGCGCACCGCCTGCACGGTAATCGCATAAAAGTGAAAATCGTGCATGCCGAAATACCCCTCGGCCTCGGGGAGGTAGCGCAGGTAGCGCGGCCCGAGGGCAGTTTTGTCGGGCAAGCGCTCGGCTGTGCCGCTGAGGGTCACCCGTCCTGCGGCTTGCACATCCTGCGCGCAGGGGTGCGCAATGATGCTGCAGCGGGCATCGGCAGCGAGGTTTTTCGTGTGTTCGGCCAACGTCGAGATGAGAATGACGGGGCGTCCGACGTGGTCGAGAATGAAGGGCGCAATGGAGCCGAACGGCGCTCCGCCCAGACGCTTGGACAGTGTGGACAGCACACCGTTCGGGTGGGCGCGCATGAAGCGACGCGCTTCGAGACCGAGGTCGGGTTTTTCGGACATGTGTAAAGTCTCACGAAGTTTGGAGCATGCATCAGGCGCGGCCACATGGGCCGCACAACACCTGGATTGTGCCCCGCTCCCGCAGGCGCGCTGCACCGCCTACGTCGTCGCCAGCAAATGCTCGACTTCGGCGAAGCTTTGTGGCCGCTCGGAGGCCTCGATTGGGGCGCCCAGCTGGCGGCCGATCTGTGTTGTGGAAAAAATACCTCGAATGATCGGAACATGGCCGCGCTCGAGTACGAGGGCATGCTGCCTGCCACTGTCGTGCAACGTTTTCACAACATCGCCGACGCTTGAATGCTGCACTTCCTCATAGTCCAAAACCTGGATGTGCTCGCGCCGCACCATCACACGCTGCACAGCCACCGCGTTGCGGGCTGTGCCCTCGTCTACTGCAATGCGGATCGGCTTTTCACCGAGAAGGTCGCGGGCCGTCACCAATCCCACCACGTTACCGGTCGCATCCGTGACAAGGAGCAGACGCACTCGCGCATGGATCATGCGCTGGTTCGCCACCTCGACTGTCGCATCGGGGCCGATGGTCACGGCCCTGGTCTGGCGCAGATCGGTCATCACCGAGATGGCCGCATGGTCCATGTCTACATGCGCGGGACGGTCCATGTCAACTTCGCACAAGCGAGTCTGCGCCGATAACAGGCTTGGGTGCAGGCTGCGGTACATCGTCATGGTGTTCTTATATGGATGCCTCCCGGCGATCAAGTGGCAATTGGCGTTGTGCTGTGAAGA
>JABBOE010000083.1 GCA_019351955.1 Pseudomonadota bacterium
TGAGGCTGAGGCTGAGGCTGAGGCTGAGGCTGAGGCTGAGGCTGAGGCTGAGGCTCAGCGAGTTCAGCGCGCAACCCGGCCACCACCGCGACCATCGCTTCCTGATGTAGCGGCCTTCCAACGCTCACCGCTGGCAATTGCACCAGGAGTTCCTGCTCTCCCTGCCGACAGAGGCGGCAGATTGCGTCAAGTCGAAGAAAGGCAGCGCCGATGCGAATGCCGCGCAAAGCCTCGCCAGCCTGGCCGAAGGCCTGCAAGGCATCCACACCATGCCCGGCGTCCGCCATTGCCCGCTCAATCTGAACCAGGAACCGGCGCGCGTCGACGAGAAAAGCCGCCATCAATTCGGCGGGAGTTGCATGCGCGAGACTCACTCCTGCTCCCCGACCCCAGGTCGCGGAGCACGTTGACAGGGTAGCGGCACCATGAGCATAAACGCAGAAGTTCGAACAAGGGCGCCAATTCTTCAGGCGCTGCCGTCCCGGAAAATATCGAGGTCACGCGGGCCCGGCGCTGCGATGGGGACGGATTTCGGTTGCTTTGCGGCGTAGAGCGACGCGTCGGCCTCGGCGAGGCTGTGGGTCACGCTTTGTCCTCGCTCCAACGCCGCGATGCCCGCAGAAAACTCGGCGTACAAGGGCTGCCCCATGATCACCAGAAGCGGCTGTCGCTTCAACCTGCCCCGGATGCGTTCAACAGCCGCTGATGCCTGCTCGGTTGTGGCTTGCGGCAGACAAAGCACAAACTCGTCGCCACCGTACCGGAAGGCCCTGTCGTACGGGCGCAGCTCGGCACCCAGCACACCAGCAAATGCCGCCAGGTAGCGGTCACCGGCGAGGTGGCCATAACGGTCGTTGACGCGCTTGAAGCAGTCGAGGTCAATCAACACAAGGGCGCAGTCGTCGGCGTGGCGCCGCACCCTTGCCTGCTCGGCGAGCAGGCAGTGCTGCAGGGCTCGACGGCCAGGAAGGCCAGTAAGCGGATCGAGTCCAGCCTGCTGAGCAGTAAGTTCCACCTCGATTTGCGCCAAATGCTGCAGCGTCTCGAGTCCTCGTTCAACCAGCTGATCGTAAATGCGCAACGCTTCGGGCTGCGTCTTGATTGCGGCGGCCAGGCTTTCGACCAGCAATTCAATATCCACCAATGCTTCAGCGAGGTTTGTCTGCGCCAACGCGAGAGATGCCGCTTCCGCCACCCCCTGGACCGCCTGGTCTAGGTGCCGCGTGATGGCTTGTGTCGGTACAGCCGCGACGGCTTGTGCGCGTTGCCTGTAGGCGCCCTGCCGAAGACAGCGCTGCAGCCATGCGGCGAACAGGTCCCGCGCCGTGCGCATGGCGTCATGTCGAGCTTGGGAACCTGGCACCGCGGTGACCATTTCAAATCCCATGTTGACGCCTGAGATCGGCACGCTGGCAGCATGCTGCACCACAGATGGCAGTGACAGGGTATCGCGTGGTGCAGGGACGGACATGGGCGCAGCTCCTCCTAATGTGTGCCAAGCTTAAGCAAGCGCAATGCCAGCCCAAGAGGCGGATTTTATTTTTCTTTTATTAATTTTTTTCACTTTTTATTCTTATTTTTTAGAGAAATTTAGACTTTTTTTCCATTCCTTTGCATTTCCCGTCAACCCCGTCATGAATTTGACGAACCCAATGGATGTCGCCCTTCAATCCTCTAGGGTCCGACGGCAACCATGACCTGCCCGCCGGAATCGAGGACGCCTGTGACAACCTTGCCGGATTGCACGTTGCGCGCCATGATGGTTTGGCCCTCGCGTCCGTTCTCGAGGGCCATGCCCAACGCCACCAGTCGCACCCCCGGTCCGATCGCCACCAGGGAAACCGATTGTCCGTAATGCACAAGCTGCGGCCCGGTGAGCATGTCTTGGGTAATGCTTTGACCGGCCGCCACGCTGTACTGAAGCACGTGGCCGATGGCCTGTTCGGGTTTTGTCACGGCCCCAGCGGGCAACTTGGACAGGTCGCGTTGCACTACGGATAGATCGCCAAGGGTCAGCACGTGCCCGGCGCCCAGCGCGCGGTCAGCGATCACTGCACCTTGCGGCCACGAAACCTGCACCGGCAGATACAGCGACCACACCTGCGGCGCTGCGCATCGCACCTCAACAGTCTGTGCCCCGAATGGGTTGGCGGAGCCAAAATCCTGTGCGTGCAACTTTGTACAGCGTGGAAAATGCAGGCCAGCAGCCGGCCCCTGAATCGCGATGTGCGGTTGCTGAGCCTGCTGCGGCAATCGACTGCGCACGAAGTCCTCCACCGTTTGGCGGATAGTCGTGGCAGGCTCCCACTCCTGCGCCCGGGCCTGGGCGGCGCTGGGTGCTGCGATTGCCGAGCTTGCAAGACCGAGCATCACAAGGCAGCCGACCACCGCGCCGCGCACGGCGGCAAGCAGGCCGGGCGGCACTGGGATCGGCCTGGACCGCAGGAAGGGGACGTCGAATTTGCGCGGATCATTCATCGTGTTTGGCACAGGGCTCCCAACCGTCAAGATTGGATTGAGCCTTGAGCAGCAAGGTCCATACCACCGTCCGCCCCGCCCGCAGCGCCGACGGCACTTCACAAAGCTTGCCGCCAGGCGGCAAGACCTTGCCGCCTCGACGCGCCCAATGCCGCATACGCCGCCGCCAATCCTTCTGTGCCGGGCATCGCTCGCTTCTGATCCCTCGCCTGGAAGCATGTGAGGATGCGGCCAAAGGCACACTGGCATGCTTCGTGCAGGAGGTTGGGCGTCCACCCCGAAAAAAAGCACCATGATTTCTGCCCTCGACAGCACCTTTGCTCCACTACAAACGGCGCTCAATCTGCGCGGTTACCGCCAGCAGCTGCTGGCCGCCAATATGGCCAACGCCGATACGCCAGGCTACAAAGCCGTGGATCTGGATTTCTCCAAGGCCCTCCAAGGCGCCTTGACCGGCCAGGGCAGCGCCTTGGCCCTGAAGACCGAGCAGACCCGCCAACTCCCCGCGACAGCTGGAAGCAATCCAGCCGCCAATTTTGTGGTCTACGAAGCCGGCAATACCGTGCGTCTCGATGGCAACTCCGTGGATATGAACCGGGAGCAGGCGGCGTTTCAGAAAAACAGCATTCAGTACGAAGCCGATCTGACCTTCCTGACTGGCAAGATCAAAACCTTGACCTCGGCCATTACCGGCACTTGAACGTCCCTCGCAAGCCATGTCCCTGTTCACTGCACTTGACGTTTCCAACTCCGGCCTGAATGCCGAGAGCTACCGGCTCAATGTCGTTGCCAGCAATCTGGCCAACGCCAATGCAGCCACCAGCTCCAACGGCCAGCCCTACCGCGCCCGCGAAGTGGTGTTTGCCGCGCAACCGCTCTCCGGACCCGGTATCCCTGCAGGCGTCAACGGGGTCCAGGTCGCGGGCGTCGTGGAAAAGCCTGGCGCCATGAAATTGGTGTACGACCCGGGCAATCCGCTGGCGGATAAGCAAGGCAATGTGGCTTACCCGAACGTGAACCCCGTTGACGAGATGGTCAACATGATTTCCGCGTCGCGCGCTTACCAGGCGGACGTGAATGTAATGAACACCACCAAGAACCTGCTTCTCAAAACCCTCACCTTGGGCCAATGAGCCTGAACGCTTGAAGGACACACCATGACCACCCCTTCCATTGGCAGCAACGCCTTTCTCTCCTCACTGCAGACGAGCAGCAGCAGCGGCACCTCGGGTAGTAGCGCCAGCGGCCTGAGCGGGCTGGGGAACGTCAACACGTTCTACAACCTGCTGGTCACGCAACTGACCAACCAGGATCCCCTCAACCCGATGAGCAATTCAGACTTGTCGGCGCAGTTGGCGCAATTCAGCACCGCCAGCGGGGTGCAGTCCATGCAGCAATCCATGGCGGCGCTGACCGCGCAGATGGCGCAGTCCCAAGGCCTTCAGGCCGCTAATCTGGTCGGGCAAAACGTGGTGTTCGACAACAACTCGGTCAGTCTGGGAGCAAGCGGGGGCACGGCCGGGGGCTTTACCCTGGCCAGCGCTGCGCAAAACGTGCAAGTCCAGATTCAGAACACTGCAGGACAAGTCATCCAGACCTTGAAGCTCGGAGCCTTGCCGACCGGTGTGCAGACGTTCAATTGGAATGGAACGGATTCCACCGGCAAACCCGCTCCTGTGGGCAATTACACCTTCAGCGTTCAGGCGATGGACTCTGGCGGCCAAAGCGTGGCCGCCATTCCCTTCGGCACGGGCACGGTGCAGTCGGTCTACCTGAATGCCAGTACCGGCCCGTCACTGCAGATTCAAGGTCAGAGCGGCACGATTCCACTTTCGAGCATTCAAGGCGTGATGTAAGCGCCTGCCAAGCGTCCCGGTCCAGCACTGCATACCACCCATTCGGGGATATCAATGAGCACTTTCCAAACAGCACTCTCTGGCCTGCAAGCCGCCTCCACCGACCTGCAGGTGATGGGCAACAACATTTCCAACGCCAACACCGTGGGTTTCAAGGAGTCGAACGCCCAGTTCGCTGATGCCTACGCCTCGGCAATTGCAGGCACCGCTCCCGCTGCCGGGCAGATCGGCATTGGCACGACCGTGCAAACCGTGGCTCAACAATTCTCCCAAGGCAATATCCAGACCACCAGCAACCCGCTGGACGTTGCCATCAACGGCACGGGCTTTTTCCAGTTCGACTACAACGGCGCAACCGTCTACGGCCGTAACGGTCAGTTCCAGCTCGATCAAAACGGTTATATCGTGGATGCTGCGGGCGGCAAGCTCATCGGCACTCCTGCCGTGAGCGGCACGCTGACCGGCGGCGCTGGTCCGCTGCGCGTGGCGGCAACGATCCTGGCGCCACAAGCGACGTCAGGTCTGAGTATCGGCCTCAATCTGGACGCCGGAGCCACGCCGATTGCCAGCGGCACGGCTGTCAACATCAATGACCCCACCACCTACAACTACTCGACGAGTACGACGGTTTATGACAGCCTGGGATCGTCCCACCTATTGACAAGCTACTACCAGCTCACCTCCGGTGCGACACCAACCTGGAATGTCTACTACTCGGTCAACGGCACAACAGCCGCGGGCGGCACCACATCCGGGTCGTTCGGGACTCTGCCGTTCACGGCCACTGGATCCGTCAGCGGCACGGCCAGCGGCACCATTGCCGGGCTGAACTGGGCCGATGGTGCTTCGAGCAGCACGATAGCCCTCAATTTCGCCGGGTCCACCAATTTCAGCGCGCCGTCGGCGGTGAGCAGCGTCAGCGATAACGGCTATGGCGTGGGCCAACTCAGCAACCTGTCGATCAACCCCAGTGGAGTCGTCTATGGCGTCTACAGCAACGGCCAGTCGTCCATCCTGGGCCAGATTACGCTGACCAACTTCTCAGCGCCACAGAACTTGCAGCGCGTTGGCAACAATTACTACGCTGCAACCTACCAGTCTGGCCAGCCGCTCACCGGGCAACCCAGTTCCACCGGGTTGGGCACGCTCCAGTCCAGCGCGGTGGAGCAATCCAACGTCAACTTGTCGACGCAACTCGTCGATCTGATCGTCGCGCAACAGGCGTACCAGGCGAATGCGCAGACCATCAAGACCCAGAATCAGGTGGTCCAGACCTTGCTTTCTTTGTAAGGCAACAGTCCCAGGCGCCCAAAACGCCTTAAGCGGCCCTCATCGATTCACGACACAGCATCTGGCTTTTCGACCGGATTCAAAGCTCAAGCGAAACCTGACCCATGGATACCCTTTGGATTGCCGCCAACGGCGCTCGTGCCATCCTGCGACGACAGGACGCGGTCACGAACAATCTGGCCAATGTGAACACCACCGGCTACCGCGCAACGGAAGCGCAATTTCGCGCCTTGCCTGTCTATGGCGAACCCTTGCCGAGCAATGCCTATGTCACGACACAAGGCAATCGCGCCGATTTCCAGGAAGGTCCGATCAATCACACCGGACGCAATCTCGATGTTGCGATCAAGGGGCCCGGCTGGATTGCGGTGCAGGCCCAAAACGGCGATGCCGCCTACACCCGCAACGGCGATCTGCAGGTCTCCAGCAGCGGCATCCTGAGCACGAGCGACGGCAATCCGGTTCTCGGCCAGGGAGGCCTGCCGATATCGCTGCCGCCGCTGCAATCGGTGCAGATTGGGGCTGACGGCACCATATCCGGGGTGCCGGTCGGTGGCCAGCCCAATGCCCTGGTTGTGGTCAACCGCATCCAACTCGTCAATCCGCCTGAGACGCAAATGCAACGTGGCGCCGACGGCCTGTTCCGCGACACCAAGGGACCCGCTCAGCAGGATGGATCAGTCGAACTGGACGTGGGCGCGCTTGAAGGCAGCAACGTCAGTCCAGTGCAGGCCATGATTCAGATTCTCGACAACTCCCGCGCCTTTGAAATCCAGACCAAACTGATGCAGGCCGTGGACCAGAACGCACAAGCCGCAACGCAGTTGCTGAATGTGAGCTGATGGCGTTTTCGCCTCAATCCCACCCCTTGTCGACGCCCCTCGAATGAGATCTCCCCCATGATTCGCTCCCTCTATATCGCCGCCACCGGTCTGCAGGCCCAGCAAACCAGCATGGATGTGATTTCCAACAATCTGGCTAACGTCAACACCACCGGCTTCAAGAGCGCCCGGACCGTCTTTCAGGACCTGCTCTATCAAAACCTGACACAACCCGGGGCGCAGTCATCACAGACGACCCAATACCCTTCAGGCTTGCAACTTGGCACGGGCGTGACCCCAATCGCCACCGAGCGGCTGATGACCGAGGGCAATCTGACCCAAACCGGCAACTCCCTCGACGTGGCCATCAACGGCCAGGGGTTCTTTCAGGTGCTGCAGCCCAATGGCACCATCGCCTACACCCGGGACGGAACCTTCCAGCTCAACAACCAAGGCCAACTTGTCACGTCCAACGGTTACCTGATACAGCCCACCGTCACGGTTCCTGCCAGCGCGCAGAGCGTCACCATTGGCAACGATGGCACGGTCTCCGTCACCCTGCCTGGTCAAGCGGCGCCGCAGCAGGTCGGCACCTTGCAGCTCGCCAGCTTCGTCAACCCCACAGGGCTGCAAAGCGTAGGCACCAACCTCTATCTGCAAACGGGCTCCTCCGGCAGCCCCAATACAGGTCAGCCCACACTCAATGGCTTGGGTTCGGTGCAACAGGGTTATCTCGAATCGTCGAACGTCAATGTGGTCTCTGCACTGGTGGACATGATCTCCACGCAGCGCGCTTACGAGATCAACAGCAAGGCAGTGCAGGCTTCGGACCAGATGCTGCAGTACGTCGAGCAAAACATCTGAGTTGGCGCCACCTATGCGCACCTGTGTCAACCCTGTTGTGGCATCGTTGCTGGCGCTGTTGCTCGGCGCTTGCGCCGCCATGCCCGATCACATGGCCGACGAGCACCTCAAGCCCTTGCCGGTTCCAGCAATGCCCGAGGCCATGAACGCGCACACGGCCAATGGCTCGATTTGGCAACCTGGAACGAATGTGACGTTGTTCGAGGACACGCGTGCCCACCGCGTGGGCGATCTGATCACGGTCTTGATCCAGGAAAACGCCAACGCCACGAAGTCCACCAACACCACCATCAACAAGTCCGACAGCGTGAGTGCCGGTCTCTCCAGCTTATTCGGCGTCGCGCCGACGCTTGGCGCCTACAGCCCCAGCATTGGGGCCACCTCGGCACAAAAGTTCGGCGGGAACGGCGCCACCGCGCAAAGCAACACCTTCACCACAACCCTGCAAGCCACTGTGGTTCAGGTCATGAGCAACGGCAACCTGGAAATCTCCGGCCAGAAGGAAGTGATGCTCAATGGCGGACACGAATTCGTTCGCGTGGTGGGCGTCGTGCGCGCGGCTGACGTCTCGCCGCAAAACACCGTGTCGAGCACACAGATTGCCAATGCTCGCGTCGAATACAGCGGCAATGGCAGCGTCTACGCGGCGGCCAAAGTCCCTTGGTTGACCGGTTTCTTCCTCTCGCTATGGCCGTTCTGAACGACACTGACGCACTCGATCTCATGCAAACGCCCAACACACTGTCTCGCTCGCGCTCTGGGCGTTTGCACAAGCTGCTGCTTGCCCTGACCCTGCTTACTGCCAGCACGGCAGCCCAGGCCATGGCAATTCGCGACCTCACCAGCGTGCAGGGGGTGCGGGTCAACCAGCTCGTGGGCTATGGGCTGGTGGTGGGCCTTTCGGGCACTGGAGATCAGGCGACCCAGGTCCCTTTCACGACCCAATCGCTTCTCAACATGTTTCAACGTCTAGGCATCAATCTGCCGCCGAGCGTGGCGTCGAACCTGCAACCCAAGGACGTCGCCGCGGTCATCGTGACCGCGCAGCTCCCGCCATTCGCTCAACCTGGACAGACCATCAACGTCACGGTCTCGGCCGTTGGCAACGCCTCCAGCCTGGCTGGAGGGACCTTGCTGATGACGCCGCTCAAGGGCGCTGACAGCCAGACTTACGCGGTGGCGCAAGGCAATCTGGTGGTCAGCGGTTTTGGCGCTGCATCCGGCGGCAACAGCACACAGGTGAACTTTCTCACTGCAGGCACGGTGGCCAACGGAGCCACCGTGGAGCGCACCGTCGCCAATGGCTTCGACCAACCCGGGCCGCTCACCCTTGCACTCAATACACCGAGTTTCGGCACGGCAAGTCGTATTGCCGACCGCATCAACCAGCACTATGGCGCGAATACCGCCGTGGCATTGAACGCGGGCATGGTTCAGGTCAGCGCACCCGCCAATCCCGGTGCACGCACAGGTTTTCTGGGCAGTCTGGAGGCGCTCGACGTGTCGCCGGAAACCCCGCCAGCCAAAGTCGTGATCGATGCCCGCAGCGGGACCGTCGTGCTGGGTCAGAACGTCACGCTCGGCGCCTGTGCCGTGGCACACGGCAACCTCTCGGTGACGATCAACACCCAATATGATGTGAGTCAGCCCAACCCACTTGGCGCGGGGCAAACCGCGGTGGTGCCGAAGACGAGTGTGACCGCCAAACAGGAAAAAGCCGACCTGCTGATGTTCAACCCGGGCGTGACCCTGGAGGCCGTGGTGCGCGCACTCAACGCCGTGGGCGCCACGCCCACCGACCTGATCGCGATCCTGCAGGCGATGAAGGCCGCCGGCGCGCTGCATGCGCAACTCGACGTGATCTGACCGTCGGCGACCCACGATGAAAACCCCGTCCCTGCCCATCGCCCCAGCGCTTCCTGCGGCTGTCGACAACAGCCTGTCCTTTCAAGGGCTGAACCAGTTGTCGGCAGCAGCCAAGGCGAATCCGCGCAATCCGGCGGCGATCAAGGCCGTGGCGCAACAGTTCGAGGCGCTTCTGGTGCAGCAGATGCTTGCAGCAATGAGCGCCACGAGCCTTGGCCCCGATATGCTCGGTGGCACTGCCGGCCCCATGTTCAAGTCGCTGTTTAACCAGCAGATCGCCACGACCATCAGCCAAGGTCAGGGCATCGGATTGGCCAGTTTCATCGCGAAGGAACTGGCCACGCGCTATGGCGGCAAGCCACATGACCCCTCGGCCGCAGCAACCGTCTCCCCGAAAGGCTCCGCAGTCCCCAAGAGCTTGGGCAGCCAGACGACCCCTGCAGCTTCAGGCATTGCAGGCTACCTCGCGCACCGTGGAGTCACTCCAGCGCCAGCAACGCCATCACACGCCACGGAAGGTGGCGAGCGGTCGGCGCTGCCCAACAAGGCACAGGCCTTCATTCGATCCATCCTGCCGAGCGTGCAGCAGGCAGCAACGGCGTTGCAGGTCAGCCCAGTCGCCATTCTTGCGCAGGCCGCTCTGGAAACGGGCTGGGGCAGCCACGCGCCAGGCCATAATCTGTTTGGCATGAAGGCGTCGGCAGATTGGTCCGGGGCGTCACTGTCGAGGCTGACCAGCGAAGTTGCCCATGGCGTAACGCATCTCGGAAGCGCTGCGTTCCGTGCGTACCAGAGCGCAGCGGACAGCGTTCAGAGCTATACGCAGATGCTGCTGGGTTCGCCGCGCTACCAGAGCGTGCTCGGACATGGCAGCGATATCGCCGGATTTGCTGCGGCGTTGCAGCACGCCGGCTATGCGACTGATCCGCGGTACGCGAGCAAGCTGGTGGCCATGGCGCGAAGCCCCCTGATGCGCGACGCCCTATCGGCGTTGGGGCTCCAAGCGAACTAAAGTTCCGCCCCACCGTGCCGTTAAAGCCTTTAAACCGACCGCCCAAAGACGCAGCCCCATGACCACCACCGCCCTAATGGACGAATCCCGCCTGGTGGCTGCGCTCACTGACGTGCTGCGTCGCAAGCGCCAGAACTTGTTGGACAGCGATTCGGCGCTGCCCGCGACTGGCGTGCCCGATAGCGCAGCCCCAGCGCCAGATTGGCTCAACCCAATCTGGCAACCGCTGCTTGATCGCCTGCAACCGTACGCGGCACACCGGCAGCAAGGCCGTTGTGAGCCGCCATCTGCCGAACTCACAGCCCAGGTTCTGGCGCTGCGACACGAGTATGAAGGCCTGCAGCACACCCTGACCGTGTGGATCGCCGCGATCCAGCTTGCCATGGCCAAGGCCGCCCGGCAGCAGCCACCGCCGGTGTACGGCCCGGCTTCGAGCATGTCGTCGCCGCAGCGTCAGACCCTGGGCCGAGGTTGAAATGTCAGGCATCTCCGGATTGGTCACCAACTCCCTTACGGGCCTGCAGGCTGCGCAACAGGCCCTGCAAGTCACGGGCAACAACATTGCCAACGTCAACACGCCCGGCTATAGCCGCGAGCAGGTGATTCAGTCGACGCAACCGCCCTCACTGCTCGGTGGGCTGTACTTGGGCAATGGCACGCAGATTGATACCGTCGCACGCAGCTACAACAGCTACCTGCAGTCGCAGGTTTGGAGCACGACGGCCACGGCCAGCGGGGCCAACACCTTCAACACCCAGTTGCAGCCCCTCGTCAACCTTCTTGCTGGAACGAACGCTGGTCTGAGCACGTCCATTCAGCAATTTTTTGCAAGCGGCGTCGCTCAGGTCGCGGCCAACCCGTCCGACATTCCCTCGCGGCAAAACTTGATCAGCGAGGCCCAAGGTCTGGCGCAGACCTTCCAGGGCGCAGCACAGCAGTTGCAGGACACGGCCACGGGCGTCAACCAGCAAATCGGCCAGAGCATCACCACAATCAACGGACTGACGCAGCAGATTGCCCAGCTCAACGTGCAGATCAACAGCCTGTCAGGCGCGCAGAGCACTCCGAATTCCCTGCTTGATCAGCGCGACCAACTCATCACCCAACTGTCTGCGCAGGTTGGCGTGAGCGTGCTACCGCAAAGCGGCAATCAGGTCAGCGTGTTCACCGGTAACGGTCAGGTATTGGTGGCAGGCAGCCTCTCCTTTGCCCTCAAAACGGCGCCCAACGCCTACGACCCGTCACAAGCCGAGGTTGCCTACGCCGCCAACGGCGCGGTCATCTCGCAGGGGCTGCAGGGCGGTACTCTGGGCGGCGTGCTGCAGTTCCGCAGCCAGGTTCTTCAGCCTGCGCAAAACTCGCTGGGGCGCATCGCCGACGGATTGGCGCAAGCGATGAACACCCAGCAGGCGCAAGGCCTTGATCTAAATGGTCAATTCGGCGCCGCCATGTTCCAGTCGGGCACGGTGCAGGTGCTGGCGAATACGGCCAACGCCGGTAGCGCGGCCATCAGCGGCAGCGTGGTCGACAGTAATGCGCTGACCACCGCCGACTATCAACTGAACTACAACGGCAGTAACTGGACGGCCACCAACCTGTCCACCGGCCAGCCCACCACAATCACGCCCGGAACCTCTGGCAGCGCCACCACGCTGACCTTCGACGGCGTGCAGGTCAACGTCAGCGGTGCGCAGGCGGGCAACGCGTTCGAAGTGCTGCCCACGCGCTATGGCGCGCTGAACTTCCAGGCCACCCTCGCCAACGCAGCGGGCGTCGCTGCGGCCTCGCCCTACGTCAGCAGTGCCGGGCAGATCCAATCTGGCGGTTTGGTCAATGCCAATCTTGGAAATCTCGCCTTGTCCGCCGGCCAATACAGCGCCACCAGCGGCAGTGCAAGCGTGGTGGTCAGCGGCGGCGTCAACGCACCGACAGCGCTGCAGATTACCCTGAACAGTGGCGGCACTAGCGGTGCTATCGGCTTTCAGGTGACGCAGCCCGGGTCGGCCACGGTGCTGGCAACGGGAAGCGTCACCCTGGGCAGCAGCGGAACCACGGTTGCCATTCCATATGCCACCAACACCCCACCCGGCGGCTTCTGGACGGTGAATCTCAGCGGCAGCACCGCCGTCTCGGGCGACGCCTTCACGCTCAGCCCGGCCAGCGGCGGCAACGGCGGCAACGCCCAAGCCATGGCGACGCTGCAGACGGCCAAGACGCTGGGGGGCAGCAGCACGTCCCTCGAAGGCGCGTATTCACAGCTCGTCAGCCAGGTGGCATCACAGGGCAACCAGGCACAAACTGCGCTCAGCGCGGCAACTGCCGTCAGCGCGCAGGCCGTCTCGTCGCAGCAATCCGTGTCCGGTGTCAACCTGGACCAGGAGGCGACGAATCTTATTCAGTATCAGCAGGCCTACCAGGCTGCAGCCAAGGCAATCCAGGTCGGCAACAGCCTGTTCACCTCGCTGCTGCAAGCCGTGCAGTAAGGAGCCGCCGCCATGCGCATCAGCACCTCGCAGTTCTATGCCGCCAGTCTGACGGGCATTCTCAACCAGCAGAGCACGCTCAACACCTTGAGCGCGCAGCTCTCCACGGGTAGCTCGTTGGTCAACCCATCCGACCAGCCCGTGGCCGCCGCGCAAAACGTGACGCTGACCGGGCAGATCAACCGGTTGGCAACCTACACGCAGAACGGCCAGAATGCCCAAAACGCGTTGCAACTCGAAAGCTCCACGGTGCAGAGTGTGGGCACTCTGGTTGATCAGGTGCGGCAACTCGCGGTGCAGATGAACAACGGTACGGTGAGTTCGCAAGACCTACAGAACGCCGCAGCCACCATGCAGGGCTATGCGCAGCAGCTCGCCCAATACGCCAACACACAGGACGGGCAAGGCAACTACATTTTCGCCGGCAGCAAGAGCAGCACGCAGCCATTCAACATCCAGAGCAACGGTTCTGTGCAATACCAAGGGGATGGTGGGCAAAACCAGCTGGCCCTGGGGCCCAGCCTGCAGACCGCGATCGGTGACCCTGGTAGCGCCGTGTTCATGAACGCGCGCGCAGGCAATGGCACCTTCAGTGTCGGAGCGTCCGCAGCCAATACTGGCGGCGCGACCGCTGGCCCGGGCACGGTCAACAACACCGCGCTGGCCCAGCAGACCCTGCAAGTGAACGGCACGCAGTATCAGATCTCGTTCAGTGGTAGCGGCAACACCATGAGCTATGCAGTGACCAGCGGCAGCGGCGGTGTGTTCTCTTCTGGCGTTGTCAGCAGCGGCGCCTTCACCGCCGGCATGAGCATCGGCTTACCCACTAGCGCAAGCCCGGCCATCACCGTGCCCATCGTCGGCACGCCATCGAACGGCGATACGTTTACTGTGGGCGCCGCCAAGCCGCAAAGCCTGTTCGAGACGTTCCAGTCTCTGGCGCAGGCCTTTACTGCATCGGCACAAGCCTCCGGCTCGAACGCGCAGCGCGCCCAGTCCATCAGCAATGCCTTGGCCACCCTCGACCAGAGCCAGACCAATCTGCTCAGCACGCAAGCCAACATTGGCAGCCGCCTGCAACAGATTCAGGCCGTGCAGACGCAAAACTCCAGTCTGACGCTGCAACTGCAAACCCAGCAGAGCCAGCTCACCAGCATCAACTACCCACAAGTCATCACCGACTACCAGTCCAGCCTCACTGCCCTGCAGGCCGCACAGAAGGCGTTCACGCAGGTGCAGGGGCTGAGCTTGTTCCAGTATTTGTGATGGCGCCGATCTCGGTCTCCCAAACGCGAACCCCGTAACGACGTGCAAAGCAAGCCCCCAAAACCCGATTTGCGTACGCTGTACCAACGTCATGGCGGCAAAGTTTCAGACAAGTGGTCGCTTTACCTCGACATCTACGACCGCGTCCTGCAGCCGTATCGTGACAAGCCGATTGCCCTGCTCGAAATCGGTATTCAAAACGGTGGCTCACTTGAAATCTGGTCGCAGTATTTCAGCCGTGCCAAGGTTTTGATCGGTTGCGACATCAACGCGAACTGCGCGGGGTTGCGCTACGCCAGCAAAGCCATTCAGATCGTCGTTGGTGACGCAGGCAACGATGCAACCGCAGCGCGCATCCATGAGATCAGCCCCAGCCTGGAGGTGATCATTGACGACG
>JABBOE010000084.1 GCA_019351955.1 Pseudomonadota bacterium
GATCCTCGAAAAGCTGCATCGACTTTGTTCGCGTATTACCGGGACAGGACACTAGTGAAGCGGGTAATTCAGGCCTTGTTTTTCATGGCCATCTGGCTGGTCGCTCAGCGATTCGTCACGCTGTACCACTTGCCCGTGCCCCCAGCCGTGGTTGGGCTGTTTTTCGTGGTCGCACTATTGCTCGCCCGGGTGGTGCCTGCGCATCACGTCGCGGACGGGGCCAATTGGTTGTTGGGAGACATGCTTTTGTTTTTTATCCCGCCGCTGATGGCCATCATCCAGTGCAGAAACCTCTTAGCCAGTCACGGGCTGCAAATTATTGCTGCGATCGTGGTGGGGTGCCTGACCGTGATGGTGGGCACGGGGTTAATTGTGGAGCGGACACTTCAATGGGAACGTTCACGCCAACATGCGATTGCCCGGCGAAGGGGGGCAAAGTCGTGAACGCCGAATCAGGTTCGCTGTATCTGCTGGCTACGCTGGTGAGCTACGCTGGTGCAAAGTGGCTGTACCGCCGGCACCGGCGGGCATGGCTGTCCCCCCTATTGGTTGCACCTGCTGTGCTGCTTGTCCTCCTGCTGGTCAGCGGATCGTCTTACGCTGTCTACGCGCGCGACACTCACTGGCTACTTTGGATGCTCGGACCAGCAACGATTGCCTATGCCTACCCGATCTACCAGCGTCGGGGTCTTTTGCAACGTTACCCCGTGACATTAATGGTGGGGATACTCGCCGGTCTGTGCCTGGGACTCCTAAGCTCCTGGGCGCTCGGCCATCTCTTGGCGCTGCCCCCCGAGATCACTCGTAGTCTTCTACCGCGTTCAGTATCTACGCCATTTGCCATCGTTGCCTCGGGATACTTTGGCGGGTCACCTGACATCACCGTGCTTTGTGTCCTTGCGACTGGCCTGTTCGGTATGCTGGTTGGCGAAGCCGTGCAGGCTTGGGTGGGTCTACGCTCCAGCATATCGCGGGGCGCCTCCCTGGGTGCGTCGGCACACGCTGCAGGCACGGCGAAGGCTTACGAACTCGACAGTGAGATTGGCGCCGTGGCAAGCCTGACGATGGTCTTTTCTGGAATTCTCATGGTCCTGCTCGCACCGCATTTGTCCGCCTTATTGGGCTGACCCACCTCGAGCAACAAGATCTGCGCCTGCGCCCGAAAAGAATCCGTGCGTCGAAACCGACCAGGCGGGTCGGCAATCACCGGGGATTCGCCATAGCCACCCCAAGTGCACCAGCCGTCGCCCGCTTCGGGCGAGAATTGGACACGGCGGCGAGATCGCCATACGGCTCCCTGCGCGCCAACTTAGAATCAGCCCGCCCTTGTCAACGCAATACTCGGCTCGAGCCCGGCTTCCCCACGATGACTGTCCCTCGCTTTGCCCTGCTGTTGCTCGTCGCTCTTGCGACGCAACTGGCGTTCAGTACACCTGCGAGGGTCAATGATGCACAGCGTTGGGTCGGCTCCTGGACAATGGCACCCCAGGCAGTTGCTCAGGGCCCGGCCACACCAGCCTTCAATCGCGCTCCGGCCATCCACAATGAAACAGTGCGTCAGATCGTCGTACCCAGCCTATCGGGTGAAGCTCTTCGCCTGCGCATCAGCAACCGATACGGAAAGCAAGCGGTGCATCTCGGCAAAGTCACGGTCGGGATTGCGTTACACGGCGCGCAAGTGCGCAAGGACAGCCTGCGCACAGCGCACTTCAACGGCCAGGAGAGCGCATCCATCCCGCCTGGCGGCGCGCTCGTCAGCGACAGCGTGAATCTACCCATTCACGCAGGCGAGGCACTCGCTGTCAGTATTTACATACCCGAAGTCGTTGCGCCGGCAACCTGGCACAAGCTCGCCAGTCAAGTGAATCTCATCTCGGCTCCAGGTGACCACACATTGGATTCGGCGGGTAAATCCTTTGCACGGCGATTCACCGCCTATGTGTGGCTCGATCGTGTCGATGCCCAAGTCACGCGAAGGGCATCGGCCGTGGTGGCCATTGGCGATTCGATCACCGACGGTATGCGCTCCACGCTGAATGCCAACAGGCGCTGGCCCGACGATTTATCCCGGCGCCTGCGCGCTGCGGGCCTGCATGATGTTGCTGTGCTTAACGCAGGCATCAGCGGCGGCCGACTTCTGCACGACTCGCCCTGCTATGGCGAAAAGCTCGTGCGCCGGTTTGCCAAAGACGCGCTGGATGTGCCCAACGTGCAGAGCGTGATCGTGCTCATCGGCATCAATGACATCAACTTCGGTTATGTGCCCCCGCACGCCGGTCTGGATTGCGACACCCCGCATCGGAAAGTCAATGCAGCGGAACTGATCACCGGCTATCGCGACTTGGTCGCACAGGCGCATCGCCATGGGATCGCCATCTACGGGTGCACCATTACCCCGGCGGGTCTGCCGCCACTGCGTGAAGCGATCCGCCAACAGGTGAATGCTTGGATACGCCGCAGCACAGCATTCGACGGTGTGATCGATTTTGACGCCGCTTTGCGCGACCCCGCAAGACCGACCCGATTACGACCACGCTACGACAGCGGCGACCACGTGCACCCGAACGACGCTGGCTATGCCGCCATGGCGCAAGCCGTTCCGCTTGACCTGGTCATAGGCCGACGGCATCCCTGAGCCCCGGATCGGGCATTTGCGCAAGCCAACGGCTTAGCTTGAAGCTGGAGCAATCTCGCGGGCAACGCGCCCCTTTGACAGAGTCCGCTAGCGTTCGTCTTCGAAGCTCCACCCTGGGCAGGCTCGTCAAGTGCATCCAGAACGGGAACGTGCTGCTGTCCCGCGGCTTCAGGCTGTAGGTGAGCTGAGACAGGATCGTGAACCGATGATCGCGATAGACCACCCCCGCCTGCTCGAGCAATCGCAGCAGCATGTCCATTGGGCATTGGGTCAATGGCGAGGCGGATCACGTCCACGGCCTGATCGATCTACCGCCTCATCGCGCGGTGTCGGAGTGCGTCAACGCGCTCAAGACCAACACGTCGAGGCTGCTGCGGCGCGACTTCGGCGCCGAGCTTGAGCGCGTCTACCGCAGCCCAGTGCGCTCGAGCCGGAGCTACTGCGTGATCTCCGTCGGCGGCGCCCCGCTTGAGGTGCTCAAGGCTTACATCCAACAACAAGATGCGCGGAACTGATCATCCAGATTCCCGGGTTGCCCCGTAATCAGACCAACACTTGGTTGCGGCCCCCTCAGGATTTGCGGTGGATGGAGGATCGCCCATCACCAGATTCCTCTTTAACGTCTAGAGCGTTAACTCTGGGACGCGACAGGTGTGTCGCCAATCCCGAGCGGCCGGACAAATGCTGGGCCAGGGACTCGGTTACGAAATGAATCGGTTACTAAAGAGCACCTACTTTTCATTCATAACTATCGCATGCATCATGGACATTCCATCCACCAGCAAGCAAGGAGTCTTTCATGGCTAAAGTCCTGGTCCTTTACTACAGCACGTGGGGACACGTCGAACGCATGGCGCAGGAAATCGCCGACGGCGCGCGCAGCGTCGCGGGCGTGGAGGTCACGGTCAAGCGCGTGCCGGAGACCATGCCAGCGGAAACATTGGCGGCCATCCACGCGAAGGTTGAGCAAACCGCCCCCCTGGCCAAGCCGGAGGAACTGGCTAACTATGACGCAATCATCTTTGGCACGCCAACGCGCTTTGGCAACATGTGCGGACAGATGCGCAACTTTCTCGACCAGACCGGGGGGCTGTGGCAACAGGGCAAGTTAGTGGGCAAAGTCGGCAGTGTGTTCGCCAGCACTGCCACCCAGCACGGTGGGCAGGAAACGACCATCACATCCTTCCACACAACCTTATTTCATCAGGGCATGATCGTTGTAGGGGTCCCCTATGCCTGCAGCGAGATCATGAACATGGACGAAATCACCGGTGGCACACCTTATGGCGCCACCACACTGAGCAAGACGGACGGCAGCCGCATGCCGAGCAGCAACGAACTTTCCGTTGCCAAGTATCAGGGACAGCACGTGGCCAGCATTGCGAAGCGGTTGTTTGGCTAGGCTTGCTTGATCACCCACCGAATCACTCCTGACGCCTACAAACACAGGGGGTACCTCCTGCTCCCCCTGTTAGCGCACGGACGCCGCCGTTACGTAAGATGTGTCACAGCAAGGCCCCGCGAACATTGGGGCTCACAAAGGGGCGGCATGACGGATGCATCGGAGTTTGAATACATCATCGTGGGGGCTGGCTCGGCCGGTTGTGTACTTGCCAACAGGCTGAGCGCAAATGCCGATGCGCGCGTGTGCCTGATCGAGGCCGGCCCCGTTGACGACACGCCCTGGATCGACACGCCCATGGGCATTATTAGGCTACTTCGGGGGAAACGCTACAACTGGTACTACGAGACCACGCCGCAAGCCGCGCTCGGCAACCGCAAGCTGTATTGGCCTCGAGGCAAGACCCTCGGTGGAAGCAGTTCGATCAATGCGATGATCTACATGCGTGGACATCCCTCGGACTACGACGACTGGGCTTCGGCCGGCAACGTTGGCTGGGCGTGGCGCGACGTTCTCCCCATATTCAAGCTGCATGAACGGCAGCAGCGAGGGGCCGATGAACTGCATGGAGCCGACGGGCCGCTGCACGTGAGCGATCTCGCGCAACCCAACCCGCTGAGCAGAACATTTGTCGAAGCAGGCATTCAGGCAGGCCTCCCCCCTTGCAAGGATTTCAACGGGCACAGCATGGAGGGCGTGGGCCTTTACCAGGTCACACAGCGCGAGGGTAAACGCTGGAGCGCAGCACGTGCATTTCTCGATCCAGTGCGCCACCGCTCTAATCTGACGGTTCTCACGGACTGCCTGACGACCCGGGTGCACATCAAGGACCGACGCGCCACTGGCGTACGCGTGCGCGAACGTGGGCACGAGCGTGATTTGCGCGCGCGCCGCGAGGTCATTTTGTGTGCCGGGGCGATCAACTCGCCGCAATTGCTCATGCTCTCGGGCGTCGGCCCCGGACGCCACCTTCAGGATCTGTCCATCCCCGTCGTCTTCGATCTTCCGGCAGTGGGATGCAACCTGCAGGACCACCTCGACGTCACCACCATGGCGCGCGAGAGCACGGCAACGGCGGTGGGCATCGGATTTGGCGCCCTTCCCCGCCTGCTGCGAGCGTTCGCCGAGTACCGCAACCACGGCACCGGCATGCTGGCGAGCAATGCCGCTGAGGCGGGTGGTTTTGCCCGAACCGACACGCATCTCGAGCGTCCAGACGTCCAGTTTCACTTTTTGCCTACGCTGTTGCGCAACCACGGGCGCGATCTCGTCTGGGGGTATGGCTACACGCTCCATGTCTGCCAGTTGCGCCCGCAAAGCCGTGGGCGCATCTCGCTCGCATCACCCGATCCGGGCATGGCCCCGCGTATTGATCCTGCGTATCTGAGCCACCCGAAAGACCTTGGTGTATTGCGCGCGGGGCTCAAGCTTGCCCGACGCATATTGGCCTCAACGGCGTGGGCGCGGTTTGGGCCGTGCGAACTTGCGCCAGGCCCAGCAGTGCAAGATGACACCGAACTCGACGCCTACATCGCACGCAACGCGGAAACCATCTATCACCCTGTGGGGACTTGCAAGATGGGTTCAGGCGACGATGCCGTCGTGGACCGGTGCTTGCGAATTCGCGGCATCGAGGGCCTTCGCGTGGCTGATGCATCCATCATGCCAAGGCTCATCGGCGGCAACACGAATGCTCCCAGCATGATGATCGGCGAGATGGCAAGCCGGCTCGTCGAGTCCGACACCGCGCTTTCGCGCTCAGCGGTGCAGGCCCCGCTCGTCGGGCTCGTCGGTTGACGTGGATATCACGCTCGCCGATTTCCCATGCATGCGGCGCCACGCATAGACGGCATAACCCGACAGCGCGTACGCGACAAACAGGCCGAACAATACCAGCGGCGGCTTGTAAGCAATCAGGCCGATCAGGAGCACGATCAGGAATAGAGTGATGAACGGCACGCTTCGCCGCAGACTCACGGCCTTGAAACTATAGAAGGGCACGTTGGTGACCATCGTCATACCCGCAAATACTGTGATGGCAAACGCCACCCAGGGCACATGCGTCCCCCGAACGTCGGCATCCGACATGATCCAAATAAAACCGGCCACTAGAGCTGCGGCAGCGGGGCTGGGCAAGCCCTGAAAGTAGTTCTTGTCGACCGCACCGATGTTCGTGTTGAAGCGGGCGAGGCGCAGCGCGGCTCCAGCACAGTAGACAAATGCCGCTAACCAACCCAGTTTGCCCAAACCGTGCAAAGACCACTGGTACATGATCAATGCGGGTGCCGCGCCAAACGAAACCATGTCAGCAAGCGAGTCGAATTGCGCACCGAACTCGCTTTGCGTGTGGGTCAGTCGCGCGACGCGTCCATCCAAACTGTCGAGCACCATTGCGGCAAAAATCGCCATAGCCGCCAAGTCGTAGCGCTGCCCCATGGCCATCACAATCGCGTAAAAGCCCCCAAAAAGGGCTGCGGCTGTGAAGGAATTCGGCAGGAGATAGATGCCGCGCCGCTGCCGGTGCGGCATGCGCTGCAGGTCTTCACCAGGGTCGGGAAGACCCGCGTCCAGCGAGATGTCATCGTCCGCCGCCCCACCCCCGGATGTGCCCGCTTCGGTGCGGGAATCCGGCAACCTTGTGACGTTGCGAATCATGGTCTGAGATCTCCGAAATCAGCCGGGTGCTTATGGCGCAAACGCAGCCAGTATGGTTGTGGTCGCGTAGACCTTCTCGCCAATGGATACGCGTGCAGTGGCGTCCAACGGCAAATACACGTCCACCCGTGAGCCAAACCGAATGAAACCGAACCGCTGGCCACGCTGCAGGGTGTCCCCTGGCTTGACATAGCACAGCACGCGCCGGGCAATCAACCCAGCAACCTGAACGGCCGTGACGAGGCGCGCGTCATTTTCGATCACTACCGCATTGCGCTCGTTTTCCAGGGACGCTTTGTCCAGATCCGCGTTGAAGAATTTGCCAGGAAAATAGTTCACCGCCCGGACCGTACCGCTGACTGGCGCGCGGTTGGAGTGCACATTGAAGACGTTCATGAACACACTGATCTTCAACGCGTCGCGCTGAGCATACGGATCGTGGGCACGCTCGATTGACACGATGCGCCCATCCGCCGGAGACAGGATGGCCAGCGGATCCTGCGGCACGACCCGCGGCGGATCCCGGAAAAACTGGATGACGAATATCGCAATCAACCACAGGGGAAGCGACCACAAGAAACCGGCCAGTGCCCAAACCAGAGCCGACACCAAAATAATGCCGGCGATAAAGGGCCAGCCTTCACGGGCAAGAATAGGATGAGGATAGTGCATAAGCGAAGTGTAGTCGCGTGGCGATGATCGCAGGCGCGGTTCCGCGGGGCGGCAGGTCGCGCCAATGAACCGCCCCCTCAAGGTGCCAGGGCGGGCGTGTCCGGCACTACCGCGGTGAGTAAGAAAAACGGCCTCGTGCGACAACGCGCACAAGGCCGCACAGTCCGCCCCACCACTGCCGCCAGAGGCGTCGAGATCGGATTTCCGGGTCAGTTTTTGGACTTGTCAACCAATTTGTTCGCCTTGATCCAAGGCATCATCGCCCTGAGTTGCTCGCCCACCTTCTCGATTGGATGCTCGGCCGTCAGGCGACGGCGTGACATCAGCGTCGGAGCGCCTGCGCGGTTTTCCAGAATGAAGCTCTTTGCGTATTCGCCGGTCTGGATATCTTTGAGGGTCTGGCGCATGGCATTTTTGGTGTCGTCCGTGACAACTTTAGGACCCGTCACATACTCCCCGTATTCCGCATTATTGGAAATCGAATAATTCATATTGCCGATCCCGCCTTCGTAGATCAGATCCACGATGAGCTTGAGTTCGTGCAGGCACTCAAAGTACGCCATTTCGGGTGCATAGCCGGCTTCCACCAGGGTTTCAAAGCCGGCCTTGATAAGTTCCACGGTACCGCCGCACAGCACAGCTTGTTCGCCGAACAAATCCGTCTCGGTCTCTTCGCGGAAGCTGGTTTCAATGATGCCTGCTCGCCCGCCGCCATTGGCCATCGCGTACGAGAGGGCCAAGTCACGGGCCTTACCGGACTCGTTCTGCGCCACGGCGATCAGGTGGGGCACGCCCCCGCCCTGGGTGTAGGTGTTACGCACAGTGTGACCGGGGGCTTTGGGTGCGATCATGATCACGTCAAGATCAGCGCGCGGCGCAACTTGGCCGTAGTGAATGTTGAAACCATGAGCGAAGGCCAGCGCTGCCCCCTTTTTCGCGTTTGGCTCGACATGATCGCGATATACCTGCGCAATATTCTCATCCGGCAACAGGATCATCACGACGTCGGCGCCCTTCACGGCGTCATCCACGTCCTTAACGGTCAGACCCGCCTTTTTCGCCTTATCCCACGACGCACCGCCCTTGCGCAGGCCAACGGTAACCTTCACCCCGCTGTCGTTGAGGTTCTGGGCATGGGCATGCCCTTGCGAGCCATAGCCGATGATGGTGACCTTCTTGCCTTTGATGAGGGAAAGGTCGCAATCCTTGTCGTAAAACACTTTCATTTCAGCTCCTCCTGGCGAAAGGATCAACGGATGCATTCCCACGTACCTTTCGCCCGATGTGGTGCCAAAAAAGCAGGGACGGCCCGGTGCCTTTCTGGAAATCGGTGGGAATGTCGGGCGGGGCCGCCCTGATGGAAAAATCGCTTCAGACTCGCAGCACACGCTCACCGCGGCTTATGCCGCTTGCGCCAGTGCGTACAGTCTCCAGAATGGCGGTGCGTTCCACGGCCTGTATGAAGGCGTCAAGCTTCGGCGCGTCGCCCGTGAGCTCGACCGTGTAGGTCTTATCGGTGACGTCGATGATGCGGCCACGGAAGATATCGGCCATGCGCTTCATCTCCTCGCGCTCCTTGCCCACCGCGCGCAACTTGATGATCATGAGTTCACGCTCAACGTAATTGGCCTCGGTGAGGTCGACCACCTTGACCACATCGATCAACCGGTTGAGATGTTTGGTGATCTGCTCAATAACCTCGTCCGAGCCGCGCGTGACGATTGTCATGCGCGAAAGCGAGTCATCTTCGGTGGGTGCCACCGAAAGCGACTCGATGTTGTAGCCTCGCGCGGCAAACAGGTCGACCACTCGAGAAAGGGCCCCGGGTTCGTTTTCGAGCAGGACAGCGATGATGTGTTTCATATGCAATCTCCCGCCTAGGGCTTCGCGCGCGGCCGGTAAGCAGCGCCTGGCTCCGAGGGGTGATGGTGGAGGAATAAAGCCGATGGGGCCGGTGCCTGAGACCGCGCACCTCGCGTCGCACGGGCCATGCGGGCCCTTCATGCGATGTGCTGCGCAGAGGACGCAGGCTTCAGAGGTCTTCTGCTCCCAACAGCATGTTGGTGATACCCTTGCCCGCTTGGACCATTGGCCACACGTTCTCTGTGGGATCCACGGCAAAGTCGATGAATACTGTGCGATCCTTCATCGCAAAGGCCCTTTCCAGTGCCGGGCGGACGTCTTCGGGCTTGTCCACGCGCATACCCACGTGCCCGTAGGCCTCGGCCAACTTGACAAAGTCAGGCAGCGAATCCATGTAGGAATGCGAATACCGACCGGAATACTCGATTTCCTGCCACTGCCTCACCATGCCTAGATAGCGGTTGTTGAGCAACAGGACTTTGACGGGTGTCTCGTACTGCAAGCAGGTGGCGAGCTCTTGGATATTCATCTGAATCGAGCCATCACCCGTGATCACCACGCATTCCGCATCGGGCTTGGCCAACTTGATACCCATTGCGTAAGGCAGCCCGACGCCCATCGTGCCTAGGCCGCCGGAGTTGATCCAGCGACGAGGATGGTCGAAGTGGTAGTGCTGCGCGGCCCACATCTGGTGCTGGCCAACGTCCGAGCAGACATAGGTTTCGCGGTCCTTGGTCAACTCGTAAAGAGTCTCAATGACAAACTGGGGCTTGATCACGCGATCGGACTTCTCATAGTGCAAACAATCGCGCTTGCGCCACTCCTCGATCTGCCCCCACCACGTGGCAAGGGCTGCCATATCCTGCTTGTGGCCCTCGGCCCTTTGCTGCTCGATCTGCTCGATGAGTTCCGCGAGGACTTCGCCCACATCGCCCACGATGGGAATGTCCACCTTCACCCGTTTAGAGATGGAAGATGGGTCAATGTCGATATGAATGATCTTGCGCTCCATCTGCGCAAAATCCTTGGGGTTGCCGATCACGCGATCATCGAATCGCGCGCCCACAGCGAGCACGACGTCACTATGTTGCATGGCCATATTGGCCTCATACGTGCCATGCATGCCCAGCATGCCCAGGAATTTGGGGTCGGATGCCGCGATTGCGCCAAGACCCATCAGCGTGTTGGTGCAGGGCAATCCGAGTAACTCGGCGAGTCGGCGCAACTGCTCCGAGGCATTGGCCAAAACCACTCCGCCCCCGCTATAGAGATAGGGACGCTTGGCGTGCATGAGTAACTGCACGGCCTTGCGGATCTGCCCCCCGTGGCCTTTGCGCACCGGGTTATAGGATCGCATCTCCACATGGTCAGGATAGTGAAATTGCGCGACATTGCGCGACACATCCTTGGGCACGTCCACGACGACGGGGCCCGGACGGCCACTGCGCGCGATATGAAACGCCTTCTTGATCGTCAGCGCCAGATCTTTCACATCCTTGACCAGGAAATTATGCTTGACGATCGGGCGTGTGATACCCACTGTGTCACATTCCTGGAAAGCATCAAGCCCAATGGCATGAGTGGGAACCTGACCGGTGATGATCACCATGGGAATCGAGTCCATGTAAGCGGTGGCAATGCCTGTGATGGCATTGGTCACTCCCGGACCGGACGTCACGAGCGCGACGCCAACCTCTCCAGTCGCACGCGCGTACCCATCGGCTGCATGCACAGCGCCCTGCTCGTGACGCACGAGCACGTGCTGGATGGTGCTCTGCTTGTAGATTTCGTCGTAGATGTAGAGAACCGCACCGCCAGGATAGCCCCAGATGTGCTTGACACCTTCGCACTGCAGGCAGCGCACGACAATTTCGGCACCCGTAATTTCAGCGGTGCCGCTGGAAGATTTGCGTGAAGTTTGCTGAGAGGCCGCCATAGCAGCCGATTTCAATTCCGCGCTTGAAATATCCATAATCTCACCTCGATGATTTTCTCTAACGAAAAACCGTTGGTTCCTCTCCAGTCAGGCTTGTGGCCTGCTCTTGAGACTCTGTCGCGCGATCTACGGGTTAGCTGGGGGAGGCAAGTACAGGAATGCCCCGAACGTCACCACCAGCGGGAAAGACCGTCGAAAAATGTAAGTGTAATGCGGCACCGCATCACGGACAAGTGGAATGCTTCGTCGCGCTTCGGCGGAGTCCAACGCGCCCGGTCAGAACTGCCTTACCGCACTTGGCGCTGCAGCAGACAAACTGCGCTGGTGGCGATGCCCTCTTGGCGCCCGACGAAGCCTAGGCGCTCGGCTGTCTTGGCCTTGATGTTGACCTGTTGCAGCGCGACATCCAACAGCTTGGCGATGGCGTTTCGCATGGGCTCGCGGTATGGAGCGAGCCTTGGCGCCTGCGCGCAAACGGTGCTGTCCACATTCATGATTTGCCAGCCCTGCGCGCGAATGACATTCACGGTCTCGCGCAACAAATCGCCCGAGTTTGCGCCTTTCCAACGCGCCTCGGTGTCGGGGAAGTACGTACCGATGTCGCCCAGCCCAGCTGCTCCAAGCAGTGCATCGATGATGGCGTGTAGGAGCGCATCGGCATCCGAATGGCCCAGGAGACCACTATGGTGCACAACCTCCACGCCTCCCAACATCAGACGCCTGCCAGGCACCAGCGCGTGGATGTCCTCGCCCTGCCCAACCCGCCACTCCATGCGCAATTCAGTCATGCTTGCACTCCGTTGATGCCGGTGCGCCGCGAGCCAGCAGTATCGCTTCAGCCAGCAACAGGTCCTCGGCATAGGTGACCTTGAAGTTGCTGCTGCTGCCGGCAACCAGCAGCGGGCTCAGTCCCATCTGCTCCAGAGCCGAGGCCTCGTCCGTGATCTGTGCCAGATCGCTTCGCTCCAACGCCTGGAGCAACGTACCAACCCGAAACATCTGCGGCGTCTGTGCAAGCCAAAGCCCCTCGCGCGGCACCGTCGTGGCAACGTGCGGTGCGCGCCCATTGGAACCAAGACCCGCCCGCTTCAGCGTATCAGGCAACGGCACCGCCAGAAGCCCGCCCACGATGTCGTGCTCGCAGGCATCCATCAACCTTTCGATGGCTTCACGCGTGACACAGCAGCGCGCCGCATCGTGCACCAGCGTCCACTCCTTCGCATCGACCCCGCGAGCCCGTAGCCACTGAAGTCCCTGCATCACGCTTTGCGCGCGTGTTACACCGCCAGCCTCTGCAATGCGCAAGCGAGGGTGCGCTGGCAACACCGCGTGAGCCAGCACATCGCCTGGCTGTACGACCACGGTGATATCCGTCACCCTGGGGCACGCCAGGAACGCGCTCACGGTATGTGCCACGATGGGCGCACCAGCCACCCGGCGGTACTGCTTGGGCGCGTCGCCAGGTAGGCGCGAACCTGCACCTGCGCTAGGAATGAGAACATGCATGGACATCGGATCACTTTGCCACGGCAACAAGCCGCACCTGCGAAAATTCTAGGCATGTCCCAAGATTCCATTCAGCAAACCCTTTTTCTCGCCCCAGGCCTGCCGCCACTAAAGCCCGGAAACCGGCTGTGGCTGCCCCGCCCGCCAGGAAGCAGCGATGCACTCCTGCTGGCCGAAATGGCACAGGCCAACGCGCCATCCTCAAGCGGTCGCGGGCCCTGGGTTGTCATCACTGCTGACCCAGCCGACGCCCAGCGCCTGTTAGCGGAAATTGGCTGGTTCGCCCCGAGTTTGCGCGCTGGTGTGCTTCCGGACTGGGAAACGCTTCCCTACGATGCATTTTCGCCGCATCAGGACCTCGTTTCGGAACGATTGGCCACGCTTTGGACTCTGCATCAGAAGGCCCTGGACCTTGTTCTGGTGCCGGCAACAACGGCCCTGCAGCGCTTGTCACCAGCGTCCTTCCTGGCCTCACACACGTTTCACTTCCAAAAAGGCCAGCGATTGGACGAGGCCGCGCTTCGTGCCCAATTGGTGCTGGCTGGCTATGCGCATGTCACGCAAGTGGTGGCGCCAGGCGAGTATGCGGTGCGTGGCGGCCTTCTCGATCTGCACCCGATGGGCAGCGCCCTTCCCCTGCGTGTGGACCTGTTCGGCGACACCGTGGAATCCATCCATACGTTCGACCCGGACAGCCAGCGGAGCCTTTATACGGTCGACGCGGTGCGCATGCTGCCGGGCCGCGAATTCCCGTTGGACGATGCAGCCCGCCAGCGCTTCCGCGCGCAATGGCGTGAGCGCATCGAAGGCGACCCAAGCCGCAGCCCCTTATACAAGGACATGGGTAGCGGCGTGGCTGGCCCCGGAATCGAGTATTACCTGCCGCTATTCTTCGAACACACCGAAACGTTGCTGGACTATGCGGGGCCACATGGAGGCGTGGTACTCGTGGGCGACGTTGCTGGGGCGATGCGTCAATTCTGGGCCGACACGAGCGAGCGCTGGCGGCTGTTACGTCATGACCCCGAGCGCCCTGCTCTTCCGCCTGCTCATCTGTACATGAGCGAAGAGGAGTTTTTTCTGAGCATCAAGCCGCTGGCCCAACTAGGCCTGCGACAGGCGCCGCTTGCCGAGCACATTGTTGAAGGAGCGACGAAGGTCACACAAGTGGTTCCTGCCTCCGCGCAGATCAAGACCGAACCGGTGAGCGATCTGAATGCGCCTGCGCCAGCCAGTCCGCAACACGCGCTGGCCGCGCAAGCCCTGCCCGACCTTTCGGTCGAGCGGCGAAGTGACAAGCCACTAAGGCGACTGCAGAACTGGCTCAGCGCCGGCGGCCGCGATTCGCGTGAGCCGCTACGCGTGCTGCTGTGCGCCGAATCGGCTGGCCGCCGCGAGACGCTGCTTGAGCTGTTGCGCGCATCGCAATTGACCCCGAAAATCGTCGATGACTGGGCGTCCTTTACCTCCACCG
>JABBOE010000085.1 GCA_019351955.1 Pseudomonadota bacterium
CCAGCAGCCCGAGCTCGAAGACCTGGAACAGGCCCACAGGGCCCGCCCCGATGATCACTGCGTCGCATTCAATCGGCTCGCCGTGCCAGTGGGCGGCATCCGTGATCGCCGCATTGAGGTGCATGTCCATGGGTCAGTTGCTCTCCAGCGAATGTTCATGTTGCTCGGTGTCCTCGCCGGCTGCACCGTGTCGAGGTATGGCATGCGTGTAGTCCACGCATGCGGCCCCGGCGCCAACAATGACGACCGTGGGGCGATTCATATGCAGCATTGCTGCCTGTCCGAGATGAGCCAGCAGGTGTTCACTGTGCAGACTGTCGGCGCACCCTGCACGCGACACGACGCTCACGGGTGCAAGTGCCGGCCAGCCGCACGCGATGAGCTTGCGCGAAAGGGTGGCGAGTTGCCGCCCGGCCATGTAGAACACCTCGGTATCTGCGCTGCGCCCGCCGTGGACAGCACCTTCGCGAGTCATCGCCGTGGTGAGACTCACGCTGCGCCCGCTCCCGCGACGCGTCAGGGGCCGGCGCGTGTCCGCTGCTGCCGCTGACGCCGCAGTGATTCCTGGCACAACCTCAGCATGCAGCCCCGCAGCGATCACGGCCCGAAGCTCCTCGTCCAGCCGCCCGAAGATACTCGAATCGCCACCCTTGAGGCGAACAACCAGGGCATGGGCGCAGCCATAGCGGCGCAGCAACGCGTTGATCGTCTCCTGCGTGACACCGCCACGAAACCCGCGCTTGCCAACATCGATCCACCTTGCTTGCGGCGCGAGTTCGCGCAGCGCGCCATCCACGAGGGCATCGCTGAGAACCACATCGGCTTGACTCAGGAACCCGGCGCCGCGCACCGTGATCAGGTCTGCGGCGCCGGGTCCCGCCCCGATGAAGACGACGCGGCCCATCAGCTTACAGCCTCGACGAGCAGGGCGCCGCTGGTGCGGTGGCTCGCGGGATCGACGATGATCATCGCCCCGGCCACCCGATTCGCGGCATAGGCCGTCAGAGGCAATGGCGATTGCGCCTGAATGCGCACACGGCCGATGTCGTTGACGGCCAGCGCCTGGGCATCGGTGGCAGCCAAGGTGTGGATGTCCAGGCGGCTGACGATTGCCGTGATGCTCCCGGGGACCCATCGATGCCCATGCCGTAGCCAGTACTTGCGGCCGATTGCAGCCGGCTCCACATCGAGCCAAGCAAGCGTTGCCTCGAACACCTGCCCGCCCATCGCCGAACCAGGCGCCACGCCCTGCGGTGCCTGCGTTGCGCCTGGTTCGGCGTGCAGGATCCAATCGCCGCGCGAGACGTCCACGTGGCGGTTAAGCACAAGGCCCGCCGACTGCCCCGCCACGCAGCAATCCACGGCAGATCCCGCATGATGAATGTCGACGACCCGCGCCACCTCGCCGCTGGGTTGAATGCTCACGAGATCACCAGTCTGCACCCGCCCCCTCGCCAGGCGGCCCCACAATGTCCGGAACTGGTTTCCCAAGCCATCCCCCCCGCGCGCGACGTATTGCACCGGCAGCATCAGGGGGCCGGAAGACGGGTCCTCCGCAGCAGGCAAGGCCTCGAGCAACTGCAGCAGCGTCGGCCCCGCGTACCAATGCCACGAGGGCGAGGCTGCAGCAACGTTATCGCCGCGCAGAGCCGAGACGGGCACGATGCCTGCGGGCACGATGCCCGCCTCCTGGGAAAAGTGCAGAAGAGCATCGCGTACGCGATCGAACGCACGCTTCGGGTCCGCATGGGCATCAAGCTTATTGGCGGCAAACACGATCGACGGAACGCGCAGGAGGCGCGCCAGAAGACTGTGGCGCCGGGTTTGCGGCAGCAAGCGAAGCGGGCTCTGCGTCAAATCCAGCTTGGTGATGTCGACAAGCACGACCGCGGCATCGCTGCCCGCAGCGGCAGTGACCATGTTGCGTGTGTACTGCTCATGCCCGGGCGCATCGGCAATGATGAACTTTCGCCGCGGCGTGGCGAAGTAGCGGTAGGCGACGTCGATGGTGATGCCCTGCTCACGCTCGGCCTCCAAACCGTCGGTCAGTTGCGAAAGATCGACGGGCGAACCGGATGCACGCCTGTTGAGCGCGTCGAGTTGATCCGCAAGAATGGCCTGGCTGTCAAGCAGCAGCCGGCCGATCAGCGTGCTCTTGCCATCGTCAACGCTGCCGGCCGTCAGAAAACGCAGCGCCTTGTGGCGGAATTCGGCGTTTGTGTTGTCGTACGGGTCCATCAGAAATAGCCCTCCTTTTTTCGACGTTCCATGGAAGCGTCGGACGTGCGGTCGTCCATTCGTGTGGCGCCGCGCTCGCTGAGCGTGGCCGTCAGCGTTTCCGCGATCACGTCCACGGCACTGGCAGCTTCGCTCTGCACTGGGCAGGTACATGTCATGTCGCCCACGGTTCGAAAGCGAACCCGAATGGTTTCGACAGACTCGTCGGCCTGGGGCGGCGTCACGGGGCCGAGCGGCACCAGGAGCCCCTTGCGGCGGACGACCTGGCGTGCATGGCTGTAGTACAGATCGGGAAGAGCGATGGCATCTCGAGCGATATACAACCAGACGTCAAGTTCCGTCCAGTTGCTGATGGGAAAGGCTCGGAAGTGCTCACCCGGGCGCACGCGGGTGTTAAACAACGACCACAGCTCGGGCCTTTGCTCCTTGGGCAGCCATTGGCCAAACTGATCGCGATGACTGAAAATGCGCTCCTTCGCGCGCGCCTTCTCCTCATCGCGCCGGGCCCCGCCGATCAGGCAGTCAAAGCGATACTTTTCAATGGCCTCGAGCAAGGCCACGCTCTGGTGGGCGTTGCGCGACTCCAGCGCATGGCTAAGCCGTACGGATCCGCGCCGGATCGAGTCCTCGAGATGCGCAATGATGAACGTGTCTGGCGAGCCCGCAGCCAGGGCATCGCGAAAAGCGATGACCTCGGGAAAGTTGTGCCCAGTATCCACGTGCATGAGCGAGAACGGCAGCCGGCCCACGTAAATGCCATTGGCCTGCCGGTGCTTGAATGCCTTCTCGGCCAGGCGCAGAACGACACAGGAATCCTTGCCGCCCGAGAACAGCAGCGCCGTACGCTCAAAACTGCCGGCCACTTCCCGAAGGATGTAGATCGCCTCTTCCTCCAAGGCATCGAGGTGGCGATGATCGATTTGCGGTCGTAGCCGCTCCAAATTCAGTGGGGCATTCATGGGTGAACTCCGGTATCTCGCTGGGAAGACTGCTGCGATTCGCCGCTGGCCGAACGCCTTTCAACGTGCAGGCCACATTCCTTGGCACCGTCGCTCTCCCACCACCAGCGCCCGGCCCGGAAGTCCTCGCCAACGGCGACGGCGCGGGTGCATGGCAAGCAGCCAATGCTCGGGAAATGACGGTCGTGCAGCGGGTTGTAGGGCACACCCTGCAGGCGGATGTAATGCCACACGTCGCCCAATGTCCAATCAATCAATGGGTTGAACTTTGCACAGCCCTGCATGTCGCGCTCGCGCAGCGAAATCTGCTTTCGCTGCTGCGACTGCTCGCGTCGCATGCCCGTAACCCAGCCCTGGCGGCCTTTAAGCATGCGCGAGAGTGGCTCCAGCTTGCGCAATGCGCAGCAGGCGTGGCGTAACTCGACGCTCTTGCGCATTGCGTCGGCCCCATGGGTTGCAACGAACTGACGTGCTGCCGTGGCCTGCGGACGCCAGACCTCGATGCGCAGTCCATAGTGGTGCTGCGTGCGCTCGACCAAGGCAAGGGTCTCGTCGTGCAGCTGGCCTGTGTCGATCATCCCGATGGCAATCGGAAGCTCGTGCCGTGCAATCAGATCCGTGATGAGCATGTCTTCTGCGCCCAGGCTCGTGGCTTGCACGATGGCGTCGGGAAACTCCGCCGCTGCCGCGCTGAGCATGGCCAGAGCCGCAGCGGCACGCTGATCGAAACCATGACTGGGCTTGGCGCGCACGGCGACTGCCGAGCCCGCCAGCACATCAATGGGAATGATGCGCTTCATGCGACAGCCTTGCGAAAGAGAGGATCAGGGTCAAGCGCGTCGCCCTGGTAATACACCGATCCGCCACGCCTGATGTCCGTGCCGGGAAACGATAAAAGCCCGTCAAAAAAGCGCAGTGCGTGCTGCGCCACTTCGAGGTCCTGATCTGCGCGCAGGACGGCGGTGTCAAATCCGGTTCGCGCCAGCGGTAGCGCCATGTCCACGAGGACGTCGCCCATGGCGCGAATGTCCCCCGTGTAATGCAGCCGCACACGTAAAAGCCTGGCCTGGCTATAGGCGCGGCCGTCCGTCCACTTGGGAAACTGCAAGGCAACGACGGCAAAGCACGACAACGACCCTTCCAGCGTACGCACGTCGTGACTGTTGGGAAGACTGAGCCCTACGGGCAAGTTCGTAGGCCACGACAGGTGCAAGGCCTGCCACTGCTCGGGGGTCAGGAGGCGATGTGGCGCGATCACAGCGTCAGAGTCATTAGCGCCCGCCCAAACGTCCGCCTTGGAAGCAACAAATCTCATACCCGGGACTCCTCATCGGCGGCGGTCGCCCGGCGCACGGCGTCGGCCGCTTCTTTAAAGGGAGCGAGGCCAATGCGGCGAGCGAGATCCACGAAACGCTCGCCCTGCTTGCGCTGGCGCAGGTAGAGCGATACCAAGGCCTCAATGACATCGGGCACCTCTTCCGCGGCGAATGACGGGCCAAGGATCTTGCCCGGCAAGGCCGCTCCGCCAACCCCTGAACCATCGGAGCCGCCGATGGTGATCTGGTACCACTCGGCGCCATCTTTGTCGACGCCGAGGACCCCGATATGCCCGCTGTGATGATGCCCGCAGGAGTTGATGCACCCGCTGATGTTCAGGTCGATCTCCCCAATGTCGAAGAGCTCATCGAGATCGGCGTAGCGCTCGGCGATCGCCGCGGCAATCGGGATCGAACGGGCGTTTGCAAGCGCGCAGAAATCCCCACCGGGGCAGGAAATCATATCGGTCAGCAGACCGATATTGGGTGTGCCGAAACCGCCTTCGCGCGCATCCCGCCACAGCGCGCGCAGGCTCGCCTTGGGCACCCACGGCAAGACAAGATTTTGCTCGTGGCTCACGCGCAACTCCCCTTGGCTGTAGCGATCTGCCAAGGCCGCCGCCGCGCGCATCTGGGCTGCGGTGACATCGCCTGGCGCCCGTCCTGGGCGCTTGAGCGACAGGGTTACGGCGTGGTAGCCGTTCAGGCGATGCGCATGCACATTGCGCTGCTTCCAACGCTCGAACGCGGCCTGCGGATCCGACTCCACGATCCCGATGGTGGCAGCCGGAGTCGGGCTCAGGTCAACACCGGGAGAAGGTGCGAACAGCGCCGCAAAACGGTTGAAGTCCTGCACCGTGAGGAGGTGAGCTGCACCGCCCGCATCACGCTGCGCGATATCAGCGAATTCACGCTCCACCGCCTCAGCAAACCGCGCGCCCTCAGCTTTCACCAAAATCTTGATGCGCGCCTTCCAGATGTTGTCGCGCCGCCCATAGGCGTTGTACACGCGCAGGATCGCCTCGATGTACAAGAGTAGTTGCGACCAGGGAAGAAACTCGCGAATGATTGCGCCGATCATGGGCGTGCGGCCCATGCCACCGCCCACCTGCACCCTGAACCCAACCTGGCCCGTGTCGTCGGCTACGGCCTGCAGGCCGACGTCATACCAACTGGCGGCCACCCGGTCTTCCCGCGCGCCACCGATGGCGATCTTGAATTTCCGCGGCAGATACGCAAACTCCGGATGCAGTGTGCTCCATTGGCGAAGGATCTCGCAAAAGGGGCGTGGATCGATGATTTCGTCCGGTGCGATGCCGGCAAAGACATCGCTCGTAATGTTGCGGATGCAGTTGCCGCTAGTCTGGATGCCGTGCATGTCGACCGCAGCCAGCCGATCCATCACGTCGGCGCTTTGTACCAAGGGGATCCAGTTGAACTGAATATTCTGGCGGGTTGTGAAGTGCGCATAGCCCCTGTCGAACTCTTCGGCGATGGCGGCCAAGGCATGCAGTTGCGCACTGGTCAGTGCACCATACGGGATGGCCACGCGCAACATGGGCGCATGGCGTTGGACATACCAGCCGTTTTGCAAGCGCAGGGGCTTGAATTCCTCTTCCCCCAGGGAGCCCGCGAGATACCGCTCAAGCTGGTCGCGATACTGCGCGGCGCGTGCGCGGATGAATCGTCTGTCGAAGTCGGTATAGCCGTACATGGGGATCAGACCATGGTCCTGTGAGCGGCCCGCACAGTGCGGAGGGCCGCCATTGCATGCCGAGCAGCGCCCGACACCAGCTGCGCCCAATGCGCTCCTTGAGGGCTTCCTGGAGTCGGTTGCATCAGGAACGCCGGCGTGAGCCGTTGGTCAGCGCGCCCACGAAACGACGGCTCCGCGTGGGGCGCTTGGGCAAGACCGATGATCGTGGCTGGGATGTGCATGGCTGGGATCGCTTGAACGTTGGCAAATGCTAGGTACGAACCGCTCAAAACCGAAGTACAGTGTTTTCATACCGATAGATGCTTGGCGGTATAAGCCAGCGCAGCCGACGCCTTTTCGCCCACGTTGCCATTGCTTTTCGGGTTTGCAGCCGTCCTTGCGGGGAGACATCACATGCGAGCAGCGCATCAGGCATTGCTGATCAGCCTGTTCACCTTCGGCTTGTCCCATGGGGCCGTGCAGGCGGGAGTTCCGGAGCACGCGTGCGAACCCCGTCCGGTGACTGGAATCGCGGCATGGGAAAACGGGGGTAGCGGGAATTCACATGCACCGGTGGCGCCTTCGAAACCCGTCATAGCGCAGCACGCCATGGTGGTGACCGACCAGCATTACGCAACGAGGGTCGGCCTTGAGATCCTTCGGGAAGGAGGCAATGCCGTCGATGCTGCTGTCGCGGTGGGTTATGCACAGGCCGTGGTCAATCCCTGCTGTGGGAATATTGGAGGCGGCGGCTTCATGACCATTCACCTCGCGAACGGGGCGAATGTCTTTCTCGATTTCCGCGAAAAAGCTCCGCTCAAGGCGACCTCAACGTTGTTTCAGGACGCGCACGGCAATGTCGTACCAGGTCGAAGCACCAAGACTTACTTGGGTGTGGGCGTCCCGGGGACGGTTATGGGCCTTAACGCAGCGTTGCGCAAATACGGCACCATGAGCTTGCGACAGGTGATGGCTCCGGCGATCAAATTGGCGCGCGACGGTTTTAGGTTGCAGCCAGGCGATATCACGATACTGCGCGCGCACACCCAGGACTTTGCCGCACACCCGAACGTGGCTTCCATATTTCTCAACCATGGACGGCCCTGGAAGGCCGGCGAAGTACTCAAACAGCCGCAACTCGGTCGAACGCTCGATCTGATCCAGAAAAATGGCACGCGTGCGTTCTACGCTGGCCCCATTGCCAGGACGATCGTTGCAGCGAGCAAAAGGCATGGCGGCATCCTTCGTCTGAGGGACTTCCACCACTACGCCATCGTGTGGGCCAAACCCGTCGAATGCCGGTATCGAGGCTACATGGTGGTCACGGCACCCCCACCAGGGTCGGGCGTGACACTGTGTGAAGTCCTTCGCGTGCTTGGCGGCTACTCCATGGCCCAGTCAGGTTACGGTTCCGTGCAGGCAACCCATGATTTTGCTGAGGCTGAGCGCCACGCGTTTGCCGACCGCAATACATACCTGGGCGATCCGGCCTTCGTCCACAACCCCATCCGTCGCTTGTTGTCCGACACCACCATTGCGCATATCCGCGCTGCAATCCAACCCGGACGCGCCACGCCATCCTCTGAGGTTAAGGGCAGCCTGGGGGCGGTCGAGGGCATGCACACCACGCAATACTCGGTGCTGGATGCCAAGGGGTGCGCCGTTAGCGTGACCTACACCATCAATGCTCTGTTCGGCGTTGGCATGATGGCCGGCAATACGGGGTTCTTTCTCAACAACGAGATGGACGATTTCACCTCCAAGCCTGGAGTGCCCAACTTATTCGGTCTGGTTCAGGGTCATGCCAATGCGATCGAACCCGGCAAGCGTCCGCTTTCCTCGATGGTGCCAACCATCGTACTCAGGCATGGCAAGGTGTTTATGGTGACGGGAAGCCCTGGCGGCTCGACGATCATCTCCACGACGCTCAGCAGCATCGTCAACGTGATTGATTTCGGCATGGACATGCAGCAGGCCGTTGACGCTCCACGCCTGCACATGCAATGGTTTCCTGATGAATTGTTCGTTGAGCCTGGCTATCTGACACCAACGACCGCCAAGGCACTGGCATTGATGGGCTACACGCTCAAACCGGCTCCGGCTTGGGGCGCAGATGAGGCGATCCTGCGCAATCCCCTTACGCATGCCATCGAAGGTGCTAACGATCGCCGCCGCCCTGCGGGACTGGCCCTGGGTTATTGATGCCATCGTTGGTGAGGTCCATCGGAAAGCTTCGCGGCTGGGGCCGGGGCCGGCGAAGCGCCCAATGGCCAGCGGACGGGCTTTGCCTTGGCTGCGTGTTACGACGTTGACTTGACGGGCTCGATTCGAAAGCCCGGCGAAGACAGGACATCGAGCCGAACGGCAAAACTGGGGTGAACAACCTGCCAGAGCTACCGCGTCAAGGCATTGCCATGCGGATTGATAATCGAGAGCCTCGCCAGTTCACGGCGTTGCACGGAGGCTAACGATACGTCGCTCTTGCTCTTCTGCGCCCAAAACGGGGCCACGCGCTTGCTCGCACCGGGAACTGCATGGAGCTTCCGACAAAGCCATCCACGCTCGGGCCGCCGAAAAGAAAAACAAGGTTGCCAAGCTGAACAGTGCGACGACCCAGTGGTTGCTGACCAATGCACCAACGGTCGTGCCAGCCAGAGCACCGATCAAGAGCGGCAAGTGACATGGACAGACAAGCACGGCTACGCCAGTCCACAAGTAGCCGGTGATGCCTGTGCGCGCTGCTTTCTTCATCGCAACATGACCCTCAAAGCAAGTGCCAGCGAAATCGTAACCCGCTGGGGCCCTGGCAAAGTCCGGCAGCGTTCCCCGCAGGGGATTTGCGCTGTACCGAGAGACCCGTAGCCGGTCAGGTATCGATCCTCGGCGGCTGCCATCATGGCCCCGTGATGGAATACGCAGCGATATTGTCCGTTTCTGGCGCTAGCCTTGAGTAAAAGCCATCACGGTTCGGCATCTTCACTGCTTGCAAGGTTTGGGCATTTATCACAGCGTCATCCGGAATGATCCCGTTCTTGGCCAGAATAAAAGCAGTCAATGCGTACACCTGATCGCTGCTCAATGATTGCGGCTTGGTGAATGGCATCGCGCGGCGGATGTAGTCGAACAAACCAGTCGCGTACGGCCAGAAACTTCCAACTGTCTTTGCCGGTGCATCCGTTGCGATCGTCCCAATGCCGCCGACAAGGCGAGGAAACACCCCATGACCCGGAACAGGGATGCCCTGACCTTCGGCCCCATGGCAAGCCGCACACTGAGCAGCATACAACTTCGACCCTTCCGCTGGCGTACCGCTTCCCGAGGGCAATCCGGCACCACTAGGCAGAACGTCCAGATTCCAACCGGCGATTTGCGCTTGAGTTGCGGGCGATCCAAAGGCATGCGACCCAGGGTCACCCGCCGCCTCAACAGCGGTGATGAACGAGCAACCAACGAGAGCCAGCGCGAATGCCCCGACAAAACCTTTACGCGTGAACATTTTTTACCTCCCCATTGGCAGCGACCCTCCAGCTTTGGATGCCGTTCATGTGATAGACGGAGTTGTAGCCACGAGCGGCAACCAGCTGGCTAATGGTCGGTTGCACATAACCCGTTTCATCAACACACCGACTTTGAAGAATGGCCGGCGCGCCGCTCCACGCCCAGTCAAGTCGAAATCGAGTGAGGCAACGTGACTGCACGGGCTCCTGTAGCGCAGCTTGTCTCCATGTCCGCCCAGCGTCGGTGGAGACATCAACCCGACTGACACGGCCATTGCCAGACCAAGCCAACCCAGATATTTGGTGGTACCCGGGCGTTTGCAGTTTCATCTCTGCCGATGGATAGGTGATGACCGACTTGGCTTCCATGATGAAGTTGAACTGCCGCGCGTTGCCGCTCTTCATCAGCTCGGTGTAGTAAGCGGTTTCCTCATAGGTTTCAAACGGTGCGGAGCCAAACTTCAAACGCCGCAGCCATTTGATGTTCATGTTCCCTTCGTAACCAGGTAGCAGCAGACGCAGAGGGTACCCCTGCGAGGGTCGCAGCATTTCACCGTTCTGAGCATAGGCAAGGATCGCATCCTCCCAAAGTTTCTGCACGGGGATACTGCGGGCCATCGCTGCCGCATCGGCGCCTTCGGCTAATACCCACGTAGCTCTTGGATCAACGCCGACTTCATCGAGGATGTTGGCGAGTGGCACGCCCGTCCATTCCGCACAACTTAAGAGCCCATGGGTGTACTGCACATTTTTTCCGATGGGTTTTCTCCACTCAGTCAAGGTGTTTCCGGAACACTCCAAGAAGTGAAACCGGGATACGCTGGGATAGCGCATCAAGTCGTCCATCGACAGAACGAGGGGTCGTTTGACCATGCCCTCGATGAGCAGTCGATGTTGCGACGGTTGAATGTCTGGAACCCCGGCATGGAGTCTTTCGAAATGCAAACCATTCGGCGTCACAGTGCCTTGCAAATGCTGTAGGGGCGTGAAATTCCAAGACGACAAATCGGTGGGTGTCAGGTTCGTCGGGACGCGCACGACGCCCTTTTCATAAGTGGAAGGGTGGCCATACGGCGTCAAAGGGCGCCCCTGTTCTTGCATCCAAGGTGGAACGTTGGGTGGCAAATCGGCTGGGTTGGGGGGCCGATCTTCCCATCCACCATGATTGTTGAGATTTTCTGCATGCGTCTCCGCAGAGGCAGACCTACCGGTCAGGAGGGGTCCAGCACCGAATGCTGCGGCGGCGATACCAGACAGTGCCGCGCGCCTTGTCACCTTTGCCGATGATTGCGTCACTTGCGTCTCCTGTATTTGTTGCTTGGTCAAAGACTAGAACAGCGTCGAAGCCTTTTCAAGCCAACAACCCTAGGGAAAATCACGTTGCAAAATGACCCCGGCGCGGATGCCAATTTCCGCTCCCATGGCGCTCCCAACACTCATTTCCAACTCACAGATTCTCGGGATGGCGCACGACCTTTTAATCGACGGACGCAATGCGCAATGCACACGGACCAATGTGGGTAAGCCTCGAAGCTCACGTTCCCAGCCTCACGCCAAACGTCTTGGTCCGCGCCGTCTTGCCGGCATCGCGCATATCGTGGCGCAGGTCGAGCGGTGGCAGGGCCGGTCGGTGTTTGCCTGGATCAGGCCGGGAGGCCATGCCACACAGGACTTCGCGCGCAGCCGGGGCCACACGGGCAGTGGCCTCGGACGCGATGCTGCCGCAGCCGCTTGATGCCGCCATCATCTTCGCGACCGTCGGCTATCTCGTGCCGATGGCCCTGAGAGCCGTCCGCAAGGGTGCGCGGGTGGTGTGCGACGGCATCCACATGAGTGACATTCCGAGCTTTCCCGACAGCCTGCTGTGGGAAGAACGGCAGTTTCTGTCGGTGGCTAACCTCACGCGGCAGGACGGACTCGATTTCCTGGGCCACGTGCCGCAGATGGGCGTCGTGACGGAGACCACGCGCTACGCCATGCGGCAGGCCAATCGGGCCCTGGACGATCTGCGCGCCGGCCGGTTCGAAGTGGCGGCGGTGCTGCTGCCCTGAATTTTAGGTTGGCCGCTCGACAGCAGCCGAGGCCACGCATCAAGGACTTGGCTGCTGTCGGAATCTTCTCTCCATTGAGGAACGCTGCCTGACGCAAAGCCGGGCGACTTTGGAAAAGCCTTGTCTGTGATTGGTCGCTTCGCTTCGCGTGCCTGTCTCCTGTGCGGCGGCAGTACGCAGACGTCAGAAGCAAGAGCGGATGTTCGGGGCGCGCACAACGCGAAAGTCGGCGATGTGGCCCTGAGTAGACGTATCGGTGCAATGGTCTGTTAGACGGCTACGGTTTAGGTTTGTCCGATGCCTGCCCGCGCGTGCGGACGACCACACGCAGACCTCGGTCTGAGGGTAGGCGTTGGACAAACCTAAACCGAAGTGGTCGTTCAGCACGCTTTGATCGAAACCCCGGATCACGCAACAAGCGGGTACTGATGAATGGCGGGTTTGAGGTTGGCGGATTCGCGCTAATCTGCCCAGCCGGCGCGATCGGGCCCAGCGCGAGTCAGGAGAGTTAAGACCAATTGGCGTCCCAACTCGGGGCCATGAGCCGGTCGTGCCTGAGGCACTGCAGAGTGTGGAGTGGCCGTCGGCAAAATCGCGCCGGTCAGTTCGCCACCCAACAGAAGTTCGGCCGGACCAAGCGTAGCTTTGATAAGCGGGACCAGCAGACTCTGCGCGTGTTGGTCGTGCTTGAAGACATCCAGCGCAGGCAAGGCTTACCCATCATGAATCGACTGATATGGCTTGTCGGCGCGGTTGTCATCGTCCTGTTCGTATTAGGCTACTTCGGCCTACGCTGAGTGCGCCAATGATGTTGCTTCCGAGTGAGGAGTGAGCCGCCCTGCCAACTTCGCGTTGAACCGCCTTTGATGCCAATTTTTCAAGGTCCGGTTCGGACACCCGGCCGATTCCGATGGCGCATGCTCCGGTCGGCACATTGCCATGACCTGGCTCAATATGGCATCGGCGCCAACAGAGTTAGGCCGCGAAACTGCTGCCGCTATTCGATTCGATAAGGCGCAATCGCTGCGCCTCGTGATTTTTGTGACTGGATGTACCAATGAAACATTTAGTGCGCCTATTCAGCGTCGTACATGGGGTGATGGCGTTTCTCTTTGCCTGCGCTGCGCTCATGCTCATCACAATTGCCACCCGCATGGGCTGGGTGGCTTTCGTCGGTGGTCTGGACCGGGCCGCAGCGCAAGCGATTATCGAAGCCGTGGGGTTGTTAGCCGCTGCCGTTGTCGCGCTGCAGATTGCCGAGACTATTTTCGAGGAGGAAGTCATTCGTGACGCTGACATCAGCGCGCCGACTCGTGTTCGGCGGTTCTTGTCAAGATTCTTTGTGGTCATCGTGGTCGCACTAGCAATTGAAGGGCTGGTTGCGACATTCAGGGCCATGCACGAAGACCCAGCGAAACTTCTGTATGCGGCGAGTATCTTGGCTGCTGACGGAATACTGCTTGCAGCCTGGGGAATGTTCGTTCACCTCAATCGTTCTGCCGAGGAATTGGAGCCCGAGGCCATGGCGGCCGCAAAGCGGGAAGACGAGAAGGTCGCGTAGTCTCTAGTTATGTATAAGGCCCATAAACAGTAGTGACTTTTTAGCGGACCTTTGGTCTCATGGCGCATGGACACAGAAGACGCCCGCCGGCTCAGTCCGGCAGAACAGCATGAGCGCCGACGCCAGGTGATTCGTGCTTACAAGCGCATGGTCAACAAGAGTCAGATTGCGCGTGATGTGGGGCTGAACTACTCAGCGACGTGCAAGATCATTGACCGGTATGAAGCGGGGGGCATGGCCGCGCTGGCGCCGCGCGTTCGCGGGCGGCGAACGGGCGACAAGCGCGTTCTGACGCAGGAGCAAGAGGCGGCCATCCAGCGCACGATTTGCGACCGGCGCCCGGAGCAACTCAAGATGGAGTTTGCGTTGTGGAGTCGCGCGGCGGTGATGCAACTCATTGAGCGTGACTACGGGGTCACGCTGCATCTGCGCTCGGTGGGGAAGTATCTGGCGCGCTGGGGCTTCACGCCTCAGAAGCCGATCAAGCGCGCCTATGAGCAATCGCCTGAAGCGGTTCGTGCGTGGCTGCAGGAGACTTACCCCGCCATTGCCGAGCGCGCCAAGGCTGAGGATGCCGAGATCCACTGGGGCGATGAGACGGCACTGGTCAACACCGATGTGCGCGGGCGCAGCTTCGCACCCAAGGGAAAGACCCCGGTGACCCTGGCCGTGGGCGGCGCGCGCCAGAATCCGTCGATGATCGCCAGCGTCACCAACCA
>JABBOE010000086.1 GCA_019351955.1 Pseudomonadota bacterium
CCAGGATCCCTACGTCCGCTATGCAGCTTGAATCTGTTTGCGGGCCGAATCAATAATGCATGTGTCCGCGCGTTTCCGGCGTGAAATGAACTGCCAGAAGATACATCGCACTGAGTGTCGCCGTCGATACGGCCAAGCTTAAAGGGGGGTCGCTGGCGACCTTTGACACGAACGAAACAACGATGGGCATGGACCCACCCAAGGCAAAACCAATGTTCCAGGATATTGCCGTGCCGCTTGATCGCAGTTCTGTCGGAAATCGCTCGTTCAAAATGATCAGCAGAGGCGCATAACACATAGCTCCCGCTCCGCTTAAGAGAATCGAAAGCACACCAATATCAATCACTGCGGTCGCGTGAGCGAGCCGCAGATAAAGCGTCGGAATGGCGATGAGGGAAAGAAGACCATATAAAATAACACCCGTCTTTCGCCCAATGATGTCCGTGATATAACCAGCAAAAACCGAAAAAACAATCACGGAAATCGCTGAAAGACTTAATATGACGCCGAGCTTTTTCGGCGGAACATGATTGATGAGACGCATGAACGTCGGCAAGTAACCAGAAGTCAAATACGAGAGACCTCCACCTGCCATGGTCAAGAATATGCTGATGATCACGGCGCCCAAAAATCCACCTTGAATCAAGGAGGGTAGAGCCGGTTTTTGCACGGCGGCGGCGCCAATTTTGCCCTTTTGCAGCTCGCTCCACATGGGTGACTCCTCTAACTCGGTGAAAACCAGCAAACCCAGCAACGCGCTTAGCAGCCCGGAAAAAAACATGAATCGCCATCCCCAGACTTGAAAGGCATGACCCGGGAAGATCCATGTCACGAGCAGAAAGACGAGGGAGGCCAACAGCTTTCCGAGGCCCGATCCACCGCCGGATATGATCCCTGATGCCAATCCTCGCCACTTTGCGGCGATCGATTCCGTACCGACCGTGTGCGTGGAGGCAACCATGCCCCCCATAAAGACGCCCTGGATGAGGCGCAAAGCAATAAAGATCATGGGCGCGGCGATGCCAATCGTTTCGATTGTCGGGATTGTCCCCATCAGGGCAGTCGCGACACCGACACCTATAGCGGCCATCGCCATAGCCCGCTTGCGACCGTTACGATCCGCATAGCGCCCAAACAGATAACCACCAACAGGGCGCATCAAAAGTGTTGCCGCAAATGCGGCGTACACACCGACCAAGGAAGACATCTGCCGGGAAGAATCAAAGAATACCTTCCCGAGAGTTGGCGCGACGTAGAGCAAAATAAACAAGTCAAACAGGTCAAATGCCCAACCGAGGCAGGAAAATGCGATGGCAGATGCCATCCGCCGTCGGCTGAGCTCAGCTGAATGCCCTTCTTGCACAAGTGCAGTCACTTGAAACCCCGGGATCTGTCATTGAATAGCATCGGATCATTACTCTACCGTTCGATGTGAACCATTCGCGGTCGCGCTGTCGCATACAAACAACAAACCCAAGTTGCGGATTATCAAGGCGTCGAGGTGTTTGAACGTGTTGCGGCATTCGTTAATAGAAATTGGCCGTTATCAAAGGCGAGTCGTTCGCCTCGCGGCGAGATTTAAAGGTGGCCGGATTTTCGGGAGTGCTGGCAACAGCGTGCATCGAATGGGCCGCAGATCGGTGTCGTCATGCATGCAACGCGGCACAGCGAAAATCCCATTGTTGCAGGACTGATTGGTGATTCGCACCTGCGAAGTCCTCCGACGCGTGTTCCTGGCATCGAAAGTTAAGCAACGGAATTCCATGGAAGGAGGCGAGCGGATCCATTCGCTCATACACGGGTGTGTTGTTCTCGCACGCGGCCGCGATTCCCACACTCAGTCGGTTGTAGATTCCGGATGCCGAGCGGCAAGGCAATCGAGGCCCGTCGAGGGCACTTGATTACCTTGTCTTGGATCAAGGTGATATGCCGGCAAAGGGGATATTTTTGGCCAACTGAGATCCTTTGAGGAGACGGGCATGAAGGCATGGCTCACGCGATCTGCACTTCTCGCTTTGGCGTCGTGTCTTGCAGGCCCCGCTTTGGCCGAGCCACCGGCGGCGACGGTCAGGTACCAGCCGATGATCAGCACCGGTCTGGCAGCGCACGAGCCGTTTGAGGCTTGGTTCGTCTTCAACAGATCTTTGGATCCAGCCGTTTCTGGGTTAGAGATTCCTGCAAATGCGACGATCCGTTTCGTGTTCCCCGAACCATTTACGCCGGAGCCTGGCCTACCCCTGGAAGCCGTGATGATCCGGTGGACCCAAGGCGCCGTTCCGGCAAAGTTCTCGGTTACACAGGATTCTCATGATCCGCGTGTGATTGCCCTGCATTTCGATTCTGCGGTGTCGGCTGGCGTGCCAGGCGCGCCTGGCATCAAGGCCATCCACTTGCGCGCGCCCGAGATCAACCCGCAAGCCGGTGAGTATCCGATTTCGGTCCAGTTTATCGGCGCTGGCCCTCTCTCGGGCACGACCCACGCTGTTGCCGGCATCACCCCGAATCCTGTGCCAAATATTGCCGCCTATAACCAACTCCACGCCGGACGCGACGAGGACTGGCAACGGGTGAAGCCCGGCGAGGACGTGCCGATTCCCATTGATTTTCTGGCAACCTTACCCAAACAGCCCCGCGCTTCGCTAAGCCTCTCAACGTCGGCTAATGGCGCGCTCACCATTCTTGCGGACGGCAAGCCGATTGGATCGATCTCGGCTACAGGTGCGCCCGTTACCCTGACGCCGCACCCGTTCGGCCCCGGCTATGCCAGGCTCGGGATCATCGAGCTGCATGTCAAGGCTGGTGCTACGGCCGGCACCGCGCAAATCGTGGCGAACCTCGACGGCGGCACGCAGTGCATCATCCACTTAGTCATTGAGTGACGGCCATTGCGCCCGGGTGCGGCACACCCGTTCCCCACCATCGACATCTGCGTGCTGATGCCGCGTGCCAACGGTGTTCTCCTGCATGGTGATGGGCTTGCAGGCAGGCTCGACTCGCGCGCACCAGATAGCGGCTCACGCCGAGAGCGCGGCGCAATGCGATCCAGGCGGCGAAGCTTCATCCGATTTGACCTAGGAGGCATCCTCAGCGTGAGAAAACGGCATTCCCCCATCCACCAAATCGAGTTGCATATCGGCCAGCTTGCCGAGTTGTTCAATTCGATGGACCCATCGCCCTTTCATCACCGCGACCTTGACCGTGATGCAGAAGAGTTCCTGGAAAGCTGGGCCCTGGAATTCCCGCGCGACAGTCATTTCCGGATCCTCGTCCACATCGACAACATGCCAGAGCAGGATCCCACGCCGCTGGTCGCGCAAGCCGTAAGCAACTACTTTGCATACAAGTCGACGTTGGCAAAGCGGGACTTGCGAGGATTGCTGATGGTCGGGCGCACGAGCCTCGTGATCGGGCTTGGATTCCTAGCGCTGTGCCTCGTCGGTGCGGATCTGCTCTCCACTGCACAGAGCAACACGTTTTTGCGTCTGCTGAACCAGAGCCTGCTCATCGGTGGCTGGGTCGCCATGTGGCGACCCTTGCAGATATTCCTCTACGACTGGTGGCCAGTGGAGCGCAAGCGCCGGATTTACAGAAACCTTGGCCACGCGAACGTGCACGTCTTGCCTGCAAATGGGTTGCGCGCTCCTCCATGAGCTGCCCGGTTTGATGCGGGCGAACCAGCTTGCTGGGCATTTTGCGGGTTCAACAGTCTGGCCATTTGTTAACAGTTGTGGAATCGTGGAATTTCCGCCGCTCTACGGGCAGTGCCGACCCCGCTCGGATACCCATGCGAGGCGGCCAGCGCCAAGTCGCCATGACTGAATACCTAGGAGTCTGGGCGGCAGACGCCGCGCGGCGGGTTGATCAGCATTGAGATCGGCGCGGATGGAATCGCGATAGCGGCGAGTCGGCCGTGAATGGTGAGCTCCGTTGCGTGAACAGGTCGGCGGCGGCTTGTCGTACGGTTTTTGGAGCGTGTTTTCGGTGCAATCCGTCCCTCACGCCCCGTTCATTGCGGCCATGCGGCGCAGGTTCAGCGCCAGGCAGACGAGTTTCCACTCGGCCTTCACCGAGTCGATCCCCCTGAGGCTGAACTGCCGGAACCCCAGCACGTTTTTGATCCATCCGTTGGGTGGCTCGGCCAGCCACTTGCGTCGGGCGTAGGCCAGGCGCGCAGCGACGGTCTGCAGTTTGTCGGCCATCGCCGCCGTGTGCGGCAGCTTCTCGCGGTTGATCTTCAGTTGTGCTTTGCCCTCGCGGCCCAACGCGACCACCACGTCACAGTCGCTGGGGCTGAGCGTCTCGAAGACAGATTCCGATTTGTAGCCGGTGTCGGCCAGCACCTGCTGCGGCGCCGCCCCGAGATTGCGCTGCACGGCCGCGAGCATCGGCGGCAACTCGCCCGCATCGCTGGCTCTGTTGGTCAACTCGGCCGCCACGATGATGTGGGCCGTGTCGTCCACGGCCGTCTGCGCGTTGTACCCCGCATCGAATCCGCCGCCAGCGCGCTTCATGATCCGGCTGTCCGGGTCGGTGAAATTCTCCTGCGCCGCATCCTTGGGCACCCCGAAATCGCGTTTGTAACGCCCGCCCTTGGGCTTGCCGTCCTTGCCGCGCGGCTTGTTCTGATCGTCCGGGTCGCGCCCGCGCTGTGCATCGGCCTCGCGCTGGCGCTGCTCCAGGCGGGCACGCGCCGCCGCGATCGCCGCCAGTCGTGCTTCGCGCCTGGCGATCTCCGCCGGAATGTCCACCTCGGGCTCGTTCTTCTCGGCCTCGTCGCTCGCCCTGGCGCGCGCCAGCAGTTCATCGATCTGCGTGCGCAGCTCGCGCTCCGATTGCAGCATGCGCGCGTAGCTCATCGCCTTGTGCCGACTCGCATTGGCTTTGACCTTGGTGCCGTCCACCGCGATCGTGCCCAGCTTCACCAGCCCCATCTCGCGCGCCAGCCGAACCACCTGCACGAACAGCTCCGACAACTCCTGCAGGTGGATCGCCCGGAAATCCCGCAACGTGCGATGCGCCGGAAAGTTGCCCGCAGCCAACACCCGAAATCCCACATCCTCGTGCAGCTTGCGCGCCATCTTGCGCGAGCTGAACACCCCGGTGGCATAGCCGTACACCAGCACCTTGACCATCATCGCCGGGTGGAACGGCTGATTGCGCGGCCCATCCTTCTCATACCGCGCGTGAAACGCGCTCAAATCCAGCGTGTCTACCGTGTCGCTGATGAAGTGCGCCAGATGCCCCTCGGGCAGCCAGTCCTGGATCGCCTCGGGCAGCAGGATCATCTGCTCGGGCTCGTACGGAAGATAGTTCGCAGCCATCTCCCATTAACGCATCAGCACTCCTCAGCGTGCACACGGCGAACCCTTCTGCCGCCCAGACTCCTAGCGCTAGCGCTGGCGCTGGTGCTGGCCACGCAGAGCATGGCCCGTTGCAGGGTCCTCATCCGGCATTTGCCGGCGGTGGAAGCGCTCGGCGCAGCCACCGTGATTTGCGCCGACAAGACCGGCACGCTGACCCAAAACCGCGTGCGCGCGATGACCGTTCTGCCCGGGGCCGCGGCCCATCCCGTGCCGGCGGGTGCCAGCGAGGCCCTCGCTGCGCACTACGAGCCCATGTTTTTGGCCGAGGGACTTTGCCATGACTTGACGGAAATCGAACAAGGCGGCCGCAGGACCTGGCAGGGCGATCCGATGGAGCTGGCCCTCGTCGATCTTGCTCAACAAGCAAACGTGACGCTGCCGCGCTGGAAACGCATTGACGAGCTGCCGTTTGACGGGCAGCGCATGCGCTTGTCCATTGTCTATGCGAGTCCGCAAGGGCACATGCTGTACTGCAAGGGGGCGGCCGAGCCGGTGCTGCAGTTGTGCACATGTACTCTCGCCGACGCGGGTGAGCAGCCTCTGACCCAGGGCATGCGTGACGCGGTTCAGGGAGCCCAGGAGCGCATGGCCGATACGGGATTGCGTGTCATCGCCCTGGCGTACCGCCCGGTCGAGGGGGGCGCGGCGATTCAGGATGCCGAACGCGACTTGATCTTTGCCGGACTTGTCGGACTGGAAGATCCACCACACCCTGAAGTGCCCGCCGCGATCGAGCAGTGCCGCCAAGCCGGCATCAACGTCATCATGGTCACCGGCGACCATCCACGCACGGCGCTGGCCGTTGCCCGCAACATCGGGCTTGTGCGTTCCGCCAATGCCCTAGTCATCAGTGGTGAGCAGTTGCGACGGTTGTCCGATACGCCGCTGCAGCTCACCCTTGATGAACCCGAGGTGCACTTTGCGCGGCTTGGAGCCGAGCAGAAAACGCGGATCGTCGAAGCACTCAAGCGCAAGGGCCACATCGTGGCCGTCACGGGCGACGGCGTCAACGATGCGCCCGCGCTCAAAAGCGCCCACGTCGGCGTGACCATGGGGCGCAGCGGCACGGACGTGGCCAAGGAAGCGGCCGATGTCGTCGTCCTCGACGACAACTTTCCCAGCATCGTCGCGGGAATCGAGGAGGGGCGCGCCGTGTTCGACAACATCCGCAAGTTTCTCACCTACATCCTGGCGCACAACGTTCCAGAACTCGTGCCTTACTTGGCGTTTGACTTCTTCCCCATCCCCCTGGCGCTGACTCCCATTCAGATGCTTGCCTTGGATATGGGAACCGATTCGCTGACGGCACTCGGTCTGGGGGTGGAAACTCCCGAGCCCGACGTCATGCGCCGCGCTCACCGCGTGAAAGACTGCTCGACTGGCGCCTGGCGGTACGCGCCTATCTCTTCTTGGGTCTGCTGGAAGCGGCTGCGGTGAGGAGCGTGTTTCTGGTGACACTGCGGGCTGCAGGCTGGCACTACGGTGATGTCCTTGCTGCAACGGCGCCCCTGTACCTGCACGTCACGACGGTCGCCTTGGGCGCCATCGTCTTGCTGCAGGTGGTCAACGTGTTCCTGTGTCGCAGCCCAACCCGATCGGTGCGGAGCACGGGACTGCTTGGCAACCCGCTGATTCTCGAAGGCGTCGGCGTTGAAATCGGTGCGCTGCGCTCATCGCCTATACGCCATTGGGCAATGCGATATTTGGCACCGCACCGATTGCGCTCGTGCACTGGGCCGCAATCGGGCCGTTCGCGATCGCATTGCTCGTGCTCGAGGAAGGTCGCAAGTGGTGGGTGCGGCGTATCTGGCGGCGAAACGTGCACGCGGCCGGCGCATCGTGATGCCCGGTCACCGCACCTTCGCGCCGGCCCGCGCGGGCCAGCGGCTGCGCCGCGTGGGCACTCGCATGCTCAGGACGCAGGGTTCGGGAATGCAAGGTGAACATGTCCTCGAGGCCGGCCTGGACGTCGGGCGACCGGCAAACCTGCCATGCAGCAATGTTCTCGTGTGTGGCTATGCGAACAACGCTGGCCTTGTCGGCGCAATGCATATTTTGGCGCAGGGACACCGCGTTGTAGCCTGTGGAAATGTGGCGCATTCAGGTCCCTTAGCGAAGCAGGAACCCGCCGAAGCGACTGCGCGCGAGGTCACTCATGCGTAGCCCCGCAGGAATCCAGTCCTCCCCACGCAAGCGGTGGCCGCGGGCCAAGGACGGGGTGGATGTCAAGGCGTTCATCGCCACCTTGTTCATCCTCGGGTTTTTGGCGGGAATTTCGCGATGGCCGGAATTACGATCATTCCCTTTGCTATTGAAACGCGCGGAGAAGCCTTGCCGGCGTGAATGCCGCACCCGTACGGCAGGGCGTGCCCCACCTATTTTTGGCTCTCGGGTTCGGACGCGGGAACTGCAGCCGCGGGCGACGTCTCGCTTGCAACGTCCGCCCGATTGAGCAGCAATCCCGCTTGTAGCCGCAGCGATGCGGCCGATTCGGCCGCATTGAAACGCGCCTGGAGCGCCTGGCGCACGGTGTCCAACGCGCTGCGCCGTGCGATGAGCCAATCGGAGATGCCCGCCTCGCCCAGTTGGTAGGCGCGCAGCATGCGCGCACTAGCCTGGTTCTGAACCTGCGAGGCTCGCTCCAACGCCAGCGAACCGCTGGCTTGCGATCGTGCAAGTGCATACAGCCTGGCGAAAGCTGCAAGCGTTTGTGCCCGCGCATCCTGCAGCCGCCACTGGGCGGCGTCCACCCCGGCCAACGCGCTACGCTCGCGCGCCACCCGCGCCGCACCGCCAAACGGCATGGAAAACTGGAGACCCACGATGTGCTCGCGCCCTCCGCGGTCCGAGCCGAGATAGGCGCCAACCGTGGGCTGCGGGGTACGGGCAGCGTGCGCCTGTTCGGCTGCCGCCTGAGCCTCTTGCAGCCGAGCACGATCTTGTGCCAGCCTTGCGCTGTGCTGCTCAACGAGTGTGCGCAGGGCATCGACAGGGAGCGCTGGCAGACTAAGTTGCGCGGCACTGGCGGGTTGCCCGACGAGCTGCGAGTCTTGGCCAAACGCCGGATAGCGGGCCGTCAATGCGCTGCGCGCACTCTCGGCGAGTCCCTGAGCGAGCACGAGCGAAGACTCCGCGCGCGCCTCCTCGGCCTGCAGTTGCTCCAGCTCCAGCACACTGGCGTCTCCCAAAGCGTTACGGCGGTGCAGCGCCTGGACCTGCGTGTGCAGCAGCCCCAGGTTGTCCTTGACGAGCACCACATCGGCCTGGGTCAGTTGGGCCTGAAACCAAGCGGTGAGCGCGCCTTGCAGCAGCATTTGGCGGGCCTCGATCAACGTGGCATCAGCGGCGTGGCTGAGAGCGCCGGCCATGCGAATGTCGGCTTGTGTTTGCGATGGCAGCCGGATCGGCCGACTGAGAAGCAGTTGCCACTCCGCGTAGGTTCCCGCATCGGGCGCAGAGTCGATGCGGCGCTGTTGCACCTGCGCCTGGCCGGTGAACTCTTGCGTGCCCGCGCGCAGCACCTGCCCGTTTTGTGCGGCAGCCTCCTTCAGGGACTGGGCCTCGCGCAGCATGGGAGCGTCGTTCAGCAGCGCGTCGAGCACCTGTGGCTGTGGCAGCGATGGATCGGGAAGCGCCACCAGGGATACAAGGGCCTCACGCCCTGCAAGACCGGGTTGCTGGTTGGCCGCGGCCGGGGGAGCCTGAGCAGGCGCCCGTTGTTGGCCTGGAGCGGCTTGAGCTGGACTGAGCACGCAGACCCATGCAACGGCCACGGCGAGCAGGCCGCTGGCAAGGACAGGCCGCATCTGGCGCATCAGGAATTCTCCGTTTGGTCGACTTGAGCCTCGCGTGCGCGCCGCGGCAGACCAAAGCGCGCAAACAGGAGCGGCAGGAGGACAAGGGTCAAAGCCGTGGAACTCACAAGGCCCCCAACCACAACAATGGCCAGGGGCTTTTGGATTTCCGAGCCAGGACCCGTGGCGGAAAGCAGCGGAACGAGGCCGAAGGCGGTGATGCACGCCGTCATCATCACGGGGCGCAGGCGCCGCATCGCGCCGTCGTGCACGGCCTGAGCCAATGGCACCCCGCGCTGCATCAATTCGTTGAAGTGGCTGACCAGCACGACGCCGTTCAGCACGGCAATGCCCAGCAATGCGATGAAGCCAACCGAGGCCGGCACCGACAGGTATTGACCACTGGCCCACAGCGCCAAAATGCCGCCGACCAACGCGAAGGGGATGTTGGCAAAGACCAGCACGGATTGGCGCACCGACCCGAAGGTCGTCATCAGGAGGACGAAAATGAGTGCCAACGCCAGGGGCACGACCAGCCCCAAGCGGGCGGCCGCGCGCTGCTGGTTCTCGAACTGGCCACCCCATTGCAGGCGCACGCCTTCGGGTAGCTTGATTTTCGTGGCCACGGCGCGCTTGGCATCATCCACATAGCTCACCAGATCGCGTCCCCTCACATTGGCCTGAACCGCCGCAAAGCGGCTGCCGTCCTCGTGGGTGACCAACACGGGTCCAGCCGTCGACGTCAGTTGCGCCAAGTGTGACAGAGGCAAGCTCGTACCATCCGATGCCGTGAGCATCGCATTTGCGAACGTTTGCGGGTTTCGGCGCAGATCCGGGTTGCCGCGCAGCAGCACAGAGGTGCGGCGTATGCCCTGGAGCACGGTACCCACGGGCTGACCCTCGATCAGGGCCCGCAGGTCCTGCTGCAGGGTGTCGATGTCGAATCCTGCCCGGCCCGCAGCGAGGCGATTGATCCGCACCGTCAGGTACTGGACCCCCTCGGGACGCGCGGCCAGAACCTCCTGCGCTCCGGGCAAGCCGCGCAGGACCTGCGCCACCTCTTGCGCCAACTGGCCGAGCTGCCCAATATCCGGACCAAAGATCTTCACCACGAGGTCACCGCGAGAGCCGGTGAGCATCTCCGACACACGCATCTCGATGGGCTGAGTGAAGCTGTAATCCAAACCGGGAAAGTTCTCGAGCACCTTTCGGATTGCCGCGACCACTGTGTCCTTGTTGCCCCGCCATTCCGCGGCAGGCTTGAGCACGAGGAACATGTCGGTTTCGTTCAAACCCATCGGGTCAAGCCCGAGGTCGTCCGAGCCGCTGCGTGCCACGATGGATTTGACCTCGGGAACCGTCTTGAGCACCGCGCGCTCCACGCGCAGATCCAGCGCAGCGGTCGAGCCAATGCTCACCGACGGGAGCTTTTGCAACTGCACAATCAGGTCGCCCTCGTCAAGAGTCGGCATGAAGGCCTTGCCCACCCGTGTATAGGCGAATCCCGCGGCCAGCAAAGACAAAAGCGCAAGCGTCACCACGATGCGGCTATGGGCGAAGCTCCATTCCAGCAGCCAGCGGTACCCCGCAGAGAGTTGGCGCACGAGCCATGGGTCGCGGTGAGGCATCGTCTTGAGAAGGATCGAAGCCATCACCGGCACGATGGTCAGGGCGATGAGCAACGAGGCGCCCAAGGCAAACACGATCGTCAATGCAACTGGACGGAACAGCTTGCCCTCCAACCCTTCGAGGGAAAGCAGCGGCAGGAAAACGATGGCAATGATGGCCACCCCGGACAGCACCGGGCCTGCCACTTCGCTCACGCCGCGCAGGATGCGGGTCAGGCGATCGCTGGTGGCAGAGCCGGGGTCAGGGTCCACTGTGCGTTGGGGATCATGGCTCATGTGGTTGACAAGATTCTCGACCACGACCACAGCCGCATCGACCAGCATGCCAAGCGCGATGGCCAACCCCCCCAGACTCATCAAGTTGGCTGAGAGTCCAGCCACGCGCATGAGTAAAAAGGTGGCCAAGGCTGAAAGCGGCAGCGTAATGGCCACGACGAGTGCGGCGCGCCAGTTGCCGAGAAAGGCCAGGAGCATCACCACCACCAGAACAACGGCTTCCATCAGGGCGCGCATCACCGTCCCCACGGCACGCTCCACGAGCTGGCTGCGGTCGTAGAAGACACGCAATTTCATGTTCTGGGGCAACCTGGGCTCGAGATCGGCCAAGCGCGCCTTTACCCCCGCGATGACTTGCGAGGCATTGGCTCCGCGCAAACCGAGCACGATTCCTTCCACGGTCTCACCCGTGCCATCTGCGGTGACGATGCCGTAAGGGGTGCTTCTTGAAATGTCGACCTGCGCCACGTCGGCGACGCGAACCGGTGTGCCGCGCACGGTGGCAATGACCGTATTGCGGATGTCGTCGGCATTGGCAAAGGCGCCCTGGACACGCACGATGCGTGTTTCCTCGCCTTCATCAAGGCGTCCCGCACCGTCATTGCTGTTGTTTGACGAAAGCGCCGTGCGCAGTTGGCTGAGCGAAAGTCCCCACGCCGCAAGCTTGGCCAACTCAGGCTGTACCTCAAAGACGCGCACATCGCCACCGAGCATATTCACATCCGCAACGCCGGGAACCGTGCGCAGGGCAGGGCGGATGACCCATTGCAGAGTGCTGCGCTTTTGCTCGAGGGTGGCGTTGCCCTGCATGGTGAACATGTAAAGATCGGACAGCGGCGTGGTAATCGGCGCAAGACCGCCCTGTGCCGAGGCCGGTAGCTCGCCACGTCCATTGGCGAGTGCCTCAGCGACTTGTTGGCGAGCCCAATACACGTCGGTTCCTTCGTTGAAGTCCACCGTGATGTCGGCAATTCCATATTTCGAAATGGAGCGCACCATGCGCTTGCCGGCGATGCCCAGCAGTTCCTGCTCGATGGGCAGCACGATACGCGTTTCCACCTCCTCGGGGGTCATGCCCGGCGCCTTCATGATGACCTTCACCTGCGGCGAGGATACGTCCGGGAATGCGTCAACCGGCAGCGATCGCCATGCAATGATCCCGCCGATAACAAGCGCCACCATGGCGCCAATGGAAATGATCCGTTGGCGCAGGGCTGCCTGGGTGAGCGAGTGCAGAATCACGGTGCCGCCCCCGTCGATGCAGCTTTGATTGCAACGACTGAACTTGCGGCGACCTGATCACCGGCACTGAGTGCGCCCGCCACGATCACAGCGTCATTCAAGCGTGAAGCGATGCGCACGGGGACGATGCGAAAGCCACCCTGGGCCGCCACCAAAACCGCATCATGCCCACCCATTTGTGTCACAGAGGCGGGCGGCACCCGCCACAGGCCGCGCTGTGCTGGCAGACTCAGACTCGCTTGCACGAGGGCCCCGGCATGCAGGCTGCCGGTTTTCGTGATGCGCACACGCAGCAATGCGGCTTGCCCAGCGGTCAGCACCGGAGCCTTGGCTTCCAGCACACCCTGAGCCCCAGCCTCAGGCACTTCCACCACAGCCCCTGGCTCCAGTGAGGCTGCTTGGTCAGGTGCGGCCTCGATCTCGAGGCCGAGTTGACCTTGGGTTGCGATACGAAACAAAGGGGCGGACATATCCAGGCGCTGGCCAGGCAGGGCCAAACTCTGGACGATGACCCCATCCATGGATGCCCGCACATGGGCTTTGCCGTCGAGCCCCGCGTCTCCCGCGGCCAAACGCAGCGCCAGGGCGCGCTCGGCCATCATGGCATCCGCTTCACGTTGTCGCGCCTGGGCTTGCTGCAGACGCGCGGCAGGAATGATGCCTTCCTGAACGAGTTGAGCGTCGCGCTGGACTTGCGCGCGTGCGAGCCCCTGCTGCGTCGCCGCGTCGCTGCGCTCGCGCTGCAGTTGAGCGATCTGGGGGCTACTCAATTCCGCCAGAAGCTGGCCACGCTTGACGGAATCACCAGCATTGACGAGGATCTTGGTCACCAGACCTGAGACCGGCGCGGCAACAATCGCTTGGTGGGCGATGGGCACCACCACCCTTGCGGGCAGAGTCAAACGCGCGGCGACCGTGGGTTGCACCGCAGCAAGGCGCACGCCAAGCGCCACCTGCTGCTCCGGGCTGATGTGGATAATTGCCGAACTGGATGGACTTGGGGTCTTTTGTGCCCGCGCCGGCCCTGCGGCCAAGGCAAGGGACCAAGTGCAGGCGATCGCCATGGCCAGGCGCCAAAGGAACATCAGGGTGGCTCGCATGGCCGCTCTCCATGAATGGTTTGTGCAGATGAATGTCAAATGGCTGAAAGCGCGCCCTCCAGCCCGCCAATCTTGCCCCGCGTCACCTTGGCGAACCGATCGCAGCGTCAGCGAGTCGGCCGCTTCAGGACATCCGCGGCCATTTGGAAGCGTCGCGGGGCGCTGCACATCAATGGCTTTTACTTCTGCAACTGATCTTGGGTCTGGTCACGCGTCTGATCAGGTGTCTGGTCACGCGTTTGGTCACGCGTCTGGTCAGGTGTCTGGTCGCGTGTCTGGTCACGTGTCTGGTCACGTGTCTGGTCGCGTGTCTGGTCGCGTGTCTGGCCCGAGTGTGCGTTCAGG
>JABBOE010000087.1 GCA_019351955.1 Pseudomonadota bacterium
CGCCCCGCTCGGCCAGCGTGCGATGCCAGCCGCCCCGAATTGATCAGTGTTTCCTGAGGTCCTCGGCCAGCAGCGCGCGGTTGAAGCCATCAAACTGGCCATCTCGGTGCAGCAACCGGGCTATAACCTGTTTGTTCTGGGGGAGCAAGGGAGCGGACGCCACAGCGTCGTCCGGCGGCTTCTCGATGCCAAGGCGGCTAGCGAATCCGCGCCGAGTGACTGGTGCTATGTCAACAACTTTGCGGAACCGAACAAGCCTCGGCTGCTAAAGATACCGGCCGGCCGCGGCGGGTTGCTCGCGCGCGATATGGAGCAATTTGTTGCCGAGCTGTCTCGCGCCATTCCAATGGCATTCGACAGCGATGAATATCAAGCACGCATTGCCGCAATCAACGGTGTGTACAAGGAGAAGGAGGAAACCGCCTTACAAGAACTCGGCAAGAGCGCCGCCGCGGAAGGCATCGCCTTGGTTCGCACCCCACGAGGCTTCGTCTTTGCACCGCTCAAGGCAGACGAAGAAGCCATGTCGCCGGAGGAATTTGACAAGCTTCCCGATGAACGCAAGGAGCGTATCGGAAAACTGATCGAAACGTATGGTGAAAGGCTTTCTCAACTCATGCTGCAGCTACCTCGTTGGCGCCGCGAGGCACAGGCACAGATCAAGGATGCCAGCCGCGACACGCTGGGCATAGCAGCAGGGCATCTCATCGATGAACTCAAGGAGCGCTATCACGACCTGGCTGAAGTGCTTGCCTTCCTCGATGAGGTCATGCGCGACGTCGTTGAAGTTGGCGAACAACTGCGTGAGCAGCCCAAAAACGATGACGGCCTCGCCACCTTGGTGATGACTGGAAGCATCTCGCAGGCGCGCTACAGGGTGAACTCAATCGTTGCCAATTCCGAAGCCAGCGTTGCACCCGTCGTATTCGAAGACAACCCCATTCACCCCAATCTTGTGGGTCGCATTGACCAGATTGCGCAGTTGGGCACTTTGGTGACCAACTTCACGCTGATCAAGCCCGGCGCCCTGCACCGGGCTAATGGTGGCTACCTCGTGCTCGATGCGCTCAAGGTGTTATCCCAGCCATACGCTTGGGAAGGACTCAAACGCGCATTGCGGTCCTCCCAAGTACGCATCGAGTCCGTCGGGCAGGCATACGGCTTGGTTGGGACCGTCCCACTGGAGCCGGAACCGGTGCCGCTGACCGTCAAGGTCGTGCTGATTGGGGAGCGGCGGATCTACTACTTGCTCAAGGCTGTGGATCCCGACTTTGCCGACTTGTTCAAGATTGCCGCGGATTTCGAGAGCGACCTGGTGCGCGACGCCAAGAACACGAGTCTCTACGCTGAGTTTGTGGCTACCCTGGCGCACGACGCCGGCCTTCGCCCTTTCAATCGCGAGGCTGTTTGCCGCCTCGTGGAGCATAGCGCGCGTCTTTGTAGTGACGCGCAGCGGCTGAGTGCAAACCGCAGGCAGATGGCGGATCTCCTGCAGGAGGCCAATCACTACGCAGCAGGCGTTTCGCACGCAGTCGTGCAACGCGAAGACGTCGACGCGGCTCTCGAGGCACAGGTCCGCCGCGTCGACCGGTTTCGCAGCCGACTGCATGATGAAATCCTGCGCGACAACCTTCTCATCTCAGTAATCGGCGAGCGCATCGGCCAAGTCAACGGGCTATCTGTGATAGCGCTGGACGATTTCCAGTTCGCCCAACCGGTGCGCATCACGGCAACGGCTCGCATCGGAGAGGGCGGGGTCATAGACATCGAACGCGAGGCGGATCTCGGTGGGGCGATTCACTCCAAGGGGGTGATGATCCTGGCTTCCTTCCTTGGGGCCCGGTATGCCCGTGCCGTTCCACTGTCTCTCTCGGCCAGCGTGGTCTTCGAGCAATCCTATGGCCCGGTAGAAGGTGACAGCGCTTCTTTGGCGGAGTTATGCGCCTTGATGTCCGATCTGGCCGACCTGCCAATCCGGCAATCGTTGGCGGTCACCGGCTCCGTTAACCAATTCGGCGATGTACAGGCGGTAGGCGCCGTCAATGAGAAAATCGAAGGGTTCTTCGATATCTGCTGCGCTCGCGGCCTCACGGGCGGACAGGGGGTGCTCATCCCATCAGCGAATGTCAAACACCTGATGCTGCGGCAAGATGTCCTGAACGCCTGCGCCGAAGGGAAATTCCATGTGTATGCCGTGCATAACGTGGACGAAACCATCGAACTGTTAACGGGCGTTCCAGCGGGCGAGGTTGGCGCAGATGGAATGGTCCCGGAGGGGACTGTCAATTTTCTGGTTGCTGCCGAACTCACCGAGTTGTCGGCGATACGCCAGGCGTTCACAGCTCCAGCGCGACGGCAGGCCCGAAATCGCGGCAAGGGCGGGCACCCGCTCGCTGATGGGAAGGCTTAACTGCGTTGGTTGCAGGCCGGGTGGCGCTTTGACGGCGATGTGCGCATGGCTGTCGGGGTTCCCGTGATATTTGCAGACAGTCCCTTGCTGCACAAGCATGATGGGCATGTGCAGCACCTAGCCCTACCCAGCCGTTTAGCCTGCGCAGTGGGTCCGTCTTTGGGACTTGTTACGTAACGCGCACGCGACGCAAACGACATCGGCCCGCCCTGGCGGCTTGCGCCTCGATCGATTCCTGATGCTTCCGCCCAAAGCTTTCAGCCGTTAGCTGACAGGGGGCAGGTCACGGGGATCGTTTGATTGCACGGCGGATGGGCAGGCAGCCACCCGCCGACGCAATGCCCCGGACGACTTCCAAGCCGAATCGCCAGCAACATTTCGACAAGCTTTCGTGCCTGCTTAGGCATGCAAAGGCTCTATTGTTTGACTCCGGTCAACTCTGCCCCCGACTCCCGTTCTGAGAATGCCAACAGCGGCATTCATACGCGCCATATCGATCACTTCACCATGAGCATGTCCGGGATTTCCTTGCAGGCGTGCATTGACGGATTGAGCACGCACCAACCACGATCGGGAGTCTCCGGCGGCGGACATCGCTCCGGCCCGCCTTCTACATGTAAGCCAAATCAGTACCCCAGGGCGAGAAGTACCGGGCTTCACCTACGCGTGCAATGTCGTCATCACTTTGGTCGGCAATGTGCTGTCCGCCGATCTTTGCGTCGGCTTGGAATCCACCGGAACTCGCTCGCCTCGTGTTGAACCACCAAGGATGCTCGCATGTCCACGACCCCAGCTACGCTCTATCTCGCCCAAGCGTTCCATCATGGCGATCCCGAGCGCCACAGCTATGTTGTTTCCGTCGGCCACAAGGAACGCGTCGAACACTTGGCTCTCGCAGAGCATGAGCGGCGCGCCGGCGAATATGGAATCGCGATCTATGAGGTTATTGTTGATTCCGATTTTCAGAAAGCGCCTCGACTTGTGCGTTACCTCAGCTCGGTCATGGCCGAGCGCTGGATTCCAGATCCACCCCAAGGTTCTGAGGGCATTACAAACGTCGAGTCAAGCACCCGGGTGCCTTAGGGAAATCCGCATGCAATGGCACCGAAGCCGCAAGGACGAGTCGCCGAAGCAGGAGCAAAGGTGCCTTCGCTCACTCGAAACCAGCTCATTGATTCAGAGGAAATACGATGCACGATACCTGCGAGAAGCTGTTGAATTGCCGTGAGGAAACATCCAGGGCAATCGGTTTGGCACCACGCTCCGTCGTTCATCGTATGGACGAGTCGGATCCCTGCACGCGATGCTTCCAAAGCCGGAGCTGCTTTCAGGCTGCCTTACTCCTAGATGAGGGGGTTGACCGTCTGGTCGGGCAAACAGCGGCCGTCCGACTTCGCAAGGGGCAGCGCCTTTTTGCGGCCGGTCGGACGTTGGATCGCGTGTATGCGATCCGTACCGGCTCCTTCAAATCAGTGATGCGAGCGCCGGACGGAAGGCAACAAGTGCTGGGATTTCATTTTTCCGGAGACATGATCGGTCTTGACGGGTATGCCGCTCAGATTTATCTATGCGATGCCGTCGCCGTGGAAGCAAGCGAAGCCTGCGAGATCGACGCGCGCGCATTGGACGCTGCTGCGAGGGCCCGTCCAATCGTGCAGCGACGGATCCAGACCCTCGTGGCCGACAGCATGAGACGCGCACAGCAAAACTTGCTTGTCCTTGGCAGCATGCAAGGTGCAGAGCGTCTGGCGCATTTTTTGTTGGACTTGTCGGATCGTCATCGTGGGCTAGGCCTTTCCTCGCGCGAATTTGCATTGCGCATGACGCGCAAGGACATTGGCAGCTATCTCGGTATGTATTCGGAGACGGTCAGTCGACTCTTCGCGCGATTTGAAAATGCAGGCCTGATCCAAATGACGCGGCGGCATCAAGTGCAGATCCCCGATCGCACTGCCCTTGCCGCGCTACTTGGCCGCCAGCCAGTATCTCTGAGGATCGTCAGCGCAAACCCCCTTGCTGCTGATTGATATATACAAATATGGCGCCATGCCCCGTCGATCCAAGCATGAGCCTCCCCCCAAACGCAACCTTTGCGCCCATGATCAGCCAGCACCTCACAACGGTGCTCATTACCATCCCAAAGGCGCTCCCCATGCCGTCGAAAATGATTCCCATGCCCCCCGCAAACGTCACGCGTATCGTTGAAGACGAGGAATCAGAAAGGGTGTTCGTCTTGGCAGCCGAGTTTTTCAGCGCGTTGGCCACGCCGATTCGGCTCCGCATCTTGAGCACCATCTGCAATCAAGGTAAAAGCGTGAGCGCGATTGTTAAGGCAGTTGCGTCCACGCAGCCGAACGTGTCGCAGCACCTCAAAATGCTGTACCTCGCTGGACTCGTGGCGAAACACCGCATGGGCAACGAGATTGTCTACCGCGTACAGAGCGAGGAGGTTCTTCAGGTCTGTCGCACGGTTTGCATGAGAATCGCGATCGACTTGGATACACCGGATCGGTTGGAGTTGGTGAATCGATTGACAACTTTTTCCCAAAGCCCTGCTGCATCCTGAGAGGGTGCACCGTTGCCTAGCGTCCCTTGACTTTCCATTCGTTCGATGCGATTTCTCACCTCGCTTTGCCGCTGCGCATCGGCTTGTTTCTGACGCACGGCGCCCATTGCAGGGCTGCTCCAAGGTTGCCTCATGCGAAATGCCCCGAAGCCTTAAACCACCCAATGCGGCGTAAGCGTCTTTTCCCCACGAGTGCCGTCCTCATCCAGGGTAGACCGTCAACCGATGACGGCGCGTTGAGCTTGGAGCTTAAATGGCTTTGACATCCCCGCCCTTGGCCTTCGGCCACCGCTTGCGCGGGACGGGCCGGGAATGCCACGACGCGAGGCGCGTGTGACCGCATGCACAGCCGCTTCGATGGATTCCTGCTTCACAGAACAACCCGACCGTGCCAATTTTCCACGGTAGTCCCACCGGGCGACCTCGACGCACCAAACGGTGTGCGCTACCCAAGCGGCGTCCGACAGCGAGGTCGCCTTACTTTTTGGTGCATTGGGCTCGTTCCACACCAGACCCGCGGCTCCACGACGAGCCCTGATTGACACGCAGGGCGTCACGCCAGGCAACCTGCGCGTTTGGCTGCAACGCCGTTTCCCCCGGCGAATTGGTCTCGCCGCCAAGGTCGACGTTGTTCGCGCAGCCCCCCGCAACGCACGCACAGGGGGCCTGGCGGCGTCGCGTCTCCTCCATCGTCATTTTCCGAAAAGGCTCAAAATCTTCAGCTTGTTTGACCTAAGGCATAACTACATCTAGTAGATCAAATAGGCTTTTGACACTAGATATAGTGCCATCAAAGCATGGAGGCCCCAATGAAAAACACCAGCACCGACTGTAGTCTGACACTTCCGCGTGAGGTAATTAAGCGCAATGATGTTCGGGTCGCATTCGACGCTGGCAAGATTCGATCGGCCCTGCGGCGCGCTGGTGAGGCAACTAGGGAGTTCGGCTCGGAGCAAGCACAAATCCTCTGCGATGCCGCAGTCAAAGTCCTCATCCATCGCTTCGGAAACCGCGCGTCAAGCGTCGAGCAAATCCAGGATGTTGTCGAGCACACGCTCATCGCTGCGGACTACTTCAAAACCGCACGCGCCTATATCGTCTATCGTGAGCAGCATGCCAAGATGCGCCAAGACCAAAGGTCCTGGGTAGACGTGCAAAGCTCCGTGAATGAATATCTGACGCGTAGCGACTGGCGTGTCAACGCCAATGCCAATCAAGGCTACTCGCTCGGAGGCCTTATCCTCAATGTTGCCGGAAAAGTCACTGCAAATTACTGGCTTTCCCACGTCTATCCGTCCGAGATTGGCGAGGCCCATCGCAACGCCGACATCCATATCCATGACTTGGACATGTTGGCTGGGTATTGCGCGGGCTGGTCTCTGCGTACCCTGCTTACTGAAGGACTCAATGGTGTGCCAGGGAAAGTGGAGGCGGCACCACCTAAACATATGAGTTCCGCTGTTGGTCAGATCGTCAATTTCCTGGGAACTTTGCAGAACGAATGGGCAGGAGCACAAGCATTCTCCTCGTTCGACACATACATGGCGCCTTTTGTGCGCAAGGATCGGATGGACTATCAGTCCGTCCGCCAGTGTGTGCAAGAGCTGATCTACAACCTCAACGTCCCCTCGCGCTGGGGTACCCAGACCCCCTTCACAAACTTGACTTTCGACTGGACTTGCCCAGAGGATCTTCGAGAGCAGACACCCCGGATCGGCAACCAGGATATGCCCTTCGTCTACGGGGACCTTCAGGCCGAGATGGACCTCATCAACCGAGCCTACATCGACGTGATGACAGCCGGTGATGCCAAAGGTCGCGTGTTTACCTTTCCGATTCCCACGTACAACATCACCAAGGATTTTCCATGGGAGTCAGAGAATGCGCTGCGGCTTTTCGACATGACCGCCAAATATGGACTTCCCTATTTTCAGAACTTCATCAACTCTGATCTCGCGCCCAACATGGTGCGTTCAATGTGTTGCCGTCTGCAACTTGACCTGCGCGAGCTGCTCAAGCGTGGGAACGGTCTGTTCGGCTCAGCCGAACAGACCGGATCGGTTGGTGTTGTCACAATCAATTGTGCACGTTTGGGGCATCTACACAGCGGCGATGAACATGGGCTTCTGCGCCGCCTCGACGCCTTGCTGGACATGGGAAAGCAAAGTCTGGAGATTAAACGCAAGGTCATCCAGCGCCTCATGGATGAAGGCCTGTTTCCCTACACCAAAAGGTATCTCGGCACGTTGCGCAACCATTTTTCCACGCTCGGCGTTAACGGCATCAATGAACTCATCCGCAATTTCACAGCGGACGAGCATGACATCACAACGTCCTGGGGCCAAGCATTCGCCATCCGATTGCTGGACCATGTTCGCGACCGCATCACGGCCTTTCAGGAGGAAACCGGACACCTCTATAACCTCGAAGCAACACCGGCGGAAGGCACAACGTACCGCTTTGCAAAGGAAGACCGCAAGCGCTATGCGGGGATCATCCAAGCGGGCACCCAGGCACAGCCCTATTACACCAACTCCTCGCAGCTGCCCGTCGGCTTCACCAATGACCCATTTGAGGCCCTTGAACGCCAAGAGCCATTGCAGTCCAAGTACACAGGAGGCACTGTACTGCACCTTTACATGAGCGAGCAGATCTCAAGCGGTTCGGCTTGCCGAGATATCGTGCGCCGCGCGCTCACACGGTTTCGCTTGCCATACATCACCATTACGCCCACATTCTCAATTTGTCCAACCCACGGTTACCTCACGGGTGAGCACCGGTTCTGTCCCAAGTGTGATGGCGAGCTTCTGGCACGCAAGCGCAACTTGCTCGCCGCATGACATTGGCGCGAACTTCCCAACCGAATACGGAGCACCACGATGACACACTTCTCGAACACGGCACCCTGCAATGAATCCGAACTCCTGCAATTGCGCGATGATGAACGCCAACCCTGCGAGGTCTGGACGCGCGTTATGGGTTACCACCGGCCCGTATCAAGCTTCAATGTCGGCAAGCAAGGTGAACATCACGAACGTCAGTTCTTTGCCGAGCAGCGCTGCGGGCTCGGCACTTGAAGCGTGAGTATGGAAGCACTGCGCGTGGGTGGGATCACTCCCATGACCACGATCGACTTTCCGGGCAAGCTTGCCGCCGTGGTTTTCTGTCAGGGATGCCCATGGCGCTGCGGCTATTGCCACAACCCACACCTGCTCGAAGCGGGCGGCCCGGTTGCGCACGATTGGAGCGCCCTATTGACCTTCTTGGAGCGTCGCAGAGGCCTGCTCGACGCAGTCGTCTTTTCCGGTGGCGAGCCCACCTTGCAAACTGCCCTGCCAGAGGCGATGACGCACGTGCGGGAACTCGGGTTTGAGGTTGGTCTGCACACAGCGGGCATGTATCCCCAGCGCCTGAAGAAGGCGCTTGCTACAACCGATTGGGTGGGTTTTGATGTGAAAGCTCCATGGGATCGCTACGACACGCTCACTGGTGCGCCGGGCAGCGGGGAACGCGCCAGGGCGTCTCTTGCACACCTCTTGGATAGCGGCGTGGCATTCGAGTGCCGGACAACTTGGCACGCTGGCCTCTATAGCCAGGAGAGGCTGCTTGCCATGGGAGAGGCACTGGCCGCGCAAGGTGTGCGCCATTGGACTGTGCAAGGCTGCCGCTTACCTGCGCAACTCATGCGCGATGTGGATCCCATCGATCAAAGTATTCCTATTGATCGGCTTAAAGCACTGCGAGGTCTTAGGGTCCGGCTGAGCGTGCTCGGCGCCCAAGCTGCGTGAGGGGACCCGTATGCCCTACGAATCTCTCATTACTCCATGAAAAATTCCCATGCCAACGACGCGTAGCCAACCCGAACTGGTCTGCCCGGCCGGATCCCTGCGTGCCCTTCAGATGGCGATTGATGCAGGCGCAAATGCCGTCTATCTGGGCCTGCGTGACGCGACCAATGCACGCAATTTCGCAGGATTGAACTTTGACGCGACGCAGGTCCGCGCTGGCATTGCATACGCCCATGAGCGCGGTGCGCAGGTGTTCATGGCGCTCAACACCTTCGCGGATGCGCGCGACCCCAAACCCTGGTTTCGGGCGGTCGAGCAAGCGCTCGATCTCGGCGCCGACGCGCTAATCGTCGCCGACACTGCAGTGCTGGCTTATGCCCGCCGGCATCATCCGGGTGTGCGTCTGCACTTATCTGTGCAGGCCTCCGCCACGAGCTACGCAGCCATCGAGTTCTACCGCCAACGTTATGGCATCCAGCGCGCCGTACTGCCCCGAGTCCTGACCCTGTCACAAGTGGCGCATGTCGTTCGACACACCAGTGTGGACATCGAGGTCTTCGGTTTCGGAAGCCTATGTGTGATGGTGGAAGGACGATGCGCACTGTCGTCTTATGCCACGGGCTCATCGCCCAACAATGCTGGGGTCTGTTCGCCCCCCTCTGCCGTGCGCTGGGTTGATCAGCGCGGATCCGTGGAAGCTCGCCTGAATGGCGTGCTGATTGATCGGTATGCGCCAGATGAACCGCGTGCGTACCCCACGCTATGCAAAGGCCGCTTCGAAGTCAATGGCGTGCATGATTACGCGCTCGAAGAGCCCACAAGTCTCAACACCCTCGAACTCCTTCCCCAGTTGATCGATGCCGGGGTCAAAGCCATCAAGATCGAAGGCCGCCAGCGTAGCCCCAGCTATGTAGCCGAAGTCACGCGAGTTTGGCGCGCCGCGATTGACCTGGCTGCGTCGGGCAAGCGATATGCGGTACAGCAAACTTGGTCAAGTCAACTCGGTCGATGGGCCGAAGGCCAGCAGCATACGCTTGGCGCTTATGACCGTCCGTGGCGGTAACAGCTGGTTCCGTCAATTTTTCGCGCTGCGGGAATTCACACCATGCCCGAGTCCATGAATCACGCCAGAATCGCATTCACCGTCGGCCCACTTCAATATTGGTGGCCCCGGTCCACGTTGCTCGACTTCTATGAGCACATCGCCGAAAGTCCTGCCGACACCGTCGTATTGGGGGAGATTGTCTGCTCGCGGCGCAACGAGATGAAGCATTCGGATTGGCTTGCGCTGGCACGCGATCTGAGCCGAGCTGGCAAGGAGGTTGTTCTGGCCTCTCAGGCTTTGATCATGAGTGAGAGCGAGTTGCGATCAGTGCGCGCTATTGCAGAGCAGGCTGAGTTTGCCGTGGAGGCGGGTGACGCCTCCGCACTTGAGGCGATTGCCCAAGTCCGACAGGGTCAAGGGAAGATCCTGCCTTTCGTGCTTGGTCCCCACATCAATGTTTACAGCCGCGAAGCACTCACGGAGCATGCAGAAATGGGGGCGTGCCGGTGGGTCGCCCCGCCCGAACTACCTTTGAGCTCCATCGCCAAAGTTAATCCCGTGGACGATCGGGTACGTGGAGTTGCCGGCGAAATCGTCACAGAAGTGTGGGCCTTCGGCCGTATACCATTGTCTTTCTCGGCCCGATGTTTCACCGCACGACACCATCGTTTGACGAAGGATGCGTGTGAATTCCGCTGCCGCAATGACGCGGATGGGTTGCTCCTGAACAGCAGCGAAGGTGCGCCGTTTCTTAGCCTGAATGGCACTCAGATCCAGTCCGCCGGGATGCAGGCTCTTATTGGTGAGGCGGACAGTCTGCGCCAAGCCGGCGTTTCGCGTATCCGCCTTTCACCATGCAGCGAGGGCTTCATGGATGCGCTTACGTGTTTCGATGCGGTTTACAACCACGGAGCATCAGCCGGTGACGCGCTGGCCCGCCTGCGCGCTCTCCCCTTACCAGGAGTGTTGGTTAATGGCTATATCCACCGCCATCCGGGGATGCATTTTGTGGAACCTGGTGGCGAAGTCTATGATGCCTAAAGAACCACTTGCTGGAACCGCAACATGACATTGCCGCCCAATCGCGAATGTGGACCCATCGGCACACACGGCCTCGTTTTTGGATCTTGGCTCAATGACCTGGGTGCAACTGCAGTGCGCATGGCTGGCGCCGTCCCCGAACCGGTGCGCAATTTCATGCGCGCATTACCGACGCAGCCCCCCTCGTTTGCGCTGGCTCGTGTGCTTGATCGCGTCTTACTGCCACGCTTGGATGCCGAGATGCGCTTGGCGCTGTCCGGCCGGGCGGTACATGTGGAACTGCAGGATCTCGGCTTGCGTCTGCGCTTGCAGCTCAATGTGCGAGGCTTCGGTTTGGCTCCATCGCATTCAACCCCAACCGTGACTATTCGCAGCACGAGCGCAGCCCTTTGGCGCCTCGCCAGAGGAGTCGAAGACGCCGATCGCTTGTTCTTTGAGCGAGCATTGGTGATGGAGGGCGACACTGAGTTCGGTTTGCTGCTGAAAAACACGCTGGATGCCATTGGCCCACTGTGGAAGTAAAGGGCAACCGAGCGCCTGAAGTCGACCGCGTTCAGGCTGCAAGAATCCCAAGATGGTGTATCGGGTCGCCCATTTGTATTGGTTATGGTGCAAAACATCAGTGACCTGATCTTCGAGGAGTAAGGGAAATGCCATCGACATTGACGGAACGGTTGCTTCAAGCCCTCAAGCAACGGGGAGCTACGGAGATATTCGGAATTCCAGGCGACTTTGCCCTGCCACTGTTTCGCGAATTCGAGCGCAGCGCTGTGCTGCCGCTCTACACCTTCTCCCACGAACCCGGCGTTGGTTTCGCCGCGGATGCTTCAGCGCGCGTGCGCGGTGGCCTGGGGGTAGCCGCCGTCACCTATGGCGCGGGAGCTCTAAACATGGTCAATGCGGTAGCAGGCGCTTACGCTGAACGAGTTCCCGTCGTCGTAATTTCTGGGGCGCCAGCTACCCATGAGGCTGCCAGCGGCTTTCTCCTGCACCACCAAGTCAAAACTCTCGACTCCCAATGGAAGATCTATCAGGAGATCACCGCGGACCGCGCACGACTGGATGACCCGTCCACTGCGCCTGAATTGATCGCACGAGTTCTGGACACGGCGCTACGGGCCTCGCGCCCCGTCTACATCGAGATCCCGCGAGATATGCCTTCGCGTATCTGCGAGGAAGTTCCCACGCTGCCTTTGCCAAAACCCGATCAAGAAGCCCTGGACGCCTGCGCTGATGAACTCCTGGCCCGCCTGAGGCATGCGCAGCATCCGGTCCTGATGGTCGGCGTGGAGGTGCGAAGGTACGCACTGGAATCCCGCGTGGCTGAGCTTGCGCGCAGGCTTGGCATTCCTGTGGTGACCAGCTTCATGGGACGGGGGCTACTGGCAGAATCCGCAGCCGATCTGCGCGGCACCTACCTTGGTCTCGCGGGAGATCCGGCGATTACTGCGTTGGTCGAAAGCTCTGACGCCCTTCTTCTGCTCGGGGTCATCGTGTCCGACACCAACTTTGCCGTGTCGGCCCAGCGCATTGATCTTCGCCATGCCATCCAGGCGCTTGAGGGCCGTGTAGTAATGGGCCATCATGTTTATCCGGACCTACCACTGACGGCGCTTATTGACGCAATGCTGGAACGGGCGCCGAGCGATGCCCATGTGGTTGCGATACCGCCAGCCGACACTTCGCCTACCGGTGCGTGGGTCGCGGATGACTCGCCAGTCACGCCCATTGACATCGCCGCGGCCGTCAACGCTCTGATCCACCAACACGGGTCGATGCCGCTGGCCAGCGATGTCGGGGACTGTTTATTCACGGCCATGGACATAGGCCCCGCTGAGATGATTGCCCCCGGTTACTACGCAACAATGGGCTATGGCGTACCAGCCGGCCTTGGCTTGCAAGCGGCAACTCGGCAACGACCCATTATTCTGGTGGGTGATGGAGCCTTTCAAATGACGGGATGGGAACTGGGAAACGCCTCTCACTACGGTTGGGATCCCATCGTGCTCGTGTTCAACAACGCCGCTTGGGAGATGCTGCACGTGTTTGAGCCTTCGGCTCGCTTCAACACGCTGCCCGCCTGGGACTTTGCATCCATGGCGGCGGGCATGGGAGGCGATGGCATCGTGGTGCGCACACGCGCGGAACTCAAAAGCGCGCTGAAGCATGCGCACGCCACACGCGGGCGCTTTCAGTTGCTGGACATAAGGCTAGCGCCAGGAGTACTGTCACCAACCCTGGAACGCTTCGTACACGCCGTGCGGCGGCTATCCACCGGCACCCCCCAGGAATGAGCCAAATTTGCCGCGGTGGCTGCGCGCTATATGCCGAAGCACCGTCACCCGATCCAGCGAGTCAGCATTGGATATCACCTCGCCCCCTTCACCTGAAGGCTCCACCTGAGCGGCAAGGACAGCGATTCCTACGGCGCTCAGGCGTGGCACTGCGCCAAGCTACCCCTGAGTCGCTTCCCTGATCTCCTGCTGCTGTCGGCAAGGCTACACCACTGACTTCACCGGCGGTCCGGGCATGTCCCGCCCTTAGACATACACGTCAAATAGACAGCCCCACAAAATCGAGAGTAGCGCACAAGCCCCAAAAGGATGCCTGCGGCATCCGCGCCATCCTTCACCGCTCTCAAGGACGGGGCTTATCGAATACTTGATCAGGCGCCGCGGTCAAGCGCTTGAGTGGGCGTGCCAGTAGGCAGGGGAAGCCCACGATCGCACGCACTTGAGTTCGGCATCTGCAACGTTCACGCCTTGCCAAAGCGACTTGTGCGAGCGGAATCGTGGCGATCAGCTGGTCGCTCCGGACGGGGCCAGGGCGCCGCCGCCCTTCTTCAG
>JABBOE010000088.1 GCA_019351955.1 Pseudomonadota bacterium
GGTTTTGCCCGAACAGGGTACCGTACACCACCCCCAGCGAGGCCACGAGTACGCCCATGCTGATGGTGAGCCAGAATGGACCGAGTTTGGAGCGGGCGTAGCGCTGGCGGATTTCTAGCCAGCCCAGAAGGCTCCACAAGCGCCAGGATTTCAGGCTGGCCAGCAGGTCGAGGGAGGCGGTGCGCAGTGCAGGCATGAAAGGGTTGGCTTGAATATCAGTGCTGACCGGATGCGGCATCTTAAACGCGGCAGTTGACCGTTCCCCTGGGCTGGATGGGGCGCACAAAAGAAAAGGCCGCAAGCATGCGATGTTTCATGTGCTTGCGGCCTTTTCTAAACGTATTTTGGTGGGGGCACAGGGACTCGAACCCAGGACCTACTGATTAAGAGTCAGCTGCTCTACCAACTGAGCTATACCCCCATAGAACCCAGAATCATAGCGTACTTTTGCACCCGGGCATGTCAGTTCGCGATCTTTTTTGCGAAGCGCTCTGCTGGGAGCCAGACCATTGCATTTGCCTTTGTGGCGTCTGGCGTCCGCTTGGCAGGGCCGCGGTGCGAGGCCGGCGAAGGGGCAAAGCGAAGGCTCCGCTACGCGTCCACCCAAACGTCGGATGCATGTGCCGATGACGGCTGCTCACTTCGCGCTATGGAGCGAAGGCCTTGACCGAAGCGACGACGGGTTGCCAGATCGTGCCAACCTCGGCCTTGGCAGGCTGGTGCACCTGTTTGGCATTGACACGACCGGTGAGCTATCGTTGTCCCGATTTCGTTCACTCCAGGAGAGCAAGATGGGCCTGTTCGACGATGCGTTGAGCACTCTCAGCGGGGGCTCTGGCAGCAGCGGGAACCCCATGGTCAGCGAAGTCATGAACCTGATCCAGAATCAGCCGGGTGGCCTATCTGGCTTGGTTGAGAAGTTCAAGAGTGGCGGCCTCGGCGATCTTGTTCAGTCATGGATCGGCACTGGCCAGAATCAATCGATCTCTGCGGAGCAGATCCAGCAGGTTCTTGGCAGCGATACCATCCAGAAACTCGCATCAAAGGCTGGGGTGGATCCTTCCCAGGCTGCATCCACCCTGTCACAAGTGCTGCCACAACTGGTGGACAAACTGTCCCCCAACGGTCAGGTCCCCGAGGGCAACCTTTTGGATGAGGGTCTTGGGTTACTCAAGGGAACGCTCTTTGGTTGACGTCGCATGCGCCCCAGCCCGGCGTGAGCTCAACGAAAAAGGCCCTTGATTGCTGAGCGCAATCAAGGGCCTTCACATTTGGTGGGTCGTGCATGGCTTGAACGCGCAGCATCAGGTGGGGACTATCACTCAAGGACCTAAACCGCGAAGAAAAGGCGAGCGAAAAGTCCCAGACCATCCGACTGTCGACTCTCCTTTTTTCGAACTTACTCAAAAGTAGCTTATACGGGGCGAGCGTGTATGGTGGGTTCGCCCACCGCCTTTCACTGGAAGTGGTAAACAATGCCGGCTGACCAGACATCGGCGTGAAAATTCGAGTTGGTGCCGTTCGCGTCGACTGCCGCGCCGAAGCGATCCCAGCCCACTCGCATGTCCAGTGCCGGAGTTGCCGCGTACTGCACTCCGAGGCCATACGTGGCCGCCGTGCGTGTCGCGCCGCCGAGGCCTGCGCTGCCGAACGAGGCTGTCGTCTTCGCACTTGCCAAGCCGAGCTTGCCGTAGGCTGAGAACGCGCCGGCGATAGGGAGCCAGCCGATGGCATCGATGCCGAAGACGTCGACCTTGCCATTGCCATTCGCCAAGCCGACCGTTGCGTTGAACTTGCCGGCTCCGGTGTAGAAGCCTTCAATACCGAAATTTGGCGTGATGCGGTAGCCGGCGAGCACACCGGCGACGACGTCGGAACTCTTGGTCATGTTGGCTCCCAGTCCGATCGAAGCCGTCTTGCTGGCGCCGAGAGTCGCGCCAATATAGAAGGGCGTGCCGCCGGCCATGGCGGGGGCGGCCAGGAACGTCGCCGATGCTGCGCAGGCGATGGTAAGCAATGTTTTGATGTTCACGTAAATCCCTCGGTGGTTGGTGAATGCCGTCGCTGCGGCAGGTTTAGGGAGCAGGTTCTAGTACCTAATGGGAGAGTCTCGCTATTAAGGCCAAGATCTGCTGGCGGCGCCCCTTATCGGCGAGCGCCCGACCCGGCCGCGGTGCTGCGTGCAGCGCAATGTCGAGGTGCCGCAAAGCGTCGGACTTGCGGCCGACCGCAGCGAGGTAGCTGGCGTAGAAATAGTTGTCGTCAATGCCCAGTGGGTTGATGGCAAGGGCTTTTTTGAAATACGTCTCAGCCTTCGCCTTGTCGCCGAAGCCAATTGGCCAGCCGGGAACCTGGGCGTATAGCGAGCCGAGCGTTGTGTAGGCGGAGCCGTCGAGAACAACGCCATCAATGCGCACCGCGGCGTCGAGGCACGCGCGTGCTCGTTTCGCGAGGAACAGTGCGCTCAGCCCTCCTGTCGCGCCAGCGTCACTCGCCAGCACGATGCCCTCCCAGACCAGGGGTTCCGCAAGCGCTGGGTGTGCGTTGGCGAGGTCAGCCGCTTTCTGCGCCAGCGCTGCAAACTGTGATGCCTGCTGCGTCTTGGGCAAGGTGTATTGCACGACCGCCCAGCGCGCTTGGATCGGTGCGATCAATGCCGCCGCGCTTTCTTGCCCGGCCGGCGCTTGCAATGCGGTGGCGTCTGGCGGCGCAGCGCGCGCGACCGCGCCCAGCGTGCCAACCATGAGCAAAGCAACCCCTACCAATGCTCGTTTCGGCATCATGCGCGCTCCTCGCTGGCGATGCGCTTGATGGCGGAAAGCTTGGCGGCAACGCCGCGGTCGATCCAGCGCGGATTGAGGCCATTGATCCAACTGAACAGGCGCTCAGGAAATCCGAGGTGATGCTCGTAACGTGTGCCGTGCAGACTTTGCACGATGCGCCGCGCAACCTGTTCAGGCGCATCCTGGGTATTGCCTAGGGTCGCGTTCAGACGACGTGCCGCGGGGGAATTCAACGCAGTGTCGATGGCGCGTGGAGCAAAATAAAACACCTCCACCGGCGTATCGGCGAGCTCTCGCCGCAGGGCCTGGGAAAAGCCGCGCAAGCCGGCCTTGGCCGACGAGTAGGCAGCAAAGCCGGCAAACGGCAGGCTCCCGAAAATCGAGCCGACCATAACCACCGCCGCTGCGGGCTTGCGCACGAGATGCGGAAGCATCGTGTGCGTCAGGCGTATCGGAGCGATCAGATTGATTTGCAGTACCGCGTCGATCACCGCCCAGGGTTGCTGCGCCAGAAGCCCGTAGCCGCTGATGCCGGCGTTGTTGATGAGCAAATCGGCGCCGAAGTTGGCGGCTTCCGTCGCGACGCGTTCGATGTCGGCCGGCTGTGTAAGGTCGGCAAGCAAGACCTGCGCGTTGGCGCCGAGGGAGGTGCGCAGTGCACCCAGACGCCCGGCATCGCGCCCACATAGCAGCAGCTGCGCACCTTCGGCGTGCAGCGCGTGAGCCAGCGCAATGCCCAGTCCCCCGGAGGCGCCAGTCAGTACGACATGGGCTCCATTTAGTTGCATGTGACCTCCTGCTGCGAACGGGGCAAGGCGTAGAAGAGGTCCGCGTACAGCCGGTAGAACACCCGTGCGCGGTGCGCGACATCCTCACGATCGGCTGCGTCGAGACGGTCCAGTAGTGCGGCCAGATGCTGCGTGTGCTGCTGGTCGAGGGTTCCGTGCGAACGCAGGTAGGAAAAAGCGCCGTCTGGCAGGCCCGTGGCGGTCTGGATACGCGCAGCGGCGTGTAGTGCCAGCTCGACACTGGTGCCCTCGAGCACATAGACCATACCCAGGAACGCCGCTGGATTGCCGCGCTGCAGCAGGTCGTAGGCATAGGCGATCATGACCTCGACGGGCAGCCCGGGTGGTGTCAGGGTAGTCACGTCCCCGCCGCTGGCACGGATGTCGGCGAGGATCCAGGCGTCGTGCCCGCGTTCCTCGTCGATATACTCAGCGACGTTGTCGCGCATCCACGCCAGGCGCTCGGGCAGGCGCCCCCCCATGAGCATGAGCAAGGGCACCGTATGGCGCACGTGGTGGTAGGCCTGGGTCAGATACGCGACATAGCTGTCGCGGCTGGCGACGCCCTTCAAGGTGTCCTGCACGATGGGGGCGGCGAGCAGATAGGCGCGGTCGTCGACGCAGCGTATGGCGAGGTCGTCGTAAAACATGATTGGGTTCTCCTAGTTGTCGTACAGGGCAGAAATTGCGTCGGCGTAGTGGCGGTGGATGTGCTGGCGTCGCGGTCGGCCGTTGCCGGTGGCGAGTCCGTTATCCGGTGAGAACGGTGGCACGGGAATCCAGGCGTGGATGCGCGCGTAGTCAGGGAGAGCGCCGTTGGCGCGGGACAGGGCCAGGCCGAGGTCCGTCAGGCGCCGGTTGGGGTAGGGCACGAGGAGTGCGCAGAGCGACGCGCGGGCGTCGCCAAAGACCACGGCCTGGGCAATCTCGGGTTGGCTCAGTAGGACCGATTCCACCCACTCGGGGGCGATATTGCGGCCGTAGCTGGTGACAAGAAGATTCGATCGGCGTCCATCCAGATGGAGATGGCCGTCGGCATCGATGCGGCCCAGATCGCCGGTGCGCAATGGAGAGGTCCCCGGCGCAGGGGACTCGCTGCCGATATAGCCGAGGAGCGGAGCACCGTCGATGACGATTTCGTCGGCGTCGACGCCCACCCGCAGGTGATGCAGCGGGCGACCCACGCCGGGGCCGTCGTCGCCGGGCCGGTTGAGGCTAACCACCGAACCGCATTCGGTCAGCCCATATCCTTGGTAAGCCGGCAGGCCCAAGGCCCGTGCGTGCTCCAGTAACGGCTGCGCGACTTGGGCACCGCCCACCGCGAGGTAGGCAAGGGATTGTGGCGCGCGTGTGCCGGTGGCCTGCAGGTAAAGGGTCCATGCCTTCAGCAGTTCGGGCACCAGGATGGCACTGTTTGCGCCGCTGCCGTGGGCCGCCAACTGCAGCGCAGCGGGGTCGAAGCCGGCCATGCCGCGCCACCCCAGTTGCTGCAAGGGACGCAGCTCCACCGCAGCGCCGCGCAGCAACGGAGCGTAGATCCCAGCCACGTTCTCCAGCAGGAGCGCGAGCGGCAGCACCGCCAGGTGCTTGCCCAACTGCACCCTATTCATTGCGTCGCACACCGCAGCGGCAGCAGCGAGCAGGCCGCGCGCCTCCAGGCAGGCCCCCTTGGGCGTACCGGTGCTACCCGAGGTGAAGGAGATCTTCGCCGTGCCAGCGGGCAGCGGCGATGGCGCGCATGAGCGCCGCAGGCAGCTCAGCCCTTCCGATTCATCATCGACCGCGAAGTCGAGATCGAGTGCCAGGATGCGCGCTGCCTGATCGGTCCATATGGCGTCTGCGCCCGCCACCACCAGAGCATGCCGCAGCTGAGCGTCGCTGAAGAATGCCGGTAGGGGCAAATGGACCACGCCCGCTTGCAAGGCGGCGAGGTCGGCGCAGACCCACGCCGGGCCGTTGTCGGCCAAGACGGCCAGCACGCGCACGCCGCGCAGCCGACGCCGGGCCTGTTCCACCGCGCGAAGCAAGGCGCCCATGCCAAGCCGCGCCTGCCCCATCCACAAGGCCGATGCAGCGGGATCGTGGCCCTCCAGGGCGTCAAAGTAGTGGCGCGGCGTCATGCGTACAACTCCGCAAGCGTGACCCAGGAGTCCAAACGGCAGGCCAGCACCCTGGGCTGGTTTGCGTAATAGCTGCCCCAATGCTGTGCAGCGGCGCCCAGTCGCGCCGGATCGGCCGTGGCCAACTCGAGCAGCGGCAGCCTAACGCGGGCCAGCATCTGTTGCACGGCGCGGGTCGCGGTGAATGTCGCCCAGACGAACTTGCGCTGCGCCAGAACGTGCGCGAGCTCGCGCATCAACCAGATGCTGGCGCCTTGGCGCGAAGCCGCCAGGTTGGCCACCTCCACAATTTCGTCCCGCCGCACAGGCCGCTGCGTGGCACGCGCGAGCGTCACTTCGATCGCCTCGTCCAAATAGATCTCCAGGTACAGCGGACCTTGCTGGGCGTCCCGCCAACCGGCGGCCGCTTGCACCAGACCCGCCCGTTCGCACATGAGCAACTGCGGAGCAATGTCCAGTACCTGCGCTCCGTGCTGATTCATGAATACAGCGCGGATGAACGCTTCCGCTCGCAGGCGTTCGTGGCCCAACGGGTCGATTTGCGCAACCGAGCCGCCACGGAAGCGACGGCCGGAGACCTGCAGGGTGCGCAGTGCCCGGCGGAAGAGTTGTTGTCGATAAGAACTGCCTGTCAGCATGGTGTGCATTGAAGGGCTCCGGTAGCGTGGCGCGGAGCGTGGTTCGCACGCCCACGTTTCAGATTTAGGGTATGCCGTAGCAGAGTGGCATCCACGGTGCAATTGCCGAACACCGGCGCGTCTCAGCGCAATACGTTCGTAAGTCGGTGATCCTGCGGCGCCTCCGCATCGTTCGAGGAATCCGCTCGATGCAACGCTTGGACCGCAAATCTTGGAGGCGTACGCCGGTGAGCGACAAGGGTTTACAGGCGCTTGGCTGCAAATCGACAGGAACCGGTACTCGGTGGCAACCGGGCGCGCAGACATCGTTTTCAGAGTCACGATGCAGCGCCATCGTCGCGATGCAAGATGCCCTCATGCCGTATGCGCTGAACCTTGGCAGCCCGCATCTGCAGGTAGGCATTGCGCGTGAATACATAGGGATCAAGGTCGATCTGTTCCAGAAGATTCGTCGTTTGCAAGAGATTCGCTCGCGTATTGACCAAGCCAAATACCTGCAGGGAATTGCGCACGGGAATGTCATGCACTTGTCCCATGGGATTGGCGTAGGCACTTTGAATCACGCTGCCGAAAGCATCGCGCAAGGTGCTAGGGCCGAAAATGGGCAACACGACATACGGCCCGCGTCCCACCCCCCAGCGCGCAAGAGTCAGCCCGAAATCGTTCGGCCTTTTGTACAAACGCATATCTGTCGCCAGGTCGAGGACCCCACCGAGTCCAAAAAGCGTGTTGACGCCTACACGCATGACGCCGTTCATGCCATCGTGGATGTCGAGCTGAAGGAAGTCGTTGGCTGTGTAGTCCACATCTCCGAGGTTGCCAAAAAAGTTGCGCGCGCCTTGACGTACCAGCGGAGGAACGGCACGCACGTAGGCGGTGGCCACCGGTTTGATGACCGCATGATCGACGTCCTTGTTCACCGAGAACATCGATTTGTTGTACCCATAAAGGGGATCGCCCGGTGCGGATGCGCAGCCTGCCAGCATCGCCGTGCTCATCCATCCAACACTGAGCGCTCCGACCCAGGATCTGGAACGTCCCTGCTTCGCATTTTTTTGTTGCATGGGAAGGCAGCCCGTTTAATTAACAGGGTCGATGCTATGGGGGTAATGTTTCGCCTTTGTTGCCCCAGGTGTGGCAGAAGGCTCGTCCTGCTACCGGATGTAAGAGCCGCTGCTGTCCTTGATGTCCAGTGCAGGCTTGGCACGGGCAGCCGGGAAAGCCGAAAGGATGAGCGGCCATGCCTTGCCACCCAAATGGCAGGGGGGTCATGCGCCGCATTGAGCGGCATGGCGACGGAGCGAAAGCGGACAGCGATAGGCCGCCGTCATGGCAGCCAATCCACCGATTCGTGCTCTGGCTTTCGGTGATTCTCAGATGGCGGAAGCCATAAAAGAGAGTATCGATGGTTGGTGACCCTCGAACGCATGCAACGATACCCATGCGTCTGGGGGGCAGCGCGGTACGCACGCTTGCAGCAACGCTATCGTGGCATGTCGATGGCTTAGATCAAGGCCAGATGCATGGTGAAGGCGACCATCGCGGCGCCTGTCATTGCGTAGGCCGCCGGCAAGCCGGAAGGGTTGGCGTACGAGCATGACTTTTCGAAGCCGACGGGGAGTGCGGAATCCTGCGACCAAGATCGGACAGCACGATACGTCCCCAAGTGGGAAACTGCTTAACAGAAGCTCAGGGTGGCCAGCGGTGAGCAAAATGGCTAACCACACAGCGCAGCACGCCCGTAAGGGGCTCACCCAGTGCGTGTCTGGACGACGCACCGCCTCCCAGGGCGCGATCGAGCTTGACGCGCCCCGTCAAGAGACAATGACCCCCCATCACTGGACATCGATAAGGCAACGATGTGACGCTCATCGGCGTCACGGTCCATCGGCACCGCGGGATTGCTGTCCAGCGCGGGCTCGTAAAGTGGGATACCGCCGCCTCACTTGAGATCAGGTGGCGGAGTCTTCAGTTGGACAGGGGTGCGCCATCGGCCATGCGCGCGGTTTCGTCCCACAGGTATCCCTGGCCCCAATCGATGCTGATGTCGCGGAGTCGCTCATACAGGGCGCGGCTTTCCACGCCTTCGGCGATGGTGATCATCCCGAAATCTCGCGCCATCTCCTGCAAACCGCGGAGCACACGCATCGCGCGGCGGTTTGCTGAGGCCTGCACCAAGGTCTTGTCGAGTTTGAGATATCGAATCGGGAGAGCCAGAATGTACGGAAATGCGCTGTGATTGCTGCCGAAATCGTCAAGCGCGAGTTCGAACCCCAGATTGAGCAGAGGCTGGATCGACTCGAGCAAATGGTGCGGATCCGTCACCAGGTTGCGCTCCGTGATTTCCAGTACCCATGGGGTCGCGGCCATTGCGGCCCCGGGCCACGCTTTGCACCACCCTTGGTGCTGATTCATTAGTTGCTCCACGCTTGCGGGTTGTGTAAGGAACGTGCTAGAGCAATTCAGAAACAGTTTGCCGTGCGATACGGCGAATGGTCCCGGTCGGCACGCCGCCTGCATGACTTGTGCCGTGATCTCGGCATCGATGCGCGGTTCCAGTCCGATGCTCGCTGCCGCGTCGATGAAGTGTTCGGCGGTCAACACACGTCCTTGCGGTGTGAGCATCCGCGCCAGCGCCTCATGCCCCACGACGCGCTGGTCCTCAAGGCACGCGATGGGTTGGTAGACCACGCGCAGGCGCCGCTCCTGTAGAGCCCAGCGAACTTGGGCGCGTGGAAAGGAGTCTCCGGGACGTGTATTCGATCGATCGTGCGGTCCGAGATTGGTGGGGGCTTTGGTACCCCGAAGCAGCGGCGAGACGAAATCCGGGGCGCCCATGGCTCAATGATCCTGCTGCTGCTGTTGTTGAGAATCGCCGGCGTGGAGGCCGTTGCTGGACGCCTCCGAAACCTGCGGCAGACCACTGCCGTGCATGCTCAGGAGACTATTGCCCATGCTGCTGGCAAAGATGACGGACTGCGTGCCCATGACGTAGTACGTCGTGCCACTCGTCGTCGAGGCGTTGTGTGTGAAACGTGCACTCGCAACCGTCAGAATGAAGGGGTCGCTCGTCACCTCCATCCAACTGGGGGCGCTCAGGCTTGGGAGGGCGGTCGACGTCGCGTTGTCATCGAAATTGAACGCCGCCCCAGTGGAGTTTGACGCCGTCATGGTCCATCCCGTGGCGCTCGGCGCAATGCACTCGCCAACGCTGCCTCCGCCGATTCCCTCGCCAAATGCATCGAGACGTACCGGAAATCCAGCTGTGCATCCCACTCCATCCGCCTGGGAGTTGGAGGGCGTAGCGATGCCTGTCCACACGGGCGTGGCCCCAACCGGTGCCAGCACCGCTTCGAAGTTCGTGAGCACGCTGGTCGCGGAGTTGATTCCGCCGCTCTGCACGGCATAGGCCTGCCCACTACTGACGAGTGCCGTGGGGATGGAGCCGATCTTGCCGCGAAGGTTGTAGATTTGCGCCCCGTCGGTGACCGTTAGCGAGATCAGGTTGCCCACCAAGGTGCCTTTGACGCTTCCGTCGGTTGACGTCACGCCGCCAGCTGCGTCCACGTTGACTGCGGTGTCGGTCAAAACGATTGGGGGTGCTGCGGTCGTTGCCGTGTTGGTACCCGCCGCTAGGCTTCCTGCACCGGTTAGTCCCGTCTCTGCGATCACGCCTTGCAGCTCGTAGGTCCCTGGCATCACGCTTTGCACGCCCGCGTCGATCACGTCGCCGAGATCCAGTTGAGGCCCGAAGCTTGGGTCCGCGGAAATCTCCAGCGGAAGGCTGGCAAGGATGTTTGGGCAATTTCCGCCGAGGGTCGTGGCTGCCGTGCTCAGAGTTGTGCCATTGCCGCTGGTCAGGTTAGACGCGGCAGCAATTGAGTTTGCCAAGTTGGCGGTCGATGTGAGAGCTAATTGGGGCGTGCAGAGGCGATCGCCGACGGCCTTGATCGCCGCGGCGATCGCCAGAATATCGCTGCGATAGGTCTGCAGTGTGGTCGCGTAGGCTGCCGGGATCAGGCCGGCGTAGCTGTTGCCGTTGGTTTGAGCGTACACCGCAAGCGCTGCCGTGGTGACCGGGCTGATGTCCAGGTCGGGCAGGTTTGCACTCGTCAAGGTCCCTGCGGTGCTCAATGCACTCGACGACCCCAGGTAGCTGCTGAGGATGACGCTGGTGTTGTCGGGTCGACGGCGTTGGCGAAAATTGGCACGTTTGCGCTGGGTAGCGTCACGGCGACCGAGAACTGGCCGGACCCATTCGCGGTGATCGTGCCCACGGTCGTTGCACCTGGATCGTTCAAAGGCGCGTTCGCGGTGATGGTGATTTGCGCGTTGGCGATCGGTGCATCGATCGCTGCACCGCTGAGCGTGGCTTTGCCCGCGGTGACGGTTGCCCCGGTCGAGGCAACGCTGCCAGCGCCGCCGCCCCCACCCCCACAGGCGCTCAAGCTGAGCGCCAGCGCGGCAGCCAAGGGCAGCAGGGGCCCGCGACGGAACAAGGCATTGGATGTGTGTTTCATGGTGACTCCCAGAGAGTGTGGCCAGCAGGTTTTGCCGATCGAGCAGGCGATCCGCAGATGCGGTGTGGGTTGAATAATAGCTGGGAAAAAATCACAGGCAAGACATTTCTTGCGCTAAACTCACACACCCACGACTTGCCGACCTGAATCGATCCTCCATGGGGCGTCCACCCAGTCCGCTGCCACCCTCTCGGCCACGCGCACATCCAGTGCTGCCGGCTGACGATGTCGTGCGTGCGCTGGTACAGGTATTGGGCCCCTTGGTCAGTCTTTTGCTGGCCAGCGGCACCGACTACACCCGTTTAGGGGCCGAGCTCAAGCCGTTGTTCGTCGAGCAGGCGCGCCTGGAGTTGCTGCGCACGGGCAAGAAGGAGACGGATTCCGCGATCAGTGCCTTGAGCGGCGTGCACCGCAAGGACGTGCGGGAGTGGCGTGCCAATGGCCTCGCGGAGCGCATCGCGCAGGAAATGTCGGTCAGCTCTCAGGTGTTTGCCCGCTGGGTGCAGGATCCGCAATACCGCGATCGGCGCAAGTGTCCCAAGCCGCTGCCGAGGCTCGGGTCTGCCCCGTCATTTGAGACGCTTGCACGCTCCGTGACCACAGACGTGCACCCCTACACAGTTTTGACCGAGTTGGTGCGTCTGGGCCTGGTGGAGGTGCAGACTGTGAAGGGTCGGGAGATGGTGGTACCTCACCGCGAGGGCTTCGTACCGGTCCCGGGTTCTCGTGAGATCCTCGATCTATTCGGTGCCAACCTGTCCGACCATGCGCGCGCCGCGGTGGGCAACCTGCTGGGCCAGAGGCTGCATCTGGAGCAAAGCGTTTTTGCCGAGGGCATCACGGCGGAGTCGGTGAAGGAGCTTGGTGAACTCGCGCGCAGGCTCTGGGCCCAAGCCAGAGCAGCGATGATTGCCGAAGCCACGCGTTGCTACGATGCTGATCGGCGCCGTGAAGGGGCGACCCATCGCATGCGATTCGGGGCTTACTTCTGGTCGGAAACGCGAGCAGAGGAATCCACAGCCCGCGATAACAAAGGCCAGGGAGAATCCATTGAAAAACCGTAGAGCGATCGTCTGGATCGCCTGTACCCTTGTTGGCGCCCTCGTGACATTGGGGCTGGCTTCGTGTGGTGGTGGCGGAGTACCGCTTGCCTCCAGCGGTGGCGGCGTTGGCACCGGTGGGACCGGCATATCCTTTGGCACGGTCACGGGTTTTGGCAGCATCGTTGTCGATGGCACGCCGTATAGCAGTGCCACCCCTAACTACTTCGCCGGAAACGACCAGGATGAGTCTGCACCGACTGCAGCGCCCACGGTCGAGCTCGGGGATCAGTTGACCGTCCAGTTGGACGCGCAGGGCAACCCGACGACGGTGGTCATCGATCCGGAATTGATCGGCGCGGTGGCCAATCTGGCAGCGTCGTCGTTCATGGTCAACGGCGTACGTGTGCGGATCAACACCGATCCGAAGGTGGCGACGGTGACCTATTACGCCGGTTTGTCGGGATTTTCCGGCTTGAGCAACGGCATGCAAGTCGAAGTTCACGGCGCTTTCGGCATTGACGCGAGTGGCCAGGGTTATGTGCAGGCCACCCTGATCAGGCAACTGCCGTCAGCCAACCCCGTGACGCGCGTCACCGGGATCGTTTCGAGCTTCAATAGTGCAGCCGGAACCTTTCAGATCGGCGGCACCACGATTCAGATGTCGGCGTCCATGGCCGTATCGCCTGGCAGTATGTCGATTGCCAACGGCGAGCTTGTCAATGTCTGGAGCAACACCTCCACCATGCTTTCGGGCGTAATCAACGCAGGGGTGATCCACATCCGTACTCTGCAGGGCGTGAGCGGCGCCGTGCAAATCGGTGGCCTAATTGCGCAATTGCAAGGCACGAGTTTGACTGTGTCCGGGATTGCGGTGGACGCGAGCAATCCTGGTCTGGCATCCACCGTCCCAAGCCTGTCGCAGGGCGAGTACGTCGTCGTGCAGGGGATGGCTGACGCCACCACGGGAATTGTCAAGGCAACGAGCATCCGCGCCTACGCGGCGCAGCCGGCCAAAGTGGAGCTAACGGGAACAATCACCGGTTTCGTCAGCGCGTCGAATTTTCTCGTGCGCGGCGTACCCGTCGACGCATCTCAGGCGCAGTTCAGCAGCGGGGCGTCGGTAGCATCCTTGGCCAACGGTGTTTATGTCGCCATCGTGGGTGATGGCATCAACTCCAATGTCGTGACGGCTTTGACGGTGACCGTTTTACCTAACCCGCCCGAAGGTGGTACGGTGAACTATCAGGGCATCGTCGGCAATCTCGCCGTGACGGGCAACGTGACAAGCTTCGCGCTCACCCACCAGGACGACGGTGTGACGACGACGTCTTCCGTGGTCCTCGCGCCCAACGTGGCGTTCGCCAACGGTACGGTGGCGCAATTGGTCAACGGTGCAACAATCGAGCTCGAGGCGACGAACAGTGCCGGCGGGTTAACGGCCTATAGCGTGTCGTTCCAGAACGGCAGTTCGAATGACAGCGGCAGCAGCGGGTCATCGACCCTGGAGACTAAGGGCATCGTCTACGCGTATAACAATGGTGCGAGCTTTGTCGTCAACGGACTGACCATTCAAACCAATAACGTTCAGCCGTCAGGAGGGAGCCTGGCCGACGGCGTTCAGGTGGATGTGAAGTTCGTGCAAACCGGCAACTCGAATCTGGCGCAGGCGATCAGCATCGACCACTGAGAGCCTGTGAACGTTTCAACTTTCGCGATGAACTCAACGCATCGAGACACC
>JABBOE010000089.1 GCA_019351955.1 Pseudomonadota bacterium
GTATTTGCCGCTGGCCGTGCGGATCAGGCGCAGCGAGGACGGGGCTGGGATCGTGTCGCGACTCCACTTGACCTTGACCGAGCCGAGCTTGGCGAGTTTGAGGATACGCGTGGCCGGATCGAAGCTGAACCCCTGACTCGCATAGTTCGCGCTTTGCCGCGCATTCTTGCGTTTGAACCCGGGATACGCGGTGCGCTTGTCGAAGAAGTTGCTGAACGCGCCCTGCAGATCGCGCAGCGCCTGCTGAAGCGCCACGCTGGAGACCTCGTTCAACCACGTGGTCTCTGGTTGCTTTTTCAGCAGCGTCATGCGCCGGTCGGTTTCCGGGTAGCCAATGCGCTCTCCGGCGCGGAATCCATCACTGCGCAAGCGCAGCGCCCAGTTCCAGACATAGCGCACGCAGCCGAACGTTCGAGCCAGGTGTTGCTCCTGCTCCGGCGTCGGGTACAAGCGAAATGTCCAACGCTGTTTCATACGTTGCATTTTACGAACATTTCGTGCAAGATTTCAACTCTACTGCACGCCTTATATCCCCGACGTTCAGGCCGGGGATATAAGGCGCTTTCGCCATCATGTCTCTGATGCACAACGCGCCTTTTTGATGGGTTCACGTGGTTTCAAGCGCCACATCGAGCAGCCCCCTTCCCGCGCGCATCCACAGCCGGCAGACCCGAGACCGGCTCAGCCAACCGACCGTCCGTGCCCACCAGGCGCATTCGCCCGGGCCGCTCGGTGACCAACGCCGTGCCATCGGGGGAGAAAAACCAGGCTCCAGGGATGGACTCGGTCGCGCGCCTACGTGGTCGCAATAGGATGAGCCGCAGGCTGCGCTGGCGAGACCTAAACCACGGGCACGCTGCCCCACACGACCACAACGCAGCCGCCGCCACAAGAGCACAGGGCGCCGCAGCCCGCGGCTGCACTTAGCGTGCCCAAGACACGCCTGCGTGATTTGGGCAAGTCCGCACGGGTGCCCAAGGCGCGCCTTCGCTCGATAACTCCGTGTACCTAACCCGTCTGCGCATCCAGATCGTGGTTGTCACCCGCTCCGAACACTCGACGACGCAACTCGGCCAACCGATCGCGCGCCCGTGCCGCTTGCTCGAACTCGAGATTGCGGGCATGCTCGAGCATGCGCTTTTCAAGCTGCCGAATCTCGCGGGCCACGTCTTTTTCGTCAAGTGACTCAAAACGGGCCTGCTCCTGCTCGGCGCGTGCTTGCGAGCGCGCGCTGCTTCCCGACTGATCGTACACACCATCGATGAGCTCGCGCACCCGCTTGACGATGCCGCGCGGCGTGATGCCGTGAGTCGCGTTGTAGGCAATCTGCTTGGCCCGACGCCGTTCGGTTTCGTCGATGGCCCGACGCATGGATTCCGTGATGACGTCGCCATACAAGATGGCCTTGCCATTGAGGTTGCGCGCGGCGCGACCGATGGTTTGAATGAGCGAGCGCTCCGAGCGCAGGAAACCCTCCTTGTCGGCGTCCAGGATGGCCACCAGTGACACCTCGGGAATATCCAGACCCTCGCGCAAAAGATTGATGCCTACAAGCACGTCGAATTGGCCGAGGCGCAAGTCGCGCAAAATCTCCACGCGTTCCACGGTATCGATGTCCGAATGCAGATACCGCACCTTCACCCCGTTGTCGGACAGATACTCCGTGAGCTGCTCGGCCATGCGCTTGGTCAGCGTGGTGACCAGCACACGCTCGGCCACGCCCACGCGCAGGCGGATCTCGCCCAACAGGTCATCCACCTGGGCCGTGGCTGGTCGCACTTCAATCTCGGGATCCACGAGCCCCGTAGGACGCACCAACTGCTCCACCACGTCCGACGCATGCTCGCGCTCATAGGCCGCGGGCGTGGCCGACACGAAGACGACCTGCCGCATCTTGCGCTCGAACTCGGCAAATTTCAGCGGACGATTGTCCAATGCCGACGGCAGGCGAAAGCCGTAATCCACCAGAGTCTGTTTGCGCGCTCGATCGCCGTTGTACATGCCGTTGAATTGACCAATCAGCACATGACTCTCATCGAGGAACATCAAGGCATCCGGCGGAAGGTAATCCACCAGGGTGGACGGCGGCTCTCCCGGCGCCGAACCCGAAAGGTGGCGCGTGTAGTTCTCGATACCTTTGCAGTGACCGATTTCAGTGAGCATCTCCAGGTCAAATCGCGTACGCTGCTCCAGGCGCTGGGCCTCGACCAGCTTCCCGGCACCGGTGAGCTCCTTCAATCGCGACTTGAGCTCGTCCTCGATGGTTGCGGTGGCGGCCAGCACGCGGGCCTTCGGCGTGACATAGTGGCTGCTGGGGTAAACGGTGAAGCGCGGAATCTTTTGCCGCGTGATGCCGGTGAGTGGATCGAACAACGTGAGGGACTCGATTTCATCGTCGAAGAGTTCCACGCGGATCGCCAGCTCGGCATGTTCGGCGGGGAAGATGTCGATCTGGTCGCCGCGCACGCGAAACACGCCGCGCGTGAACTCCACGTCGTTGCGCTTGTATTGCATGCGCACGAGCTGCGCGATGATGTCGCGCTGCCCCATCCGGTCGCTCACGCGCATGGTCATGATCATCGCGTGGTAGTCAGCCGGATTGCCAATGCCATAGATTGCACTGACGGTCGCCACGATCACCACGTCGCGTCGCTCCAGCAGGCTTTTCGTCGCTGACAGGCGCATCTGCTCGATGTGTTCATTGATCGCGCTGTCCTTTTCAATGAACAAGTCGCGCTGGGGCACATAGGCTTCGGGCTGGTAGTAGTCGTAGTAGCTGACGAAGTATTCCACGGCGTTTTTCGGAAAGAACTCCCGAAATTCGCTATAAAGCTGCGCTGCCAACGTTTTGTTCGGCGCAAAGACGATGGCCGGGCGTCCAAGCCGGGCAATGACATTGGCCATGGTGAAGGTCTTGCCTGAGCCGGTCACGCCCAGCAGGGTCTGAAAGCTCAGGCCATCCCGCAACCCCTCCTCCAGCTTGGCGATCGCCTCAGGCTGGTCCCCTGCCGGCGCGTAAGGCTGGTTCAGCTGGAAAGGCGAGTCGTCGAAGCGCACAAGATTTTGCGGTTGGACAGGTTCGACAATGGCAAGACTGGGCATGGCGTGCTTCAAAGAAGGGGGCTTGCGACGTTGCGCATCCCCGACATGGGTGGGACAGGAACGGGCTGGGGCGTCGCATGCAGCCTAAAATCGGGAATTCCAGTCAACGCGGCACATCGCGAACCACAAGTTCACATTTTGCGCCCGGCGGCCTTTGAGACATCCATCCCTTTCAACATACACCCATGAGCGCATCGCTTTTTGCCCGCGTCGACTTGGCTCCGCGCGACCCGATCCTGGGCCTGAATGAACAGTTCCAGGCCGACTCCAACCCCAACAAAGTCAACCTGGGTGTGGGCGTGTATACCGATGAGAACGGTAAATTGCCACTGCTCGCGTGCGTGAAGGAAGCTGAAAACCTGCTGTCCGAAAGCCCCAAGCCGCGCAACTACTTGCCCATCGACGGAATCCCGGCCTATGACCAGGCTGTGCAGTCCCTGGTCTTCGGCACGCAGAGCGAGGCGCTGAAAGTTGGGCGCGTGGTGACCGTGCAAGCCTTGGGCGGCACTGGCGGACTGAAACTCGGCGCTGACTTCCTCAAGCGTCTCAACCCCGCAGCGCGGGTGCTGATTTCAGACCCGAGTTGGGAAAACCACCGCGCCTTGTTCGAGGCTGCGGGCTTTGACGTCGGCTCCTACCCATACTACGACGCAGCCAACCGCGGCATCGCCTTTGATGCCATGCTGGCCGCGCTGAGCCAGGCGTCCCCCGGCACCATCGTGGTGTTGCATGCCTGCTGCCATAACCCCACGGGGTACGACCTCACGGCCGCCCAGTGGGCGCAGGTCATCGCCGCACTGGCGGCGCGTGACCTGGTGCCCTTCCTGGACATGGCTTACCAGGGATTTGGCGAAGGCATTGCAGAAGACGGGGCAGTCATTCAACAATTCGTCGCAAGCGGGTTGGACTTTTTCGTCTCCACCTCGTTTTCCAAGAGTTTTTCCCTCTACGGTGAGCGTGTCGGCGCCCTCAGCATCATATGCGCCAGCAAGGATGAAGCAGCGCGCGTCTTGTCCCAACTCAAGCGTGTCATCCGGACCAACTACTCCAACCCGCCGACCCATGGCGCCCAAGTGGTCGCCATGGTGCTGTCGACTCCGGCTCTGCGCTCGCAATGGGAACAGGAACTGGCGAACATGCGCGAGCGCATCCGTAGCATGCGCGCGGCGCTTGTGGACCGTCTCCATGCGCAAGGCGTGAAGGGGGACCTGGGATTCATCACCCGTCAGAAGGGGATGTTCAGCTATTCCGGCCTCAATGCCGAGCAGATGGAAGCGCTGCGCACCCAGTATGGCATTTACGGCGTGAGCACCGGGCGCGTCTGCGTGGCAGCCTTGAACTCACACAACATCGACTACGTCGCGAAAGCCATGGCCGCGGCAATGCAATAGAGAAGAGCGCTGCGCCGTGCGTGGATGACTGCACGGGCGTAAAATTGTTGCATCGCACAAGGAGCAACCATGGTTTACAACTGGTACGAATCGCAACGGGCGATGCTGAGTCCACTTGCTGAATTTGCGCAAGCGGCCTCTAAGTTTTATACGAATCCTCTGTGGCCCCTGTCGCAGACCCCGACAGCACAGCGCATGTCGGCGAGCTACGAGCTCATGCACCGGCTGCTCAAGAGCTACGAGAAGCCGACGTTCGATATCACGTCCGTGCACATTGACGGGCGTGAAGTGGCCATCCAGGAGCGGGTGGCGATGAGCAAACCGTTTTGCCGGCTGCTGCGCTTCAAGCGCTTCAGCGACGACCCGAAAATCCTCGATCGCCTGAAAACGGAACCGACGGTGTTGATCGTGGCCCCGCTGTCGGGCCACCACGCCACGCTTTTGCGCGACACCGTGCGCACGATGCTGCAAGGCCACAAGGTGTTTATTACCGACTGGGTTGATGCACGCATGGTGCCCACCGAACAGGGCTCGTTCTCGCTGGACGACTATGTCGCTTATATCCAGGAGTTCATCCGCCATATCGGACCGGATGTGCACGTGATCTCGGTCTGTCAGCCGACCGTACCCGTGCTCGCCGCCATTTCGTTGATGGCCTCGGCGGGCGAGCCGACGCCGCGCACCATGGTGATGATGGGCGGACCCATCGACGCGCGCAAATCACCGACGGCGGTCAACAACCTGGCGATGAACAAGAGCCATGAGTGGTTTGAGTCCAACGTCATCTACCGCGTGCCCGTGAACTACCCCGGCGCTGGACGCCGCGTCTACCCCGGATTTTTGCAGCACACCGGGTTCATCGCGATGAACCCCGACAGGCACATGAAGTCTCATTACGACTTTTTCCTGGACCTGGTGCGCGGTGACGACGATGACGCCGATGCCCACCGGCGTTTCTACGACGAGTACAACGCCGTCTTGGACATGGATGCCGACTATTACCTGGACACGATCCATCTTGTGTTCCAGGAGTTCGCCTTGGTCAAGGGTACCTGGACCGTCAATGGCGAGCTCGTGCGCCCGCAAGATATCCATAGCACGGCGCTGATGACGATCGAAGGCGAGCTCGACGACATTTCAGGCGCCGGCCAGACGCAGGCTGCGCACGATCTGTGCACGGGCATCCCGGCCGAGGATCGCACGCATTACACGGTACCCGGCGCCGGTCACTATGGCATCTTTGCCGGCCGCCGATGGCGCGAGCTGACCTATCCGCGTGTACGAGACTTCATCGCCTCGCATCGGGCAGGCGCCGGGCGCAGTGCCACGCCACGCCGCCGCACGGCCTGATGCGGTGACCGCAGGCGATTCGGGCTGCAGGGTGGCGGCCTGAGTTTTGCGCATGTCCAGCCAGAGCCTTTCCCGGTCACAAGCTCGCCTGGCCGAGCGCATCGACGCCGCGCTGCCGCAAACCCAGTGCACCCGCTGCGGGTTCCCCGACTGCCGTGCCTATGCGGAAGCGATTGCCACGGGCCAGGCGACGATCAATCAATGCCCCCCTGGCGGGGCTGAAGGCGTCGTGCGATTAGCCGCCATCACCCGTCTCCCCGCCGAGCCGTTGAATCCGTCCAACGGGCTCGAATCGCCGCGCCGTGTCGCGATGATTGACGAGGACTGGTGCATCGGTTGCACGCTTTGCATCCAGGCCTGCCCCGTGGATGCCATTGCCGGGGCGGCAAAGCGCATGCACACCGTGCTTGCCGATTGGTGCACCGGGTGCGAGCTCTGCCTTGCGCCCTGTCCAACCGATTGCATCAGTCTGCTGCCCTTGCCCGAGGCCGATCGTGCCGACAAGACAGGCTGGGCCGCCTGGAGCGCGCAACAAGCCAACGATGCACGGCGCCGTTATGCAGCGCGCAAAGCCCGCCTGGAGCGCGTCGCCCGCGAGCGTGCACAGCGCCTGCGCGACAAGGCCCAGGACCGCCCGGGCCCACCCGAAGACAAGGCCGAGCCCGCTGGTGGCGCCATGGAACAGCAGCGCAAACAATCCATGATCGCCGAAGCGCTCGAGCGGGCGCGCCTGCGCCAGGCAAGTCGCCGACGCTGACGGGCCGCGGCCCGTGTGACTGCGCTCAATCGGGATTCCCAGCAACAATTTCGCATCATGAACAAAGCCGACATCGAGACCCTGTTCGCCCGGCTCCAGGCAGCGAACCCCCATCCCCGCAGCGAGTTGCACTATCGCAATGCGTTTGAGCTGCTCGTCGCTGTGGTCCTGTCTGCGCAGGCCACCGATGTGAGCGTTAACAAAGCCACCCAGGGATTATTCGCCGCGGCCCCGACCCCACAGCTCATGGTGGCGCTGGCGGAGGACGGGGTCGCCGAGAAGATCCGCACAATCGGCCTGTACCGAACCAAGGCCAGGAACGTTGTCGGCCTCAGTCGCATCCTGGTCGAACAGCACGGTGGACACGTTCCAGCGTCCCGCGAAGCGCTTGAAGCCCTGCCTGGCGTAGGGCGCAAGACGGCCAACGTGGTGCTCAATGTTGCCTTCGGCCAGCCAACCTTGGCGGTGGACACGCACATCTTCCGCGTCGCCAACCGCTTGGGCCTAGCGCGCGGCAAGACGCCGCTCGAGGTGGAGACCAAGCTGTTGAAGGTGGTACCGGAGCGCTTTCGCCACGATGCCCACCACTGGCTGATCCTCCACGGTCGCTATGTCTGCAAGGCCCGCAAACCGGACTGCTGGCGCTGCGCACTTGCCGACCTGTGCCCCTACAAGCCCAAGACACTCCCGCCGAAGGCATGATGCAAAGCTCCCAAGCCATGCGCAGCGCATTCCGGCCCCTGCACCGGCTCGGCCTTTGCGCCCGACTGCTGGTGTTGGCCGCTTGCACTCTCGCACAGGCTGCGCAAGCCGGGATCGTGGTGCGCGACGACCGCGGACTTCGGGTCGCGCTCGTCCACCCGGCGCGACGCATTGTTGCGTTATCCCCGCAATTGGTGGAGCTGGCCGGCGCGGCCGGGGCGGGCCAGCAGCTGATCGCGTCCATTCGCGGAGCCGACTGGCCGAATTCGGCCAAGTCCCTGCCGCGCGTGGGCGATGCGTTCGCCATCAATCTGGAGGCCGTCATTGCGCTCAAACCTGATCTGATCCTTGCCTGGCGGTCGGGGACACCGCCGCGTCAGGTCGATGCCCTGCAACGCCTGGGCATTCCTGTGTACTGGAGCCAGACTGACAGTCTGCAGGGGATTGCCTCGACTGTGCAGCGCATCGGCGAACTCGCGGGTACGATGCCCACCGCAACGCGTTGGACACGTGCCTTTGATGCGCGCCTGGCGGCCCAGCGCGCGCGCTACGCGCATCAGCCGCCGGTGCGCGTGTTCTACCAGGTGTGGCCAGATCCGCTGATGACGGTGGGCGGCCCGCAACTCCTCAACCAGGTCATCACGCTGTGCGGGGGCGTCAATCCGTTTGCCACCCTACCGGTTCTGGCGCCGAGCGTTAGCCGTGAGGCGGTGATCGCAGCCGATCCGCAACTCATCGTCGCCGCCAGCCGCAACCGGGCTGCGCTCGACGCGTGGATGCAGTACGGGCAAATCAGTGCCGTGCGCCACCGCCAGCTGCTGCTGCTCGACCCGCACCTGCTGCCGCGCATGGGTGCGCGCGTGCTCGATGGCGTGGCGCAGCTGTGCGCGGCCATCGAGCACACGCGGCAAGTCGACGGCCAATCGGCACCGGCCGCGTCAAAGCGGTAGCCACAATGGCGGCCCATCGGCGCGCTCCACGCGCGTCCAGCCGCAACGGTAAAGCCGCTCGAGTGTTTGCGCATTGAGGACTTCTGCAACAGGCCCCGCGACCCACTGCCCGCCCGGCACCAATCCCAGCACATGCGTGGCCAAGTGCGCCACCCAGTTCACATCGTGCGCAGCGAACACGATGGCTTGCGTGCCGAGCTCACCGAGCAAACGGGCAACCAAGCCTTGATGCGCAGGATCCTGGAAGCTCACCGGTTCATCCAGCAGCAGGACAGGGGCCCGCTGCGCCAGCACTTGGGCCAGCGCCACGCGCTGGCGTTCTCCGGCTGACAGCGCAAGCACGTGGCGGTGCGCCAGATGGCCGGCGTCCACCCGCTGCAGCCAGGCCAAGGCCGACTGCTCGTCGGCGCTGGCCTGCGCCAGCATCACCGCATGCAGCACGGCGATGCCGAAGCGGTCGCGAGGCTGGCTCGGCAGGAAGGCGCGTTCGCGCGCCAACTCCCTGGGCGAATGCGCAGCCAGGGCCCGACCGTGCAGTGTCACCGGCAAGGGCTCTGTGCCCAAACCCGCCATGTGCCTCAACAGCGTGGACTTGCCCGCACCGTTGCGCCCCAACAAGGCCCAGCGCTCGCCGCTTCTCACGCTCAGGCTGAGTTGGCGCAAAAGCAGACGGCAGCCGATGCGCAGGTCCAGGCGATCGACCGCTAGTGCCGCGGCAGGCGCACTCATCGCGGTTGCCGCACCAGAAGCACGATAAACACCGGAGCGCCAATGAGCGCCGTGATGGCCCCCACCGGAAGCTCATAGGGCATGGCGACACCGCGCGCCAGCGCGTCAGCCGCAAGCACCAGGGCACCACCCAGCATGGGCACGGCCCAGCTTTGCTGGCGCATGCGCACCACACCGAACATCCGCAGTACATGGGGCACGACGAGACCCACAAAACCGACAGCCCCGGCCTCAGCCACGGCAGCACCTGTGGCCAGGGCCGCCAGAAGGACCAGGCCAAGGCGCAGGCGATGCACAGGCTCGCCGAGCAACCACGCATGCTCGCTCCCCAATGCCAGCCGATCCAGGGCCCGCGTCCACAGGCCCAGTGCGCCGGCCAGCACAAGCGCGAGCGGGCAAAGCCAAGCGCCAAATCGCGCGCCTGCCAGATCCCCCACCAGCCAGAACACCGCACCCCGCAGGCTTTGGTCCGGCACCAGCGCCAAAAGCAGCGTGGAGGCGGCGCCGAACACAGCCGAGAGCATGGCGCCAATGAGGATGAGCTGGGCTGGCGCTTCGTCGTCGGGGCTGGCTAAGGCGCGGCGGCCCAGGAGCATCAACAAACCCAGCGCCAACAGCGCTCCGCCCACGCTACCCAGCCACAGCAAGCCGCCGAACCACACCAGCATTGCAATGGCACCCATACCGGCTCCGGCGGAGGCACCGAGCACATACGGATCGGCCAACGGGTTGCGCAATACAAGCTGCATGGCCAGTCCCGCCTCGGCAAGCAATGCGCCAGCGCCGGCGCCGGCCAGCACGCGCGGAATCCGCAACTGCTCAATGATGGCCCAGTTCCAGCCCCCCGCCCCGACGCTCAGCCCCAGGACAATCGAGGCGCCGAGAGCCGCCGCCATCACGGCCAGCAATAACCGATTGCGAGGCTCGATATGGCGCGCGGCCAGTTGCGGGGCTTGGTCAATGGCGGGAGCGGACATGCGTGAGGGCCACAGTCGGTTGCATAGTCGGTTGATCGGTCACAAACCCAGCGGGTGCCAAGTCAGACCCACGAATACCCCAAAGGGTTCACGGTTATAGCCGTAAACCATCTGGAATTTCTTGTCGAACAGATTCTGCACCCGCGCGTTCCAGCTCCACTGCGCCGTGATGGCGCCGCTGGCCGTCAGATCAACGGTGGTGTAACTGCCGAGGACGGCATCGGTGGCCGGGTACGTGCTGTAGTTCTTGTCCATGCGCGGCCCGCTGTAATGCACGGCAGCACCAAGCAGCAGACTGCCCATTGAGTGATTGATCGCCACATTCGCCAAGCTGCGGGCGCGGCGCTGCAGCGTGGGGTCACCGGGCTTGGTCAGGTCAACCGGTTGCTGCAACGTGAGATTCGCGTCATAAGCCCAGTTATTCCAGCTCCCACGCCCCGTCAGCTCCAGCCCGCGCGTACGACTGCGCGCGACGTTCTGAAAGGCACCACCCAGATATTGCCACTGGTCGGTTGCCTGGGTCTGGAACAGCGTGGCGCGCCAGACGTTCGGACCTCGGGACCATTGCAGGCCGCCCTCTGCCGAATGCGCTTTCTCGGGGCGCAGGTCCGGATTGCCTCCGTTGCCGATGTCATAAAGGTAGCCCAAAGGCGCCGCGTTGAACGCCGTGGAATAACTGGCAATCGCTTTGAACCCGCCCCCAAGCTGGCGCCCATATCCCAGGTAGCCGGTGTTCTGGCCGGAATAGCCCTCGATGCTGTCGCGGCGCACGTTGAACTGCAGCGCATTGCCATCGAACGCTCCGTTCAAGCCGGCAAACAGCGCCTTTGCGGTGCGCGTCCGGTCCAGCGAGCCCGCGTAGCCGTATCCGTAGTCATAGCGACCCGTGATACCTTGATGCTGGACTTGCAGACCGCCGGTCGCCGTCCAGCCATTGCCCAGCTGCACGACGTTACGCCACGAAAATTGATCGACACGGGTACGGTAGGCGCTGGTGAACGAGCCCGCGTTGGCATTGGTTGTGGTCTGCTGGCTGAGATCCAGATGGGACAACCAGTTCGGGTTGATCTGGTTGTCACTGAAAAGCTGACCAAGCTGCTGTCGGACTTGGCCGGCATTCTGGGTGTTGTCGTAGGTATAGCGGCCTTCGCTGCTGAATGCACGCAGTCCCATACGCTGGCCCGCAGCCCATTCCTGCACGACGCTGCCGTGCGCGCTCGTATTGCGGTATCCATCAGACTGATTGGGCAGGCCTGATTGGCTCGGATCTTGCGAAGGAATACCCTGCGAGGTGTAGCGGCTGACCCCCGCCTGCAGCGCCGTCTTGCCGACCTGCCCACTTGCCTCGGCCGAGGTCGTCGTCGTATCGCGGCTTCCCACCGTGACCGACACGGATCCGTGGAATTTGCGGCTGCCTTCGCGCGTTGTGATGAGCACCACGCCACCAATGGCGCCTGAGCCGTAGATGGCCGAGACATTGCCGTGGATGATTTCGATGCGCTGAATCTGGTCGGTGGTCAGATTGTTGAGATAGGCCACGCCCGTGGAGTCCTGCGCATTCAGCGGCACACCGTCAAGCAGCACCAGAACGTCAGGCCCACTGAAGCCGCGTACGTACACGTTGCCACTTTGCCCGGGCCCTCCGTTGGAGGTGATCTGCACACCGGCGACCTGCTGCAAAAGGGTGGTGACGTTCTGCGCTGCATAGTCCTCGATCTGCTCACGGGTGATGACGCTTACGCTGGGCAAAGCCGTGGACAGGGGCTGCGGGTAGCCGGTGGCGGACACCACCACTGGGGGCAGCAAGGAGGCGTTGCCCGGCGCCAACTGTGCGTGAGCCACAGCGCAGGACAGCGCTGCAGGCAGGAACAGGACGACCTGGCTGGCCCGCGTGGGCATGGCTGCGCGCCAGGCGCCCAATCGGGCTGCGGCGCAGCGGGGCTGCGAAATGCGCGCTGGAGCCTGGGCCGATGTGGGCGTGGACGAGAAATGGGCGGTTTTCATGGGATTGCATTGGAACGATGGCGGCTTCCGCGCTCCCCCGCACGGTTGACCGAAACCGAAAACCGCATCGCCCCTGACCGCAAGCCACGCGAGTCCGAGCTGCGCTGCTTCAGGCAACTCGGGCACCTCACCTGCCTCACCCCGGGCAGCGCTACGGTTTTCGCCTGTTGGCCGGTATCCGGGCTGGCGGATCTCCCCCATGCGCCTTCCCAGCATCCTTGCGGATAACCAGTGGCTCCATGCATGGGGGCAGCAGGCTCGCGCCTGCATCCACGTACCGTTGCGGGGGCAGCACAGGTTGCGATGGCACCTCGATGTGCACACCACCCTGTTTCCCGTTTAACTGCGCGACATGACACGCCGCGCGAGCACCAACCTCGCTATCGTATTGAATTCCGCCGGCGTACCTTCGCGCCATGGCTAGAATCGATCGCATGCATCCCGCAACGCCCGCCACCGACTTAACCGCCCAGTTCGACGATCTTGCCGACAAGGTCGATCGTCTGGCCCTTCGCCATGCCGAGCTCAAGCGCACCAATGCCCTGCTTCAGGAGCGCATAAGGCAGCTTGAGGCAGAGCGCGACAGCCTGCGCATTCGCCTCACCGAGGCGCGCACCCGGGTTGACCACCTGCTCGCGCGCCTTGATCCGCCGGATGCACAGGCCACGCCCGATCATCCCGCCTGAGCCGGATTGCCGGCCTGGGCCTACTTTGCGAGACACCACCGTGAGCAGCGCGACGCTTGAAGTGACCATCATGGGCCAAAGCTACGTCCTGGCCTGCCCCGAGGGCGAGCAGGACGCGTTACGTGAAGCCGTGACCGAGGTGGATCGGGAGATGTGCAGCATCCGTGATTTGGGAAAAGTCCGCGCGCGTGAACGCATCGCGGTTCTGGCAGCTCTCAATCTTGCACACGCCAAGCGCCTGGCCGCCGCTGGCGGTCCAGCATCGGCGTCGGGCGAAGCGGCGGTGGCCGACCTGCCCGCGCGGCTGCGGCAGTTGCAGCAAAAACTTGATGCCGCACTCGACAGCGACGGCCAGTTGCTCTGAGACCAGGCGGCGCAGCCAGCACGCTTGCGCAGTCGCCCCTACAATCGCCGCTGTCTGCCTGGCCTCGCCGATCAGGCATTTCTTGAACCGATGCGCTTTGCCTCGGGCTTGGAAGATCCCACATGGGCGCGCAGTGTCTCGCGCAGACGCTCCCGAAGTGTGGTGACCTTGCCCACCTGTCCCAACAGGGTTCAGGGATCAATGGTCGGCAGGGTTCGGGCAGACACCTCATTGCGCGTTCAGGTGTTCGACCACCTGGCCTATTTCATACAGATCCCCCGAACGATATGCCTTGGCCGTTCCTGCTTGAACTGATGGTGCTCGGGTCCTTTACCGGGTTCATGGCCGGCCTGCTGGGGATTGGTGGCGGCATGCTCCTCGTGCCCTTTCTCACCGCGATGTTCACGCGCGAGCACTTCGGCGCGGATCTCATCGTGCATATGGCGATCGCCACCTCGTTGACCACCATTCTCTTCACCTCGGCGTCGAGCGTGCGCGCGCACCACCGGCGCGGCGCCGTGCGCTGGGGCATCGCGGGGTGGATGGGCGCAGGCGCGGTGCTTGGCACCTTCATCGGAGCCCAAGTCGCCGGACTGCTCAAATC
>JABBOE010000090.1 GCA_019351955.1 Pseudomonadota bacterium
TCTTCACAGCACAACGCCAATTGCCACTTGATCGCCGGGAGGCATCCATATAAGACATCATGGCTCAAGTCACACTCCACGGCTCCCATATTGAAGTCGACGGCCATTTACCGCAGCCAAGCAGCAAGGCGCCGGCGTTCAAGCTGACCAACAAGGAACTGGCTGACGTCGGTCTAGATGCATTCGCCGGCAAGCGCAAGGTACTCAACATCGTGCCGTCGCTGGACACGCCAACCTGTGCACAGTCGACGCGACATTTCAATGCCGACGCCGGAAAGTTGCACAACACGGTGGTGCTCGTGATTTCGGCGGACCTTCCGTTTGGCGCCAGCCGCTTTTGCAGCGTGGAGGGTCTGAGTAACGTCATCACGCTTTCGACCTTCCGCCACCCTGAGTTCATGCAAGAGTATGGCGTCAAGATCGCCACCGGGCCACTAATGGGCGTGACCGCGCGCGCAGTCGTGGTGCTCGATGAACACGACAAGGTACTGCATTCGGAGCTCGTACCGGAAATCGGCAACGAGCCAAACTACGCGGCAGCGCTTGCAGCGCTGCAGTAGTCCGCCTGGGCGATTCACGGCCCCAAACGCAACGCCGGCACGGGTGCCGTGCTCCGCCCTAGAACTGCCTGCCCTTCTAGGCAGTTAGCGCCTTGCGCACGGCGTGCTCCCACTCCTGCATGCGCTGGCGTGCACCCTCCACGCCAAGTTGGGGCAGAAAGCGACGAGCGGGTTTCCATAAGGCCTCAATCGCGTCAGACCCTGCGTACACACCGCAGCTCAGCCCCGCGAGCATGGCCACACCCAGGGCGGTGGTCTCCAGCACCTGTGGACGCACGACTGGGATGCCGAGTAGGTCCGCCTGGAATTGCATCAACAGGTTGTTGCTGCAGGCGCCGCCATCCACGCGTAACTCGAGGATCTGGCAACCACCGGCTGCGTGGGTATCCGCGTTCATCGACCCAAGCAATGCGGCACTCTGAAACGCGATGCTCTCCAGTGCTGCGCGCGCGACGTGCGCAACGGTCGTGCCGCGCGTGAGCCCGGTGATGGTGCCAGTGGCGTCGGGCCGCCAATAAGGTGCACCCAAGCCCGTGAATGCAGGCACGAAAACCACGCCACCGCTGTCAGGCACGCTCTGTGCCAATTGCTCAACTTCTGCACTCGCGCTGATGGCGTGGAGCCCGTCGCGCAGCCATTGCACGACCGCACCGCCCACGAACACGCTACCTTCAAGGGCATACTGCGGTCCCTGACCCGCAGCTTGGACCGCTGCGGTCGTAAGCAGCCCATGGTGGCTTTCCTGCGCAACGTCTCCGGTATGGAGCAGTAAAAAGCAGCCGGTGCCATATGTGTTTTTCGCCAACCCGGCCCGCAGGCAAGCCTGGCCGAACAATGCGGCCTGCTGATCGCCTGCCATCGCGCCAATGGGCAGGCTGTCTGGCAACACTCCTGGCGCTGTGTGTGCGTAGACATATCCGGAGGTGTGCACCTGAGGCAATACTGCGCGCGGAATATCCAGCGCGGCGAGCAAGACATCATCCCAATCTTGGGTGTGAATGTTCCATAAAAGGGTACGGCTTGCATTGCTCACGTCAGTCGCGTGCACGGCCCGCGCCCGCGTGGCGGCGTCGGCGCCACCCGACAGCATCCAGAGTAACCAGGAATCGATCGTCCCAAAGGCGAGCTTTCCCTTCAAGGCCTCCGCGCGGGCGCCTGGAATGTTGTCAAAAAGCCACTTGAGCTTCGTGCCTGAGAAATAGGGATCGAGCAAAAGACCGGTGCGGGCCCGCACCTCTGGCTCCAACCCCTGCAAGCGTAATGCAGCGCAAAGGTCCGACGTACGGCGATCCTGCCAGACGATGGCGGGATACAGGGGCTCGCCGGTTGCACGGTTCCACAGCAGCGTGGTTTCACGTTGATTGGTCAGGCCCAACGCCATGACGCGCCGTGCACCCGCCATCGCAAGCGCATCAAGCGCGGTGGCCAGCTGGTCGCCCCAGATGCGACGCGCATCATGCTCGACCCAACCGGGTCGGGGGTAGCTTTGAGGGAGCTCGCGCTGGCTGCGCGCCAGTATGGCCCCTTCCTGGTCGAACACGATGGCGCGCGTGCTGGAAGTTCCCTGATCCAGGGCGAGAATGGCGCATTGAGTGTCCGGCATCAGACTCCTTCGACCGGCCGCAGGATCGCGCAGCACGTGGTGTTAAGCATTGCAGCATAGCCAGTCGCTTCGAACGTCACAAGCCACGTCCGCATGCGCACGCACCAAGCCGCTACAGTGAAGGTTTGCCATTTTCATTCATTGACTCCTCCGGGCCTTACACATGTCCAGCCTGATCTGCGGCTCCCTCGCCTTTGACACCATCACCGACTTTCCCGGCCGATTCGCCGAGCACATCCTGCCCGACAAGGTGCACATGCTCAACGTGGCCTTCCTTGTGCCCACGCTACGGCGTGAGTTTGGCGGCTGCGCAGGAAACATCGCCTACAGCATGAAGCTGCTCGGCGGTGAGCCCCGAATCGTCGCAGCGCTTGGTGCGGACGGCATTGACTACGAGGTGCGGCTGGATCGCCTGAACATTTCGCGCCAGCATGTGCATGTCGTACCGACAGCCCACACGGCACAGGCACACATCATCACTGACCGCGACAACAATCAGATCACGGCGTTCCACCCGGGCGCGATGAGCCATGCGCACGAACAACCCGTGCCAGCAAATATCGGGGCCCACATGGGCATCATTGCCCCGGACGGTCGCCAAGCCATGCTCGATCACGCGGCGCAGATGGCAGCATGCGGCATGCCCTTCATTTTTGATCCCGGTCAGGGTCTGCCCATGTTCGACGGAACGGAGTTGCGCGGCTTCATTGAGCAGGCCACCTGGGTCGCGGTGAATGACTATGAGGCTGCAATGCTCGTCGAGCGCACCGGTTGGAGCCTGCATGAGGTCGCCCAACGGGTACACAGCGTCGTGGTCACCAAGGGCGCTTTGGGCTGCGACGTGTATGAGCAGGAAAAGCACACACACGTGCCGGGACTGCAGGCCGCCGCCGTCGTCGACCCCACCGGCTGCGGCGACGCATTCCGCGGAGGGCTGCTGTGGGCGCTCGAGCAGGGGTGGATCATGGCCGATGCCTGCAAATTGGGTAACGTCCTGGGCGCATGCAAGATTGCCAGCGCCGGGCCGCAGAATTACAGCCTCAATCGCGACGAGGCCCTGCGGCGGTTCCAGTCGGCGTACGGTACACCGCCCCCACTGCGTCCAATGGATTAACTCGACCACCTCACCGGCGCGAACCCCCATACGGCTGGTTTGCGGGCATGCCCGCAGCTTGGCCAAAGTGCCACGCCGGACCCACCCTTGCCCACCCTTTCTTCGCAGCGGTGCATGAGAGCTGGCACGCGGCACCTCATGGAGAACCGACTCGGCGCTGCACCGTGGCTGATGTTCAGCGCACTGCCGGGGCTTGAGCGTTTGTGCCGCGTCCAGGCAGGCGTGCGCGGCGACAAGCGTGAGCGCTCCTCCTCATGCGAAGCCGACGCACGGCCTGATCAACGCAACAGCACCGGGCTTGTTTTCCCGGCATGAGCAAGAAACCGAGGGTGGTCGTAAAGTTTTGCCTGTCGCTGCTCCCCTGCAGCGCGCACCGCAACCCCAGCCCCAACATGTCCACTCCGACCTCCGCGCTGGCTAGTCCCGCGCCTGCACCGCACAGCACGCGCTACCGCGTGTTGGGCGCGATCAGCTTTTCGCACATGCTCAACGACATGATGCAGTCCTTGATGATTGCCATCTACCCGTTGCTCAAGAATGGCCTGCATCTGAATTTTGCGCAGATTGGGCTTATTACCCTCACCTATCAGTGCACAGCCTCAATCCTGCAACCGATGGTGGGCCTGTACACCGACCGCAAACCGCAACCGTACTCACTCTCGCTTGGCATGGGCTTCACGTTTACGGGTCTGTTGCTTCTGTCGCAGGCCAACAGTTTCGCCCAAGTCCTCCTGGCAGCCGCCTGCGTAGGCATGGGTTCGTCGATCTTCCACCCGGAATCCTCGCGGGTGGCGCGCATGGCATCGGGCGGCAAACACGGGCTTGCGCAATCCATCTTCCAGGTTGGCGGCAATGCGGGGAGCGCGCTGGGCCCCCTTCTTGCCGCAGCCATCATCATCCCGCACGGCCAGGCCAGCATCGCCTGGTTTTCCGCAGCTGCGCTGCTGGCGATGATCGTGCTGGGCTTCGTCGGGCGTTGGTCCGGACACCAATTGCGCCCCGGCAAGCACAAGCCAGTGATGGTCACCTCCCAGTCTCATCCGCCAGGGGTCGTGCGCAGAACGATGACGGTGCTTCTGGCTCTTGTGTTCTCCAAGTTCTTTTACTTGGCGTCCATCAACACGTATCTCATCTTTTTTCTGCAACATCGCTTCGGCATCAGCGTGCGCGACGGGCAGTTGCACCTGTTCATCTTCCTCGCCGCCGTTGCCACTGGAACCTTGCTTGGCGGGCCCATTGGCGACCGTATTGGCCGCAAACGCGTCATCTGGACGTCCATTCTCGGTGTGGCCCCCTTCACGCTGGCGCTGCCTTACGCCAGTCTTGAGGTCTCAGCCTTCCTCACTGCCATTATTGGCTTCGTCCTGGCCTCTGCATTTCCTGCCATGGTCGTGTACGCCCAAGAGCTCATGCCGGGGAAGGTGGGCGCGGTATCCGGGCTCTTCTTCGGGTTGGCCTTCGGGCTTGGCGGGATTGGTGCCGCGGCGCTTGGGCAACTGGCCGACGTGGTCGGCATCGTCAATGTGTACAAGATCTGCTCTTTCCTTCCATTGATCGGACTGCTTGCGGCGTTCCTGCCCGACCTGCATGTGCCGCGACCGACACATGCACCGACGGCCGCGACGCCCAAAGGCTGAGCGGCGTGGGTGATCAGCGTCGGGTACTCATTGCGGGAGGCGGCATCGCCGGGGCATCCCTTGCCTACGTGCTGGCGCAGCGGCAGGGCATGACCGTCACATTGCTGGAGCGCGAGGCGCAATGTGGCGCGCACGCGACCGGCCGTTCCGCCGCGCTCTACATGCCTTCCTACGGACCGCCGGGAATCCGCGCACTGACGATCGGCAGTGGCGCGTTTTACACCACACCTCCGGCAGGCTTCAGCGAACACGCGCTGCTGTCGCCGCGTGGGGCCCTGCATGTGGCGTGGTCGCGGGACGATCCCCCGGTGAGCATTGCCGGCGCCAACGAAAAGCTTGATGCACTGGAGCGTGACGCGCTGGCAAGCGGGGTTCACGTGCAGCGCCTTTCCGCCCCCCAGTGCTTGAGCCTGTGCCCCGTGTTGCGCAGCACGGGACCAAGTCACACTCTGGTGGGCGGCGTCTACGAACCTCACGCCCAGGACATGGACGTGGACGCAATCCTCCAGGGTTTCTTGCGCGGTGCGCGCAAAGCTGGAGCGACCATCGTGACAGGCGCCGAGGTGCTCACGCTCGAGCGTGCTGCTGATGCATGGCAAGTGCGCACCAGCGCAGGCATCTCGCACGCCGATGTGCTGGTCAACGCTGCCGGCGCCTGGGCCGACGCGCTGGGACAATGCGCAGGGGCACAACCCATCGGCCTGCAGCCCAGACGCCGCAGTGCCTTCACCTTCGACGTGCCAGCAGGCGTGGACTGCCATGCCTGGCCCTTGGTGATCGGAGTCGACGAGAGCTTTTACTTCAAGCCCTCAGGCGGCGCCCTGCTTGGTTCACCCGCCAATGCAGACGCCGTGACCCCACAGGATGTGCAGCCAGAAGAACTGGACATTGCCGCAGGCATCTGGGCCATTGAACAGGCCACCACGCTGACCATACGGCGCCCACGCAGCACCTGGGCTGGCTTGCGCAGCTTTGTCGCCGACGGCGAACCGGTATGCGGCTACGACTCCGATGTTCCAGGGTTGTTCTGGCTCGCGGGCCAAGGTGGCTACGGCATCCAAAGCGCGCCTGGCCTGGCGCGCGCGGCTGCCGCCCTGCTGTTGGAGGAACCACTGCCCGCTGATCTTCAGTCGCACGGCCTGCGACGTGCCATGCTCGACCCGCTGCGGCTGCGCAACACACAAGCTTAGGCTTGGTGGTTGCGCCTGCGGGACAGGCGTTGCGCACGGCACGTCAGACAGGCGTTTGCGTGGTTGCCTGATCCGAAACGATGTTGCCATCGACCAGGTTCAGGATCCGGTCACAGCGCTGAGCGAGGCGAGGATCGTGGGTGACCACAAGTACAGCGCACCCGAACTCGCGGTTGAATCGGCGCAACAAGGCAAAGACGTCGTCGGCGCTGTGCGTATCGAGATTGCCCGTGGGCTCATCCGCCAGGACAAGCGGCGGGCGGGTCAGGAGGGCACGTGCAATCGCGACACGCTGCTGCTGCCCCCCCGACAACTCGTTTGGGCGTTTTTGGGCGTGGGCGGCCAAGCCGACGGCATCGAGAAGGGCCAGCCCCTGCCGTTCAAGTTCGTCGGTGCGGCGTGCGCCTTGCACCAGCGCAGGCATCAACACATTGTCCAACACAGGAAATGCCTGGATCAGATGATGGAACTGAAACACGAAGCCGATGGATCGCCCACGCAATGCAGTGCGTTCGGCATCCTCGAGCATGCGCGTGGGCGTTCCCTGCAGATACAGTTCCCCATCGGAGGGCGCGTCGAGCAGGCCGATGACATTGAGCAGCGTGGTTTTCCCCGAACCCGATGGCCCCACCAGTGCCGCGAATTCGCCGCGCGCAAGCGCGAAGCTGATGCCATGCAAGACCTCAGTCTGCAGCGGCGTACCCATCTGGTAGGACTTGCGCAAAGCGTCCAGACGCAGCACTGGCTGGGCAGGTGATCCTTGCTGCGGCGCGTCGACCCGCAAGTGTTCCCCAGCGGAGCCAAGGCGCCCTTGAGCGGCATCGAATTGACCGTCAGACATAGCGAATTGCCACCACCGGATCAAGCCGTGCTGCGCGCATGGCCGGAAGCGCTGCCGCGACCACACCGGCAAACGTGGCCAGAACCACAGATTCGACAACAAGCGCGAAGGGCACAGGAACGTAGAACAGTGCTGGCCCGTAATTGTTGAAGGCCCACACCATGCCAGCCCCGGCTGCTGCACCCAGCACCGAGCCGGCAAAGCCTACAGCGGCGCCTTCGAGCAGGAATACGGCGAGGATGCGCCGTCGCGTTGCCCCCATGGCTCGCAGGATGCCAATCTCGCGCGTACGCTGCACAACGCTCACGGCCAGAACGCTGGCAATCCCGAAAGCCACCGACAATGCGACGAAAAAGCGAATGAGGCCGCTGGAGAGCGATTGCGAACGAAGCGCATTGAGCAATTGGCCATTGGTCGTCATCCAGCTTTCGGATTTCAGACCGGTGAGCCTGCTGATGCGCGCGGCGATGGACTCCGCGTCGAAGATGTCATGCACGGTCAGATCGATTTCCGTCACGCCCCCGGGCAGGCCCAGAAGCGCCTGCGCTGGCTTGAGGCCCATGTAGAGGTAGCGCTGGTCGAGGTCGCGCACGCCGAGAGAGAAAATGCCCGCGATATCGAACACCTGAGAGCCGCCGGAGGCTCCTTGCACGCGCAGCTTATCGCCCACACGCAGCCCAAGGTCTTGCGCCAGGCGGTTACCGATGAGAATCTGGCTGGCGCCCACCTCAAATCGGCCCTGCACGATGTCCTTGTCGACCGGGATGACCCGCACATATTGCTGCGGCACGATGCCAATCACGGCGACCGCGCGCACCGCAGCGCCGCGCTGCGCGAAAGCGGGACCTGTGATGATGGGCGAGGCCGCCGTAACACCGGCAAGCTGCCGCAGTACGTCCAACACGCCTGGCCAGTTGTTGACGGAGCGCAGGCGTTGTGGGCGGGCGTCGGCTGCGCGCAGGTCCACTGTGCCAGAAGGCACCGGCGAGACGAGGGGCTGCAGGTCGGGGCTGCTCACCACGATGTGTGCTTGCGTGCCCAGGGTGCGCTGCACAATGTTGCCCTGCAGCCCGTTGACCAGCGCGGTGATGAACACGATGACCGCTGCGCCGACTGCGACGCCAACAATGATCAGGATGGTCTGCGCGCGTCCGTCGCGCAGAAAGTTGTAGGCGATACGCCAGGTCAATCCCATTGGCTGCTTTTCTCGCAGGTCGCTAGCGGGAAGCGCCAGCGACTTCGTTGCGCGGACTGCTGGCGGTATCGATTCCAGACGATGCGGTGGAGGGCAGCCCCTGCAGCGTGGCACGCACCCGCTGGTGTGGCTGCACGCTGCGCTCGGCGATGACCACGTCACCGGCGTGCAGGCCTTTGGTCACCTCGCTGGCCACCAAGCCCTGGAGGCCAAGTGTAATGTCCTGTGGCTGCGCGCGGCCTGCACGCAAAACTAAAACCTGGGCCCTGTTGCCCTGATGGTCCCTCAGCACGTCGTTAGGCACGACGAGCGCTGCTGCGCGCTGGCCGGTGGTGATGTCGCATGAGGTGGTCATGTCCTGCCTCAGCCAGGAGGGCGGCTTTGCGACCGTCAGTCGCAGCTCGATGGTGCCGCTCGTGGTGTCCACCGCCGGGGCGATGAATGTGAGTTCAGCACCAAAAGGCCGATTGGGAAAAGCGTCAGTCAGACATTGCGCGCCCTGGCCAAGCGCCAGGTGCTCAAGGTTTTGTTCATCCACGGGCAGCGACACCTGTGTGGATCCGGCGCGCGCCAAGGTGAACAGGATTTGTCCAGGCGTGATCGTATCGCCGACCTCCACGTTACGCGTGAGCACCTGACCGGCCACCTCGGCGCGTATGAGGCTGCGCTCCTGCACTGCATTGGCCGCAGCAAGTGCGGCGCGCAGCTGCATTTCGGCCGCTCCACCCGGTCTGTCGGCATCCCATGCCGCGCGCGCACTGCGCACCTGGGCCTGCGCTGCCGCCAGCGCCTGCTGCGCCTGCTCCAGTGCCTGCTGCGAAACCGCGCCCTGCGCGACCTGCGCACGGGCGCGCGCCTCTTCGCTGCGCGTGAGTTTCTCCACCGATTCGGCGCTCACGAGCCCCTCGTGCGCCTGTGGCCGCGTTTGCCCAACCAACTGCTGCAGCGCGGCCTGAGCCTGATCGCGCTGCGCACGCGCCTGGTCACTGCGCAGTTCCAACAGAATCTGGCCGGGGCGTACCTCCTCACCCCGATCAACCAGGCGTTTGATCACGACCGCCGTGATCTCACTTGCTACGCTGATGCGCGAAGGCGTGATGATGCGGCCTGTGGCAACCACGTCCTGCACCAGTGGACGGCTCTCCACACGGTAGGCCACGACAAGCGGCCCGCGCCACCAGTCAACCAACCAAACTGCGGCCAGCGCCAACACAACAACAGCAACGATCATCCAAAGGAAACGACGAGGCATAGGGGGTAGAGCGGAAGGGAAATACGCGACGGACGCGTCATTGTCCGACAAGCGCGCAGAAGCGCGCTGCTAAAGGGTCAAGCGAGTCCGCCCGAACGCCTTGCAACCAATCGGCCTTCGCGCAGGGCGACGATTTCGCCTTCGGCAAGGGCCTCCCAGCTACCCCCGCCCAAGGGCACACTGGCTAGCATGGTCAAGAGATGATCGCCGGCATGGCTGCTGCACACCTGCATGCCCGCCGCTTCCTGAACATGTGATCCCGCAGCCTTGCGACGTAGCAGATGCAATCCAGGCTTGCGAACAACCCCATCCGCCTGGCGACGGCGGTGGGCATGGGCGAATAACACGTCACCGTCCGTATAGAGGAAATTGGCGGGGCCGATGGGGCGCAAGCCCTCGGCGAGGGCCGCCACTACATCCAGCCTCGCCTCAACGCTCGGAATCTCCCCCTGCCACAGAGGCGCAAGCATGCGCAGCAGCTGACAAAACACATGCTCCGAATCGGTCTGCCCGATGGGCTTCCAACATCCGGGGCCGAGCGGCCAGCGCGTTTGGATGTCAGGGAGGTCGCCGTTATGGGCAAACACGTGTCGGCGCCCTCCCAGCTCGCGCGAGAACGGTTGGGTGTTTGCAAGGGCAACCGGCCCGCGCGATGCGCGACGCACATGCGAAAGCACAAGCGTACTGTGAAAGTCGTGATCTTCCAGCACGCGCACGAAGGCACTTTGCACCGCGGGCAGGGGCTCCCGCAGGACATGGGCCTCGGCGCCATCGAAATAGGCCGCGCCCCACCCGTCGGGATTGCCACCGTGGACGTGCGCTCCGTGCAGCGCAAACTCGGCAAAGCGAAGTCGAACCCGCGCTGGGCGGGCGCTATTGACAGCGAACAATTCACACATGGGGGATGTCGAATCGGCAATCAGCGCTGCAGTTGCACGGAGCCGTGCACACTCACGGCCAAGGTGTACACGCCAAGCTCAATGGGGACTGGAACCTCGGCAGGGCCGGCCGCGACCAAAGCGCGGAACATGGGTCGCGGCGCGGGTGTTAGCCCTTGCAAGTTCCCAATGCTGACGTCGCGCAGGGCAAAGTCCCGGTAACCGAACTCGTGCGCCGTGGCTTGGGCTCGGGCGCGGAACTGTGCAATAGCCATCTTCGTGAGGCGCGTTTGCTCACGCGCCTGGAGATCACCCGAGATCTCCGTGCCAGTGGCCTCGACTTGCAGGGTCTGCGCGAGCTGTCCGAGTAGGCGACCCAGCGCGATAAAGTCCGCCGATTTGAGGATCAACTGAGCACGGACCGTCCATCCGTCCTGCTCGCTTTGACCGGAGACCGTCCGGTAGCGCGGTGTTGTCTGAAAACCTCCAGTCTGGACCGCCACCCCCGCTGTGGCATGCGCTGCCTCAACAGCTGCATCCAGCAACCTTGCGACTTCAGCGTTGAGGGCTGCAGCGTCCGAACCCTGGCGCACGGCGGCCAGCGTCGCCACGGCGCGGTCGGGCTTGACTTCGCCGCGCGCCACAGCCTCGAGGTGCACGATGCCTGATGGCGCCACGGCGCAGCCCTGTGCAGCCCGCGTGTGCGGCGTGGGCAATGATGGTGACTGGGCCTGGCAGGCCAAAGACATGAACGCAACCGGCAGTGCGGCAAGCAGCCACCGCATTAAGGCCTTCGGAATAAAACGAGAATGCGGGCTCATGTGCCGACTCCAGTGCGAGCAGTACGTGCCACCATAACCCAGCGAACTGTCCGGCAGCAAGCTGCAACGGCGAAAGCCTAGAGCGACCGGCACGGGTGCCCACGCTTCCGACCTTGAGAACCTGCGCGGCTTGACCACTTAAGGCAGTCCTAAGCGGAGGAAAGGATCATTCAGCACAAGCAAATTCGATCCCATCCGATCCATCCCGGAGGCACACGATGAAATCCAGAAAACTTTGGGCAGCCCTGGTCGCGGCCGGCATCATCGGCTCCAGCGGCTTTATGGCCTACCAGTTCAGCTATGCCGGCATGCCAGCGCATGTGGAGATGAACCACAAGGCGGTGCCCCTGTTCAACAATCCGCCAGCTGCGGCGATGCCGACTGCCGCCGTGGGCGGGCCGAATTTTTCCACCATCGTGAAGGAATTCGGTTCGACAGTGGTGCACATCAATGTGCGCGGCGAAACCAAGGCCACATCGGGGGCTGACATTTCGCAAATACCGCCGCAATTGCGCAATTCCCCATTTTTCCAGTTCTTTCAGCAGTTTCAGAACCAGCAACCGCATCAGGTTCCCACCGAGGGGCTCGGCTCGGGCTTCATCATCAGCTCCGATGGGCTCATCCTTACCAACGCCCACGTCGTCAAGGATGCCAAGTCAGTGACGGTGACACTCACCGACCATCGCACTTACAAGGCCAAGGTCCTGGGCTATGACACCAAAACCGATATTGCTGTCGTGAAAATCCCGGCAATCAACCTACCTACGGTGCGCGTGGGCAATCCGGCCACCCTGCAGCCGGGTGACTGGGTTCTCGCCATCGGGTCGCCCTACGGCTTTTACAACACCGTGACCGCGGGCATCGTGAGCGCGAAGAGCCGATCGCTGCCCGACGATGACATGGTGCCGTTCATCCAGACCGACGTGGCGGTCAACCCCGGGAACTCCGGTGGCCCGCTTTTTGACACAAAGGGCGAGGTCGTAGGTATCAATTCGCAAATTTTCACGCAGACCGGAGCGTTCGAAGGCCTGTCGTTCGCCATTCCGATCAATGTGGCCGAAGCCGTGGCCAAGCAGATCATCCAGAACGGCCACGTCGAACATGCCAAGCTGGGCATCGCCGTGCAAACGGTCTCGCAGCAACTCGCCAATTCCTTTGGGCTCCAGACCCCGCGCGGGGCACTGGTGGCCGATGTATCCAAGGGCAGCCCAGCGGCAAAGGCCGGCATCAAGGCCGGCGACATCATTCTCAGTGTGAATGGCGAACCTGTGAATGACTCGGCGGACCTGCCGATGATGATCGGACTGATGCAGCCCGGCCAACCCGTCAAGCTCGGCGTGTGGAGCGACCACCACGAGAGCACAGTCATAGCCAGGCTAGGCAGCTTCAGCAACGATATGGTGTTGGCCGACGCGAGCACCTCCGAAGGTGGCCATGGCCTGGGTCTACAGGTGCGTCCGCTCAAGCCGACCGAGGAACAGCAAGCTGATGTGCGTCATGGCCTGCTGGTGGAAAACGTTTCGGGCCCAGCCGCGCAGGCCGGTGTGCAATCCGGTGACATTCTGTTGGCGGTTGACGGCAAGCCTGTGGACAACGTGGAGCAGGTTCGCTCCATCCTCAAGAGTTCGGGCAAGACCGTCGCCTTGCTCATCCAGCGCGGCAACAACCGGATTTTTGTGCCCGTGGAAATGGGCTGACCCCGGTCGGCGCGACACTCGACGGGGCCATCGCACACGCAACAACAAGGGCCGAAATCCGGTGCGGGAGGGTGCTTCCTCCTCGACGGACCTCGGCCGAAGCAGTCTTCAAGCGAGCGGCAGGAAGTTGGGGCGGGCGGGAACGAGTCTCGCCCGCCACTTTTTTTCGAGCATGCCAGTGCAGCCGTCGACTAGGTCGTGTTAGCACAACCGGATACCGTCGGCGATCAGCGCGAAACTGATGAAGCCGAGGAACATGACATCAAGCTTCTCGAACCGCGAGAAGATGCGCCGAAAGCCCTTGAGTCGCCGAAGCAATCGCTCGACTTCATTGCGGCGCTTGTCCATCTCTCGGTCGTACTCCCACGGCTCGACTCGAGTCTTCAGTGGCGGGACCACAGGGATGTAGCCAAGTTCGAGTGCAAGCTGCCGCGTCTCGTTGCCCTCGTAGGCCCGATCCATGAGCAGATGCAGCGGCCTGTTTGGCGCGCCCAGGCGACTGAGCAGTGCCCGTCCAGCCGACGCGTCGCGCGCCTGGCCAGGTGCGGCGGCTGTCAAGCCAGTTGTCGCGTGAAGGTGTTAAATCAAGCAGCTTCTTAGTGGACCTTGGTCTCCTTGTTTTGTGTTTCAGGATTCAGGTGGACCTGATCAACATAGCGCCAATTGCGCGTGTGTTTTGACCAACGGTGTGGATTGGCTTGGTGAGCTAGTACAACATCCCTTAAATAGAGTTACAGCTCAGGATCAAGGTATGGCGCCAG
>JABBOE010000091.1 GCA_019351955.1 Pseudomonadota bacterium
AGAACCGTTTCGTACGTCTGCGCATCTCGAATGCCGGTCTGCGCCTGATCGATAAGGTCGGCATTGACGCGGTATTGGTCGACCTGCGTGCCCGCGGCGAAGTTTGAGCACTGAACAGCACAGGAGCGAAACACCATGGCCAAAGGCGGACGTGAAAAAATCAAGCTGGAATCCACTGCGGGAACCGGCCACTTCTACACCACCACGAAGAACAAGCGGATTCAACCGGATAAGATGGAAATCATGAAATTCGATCCGGTAGCACGCAAACATGTTTCCTATAAGGAAACCAAGATCAAGTAAGGTCTTGAGGCGGCATCCGTCGCCGATGAAAGAGCCCGCCGTCATACAGCGGGCTTTTTTTGCGCCCCTTCCCGCCTCCGCCCCCGCCTCAAGCGGTCTTGCCGTGCATGTCGGTGCCTCCTCCGAGCAGAACATTGCTGCAACGGGAGCACGCGGCTGACGATTCGAATCGTCAGCCGCCAAGGCGCCCACCGGATCGACGTCTTGGGGATGGATGAATCGGTCGTGTGAACGTTCCGCTCTCGAACCAGCGATATCGAAACGTCCTCAGTCAGCGCGTTCGGGCCTTCTCGACCCTTTCCGATTATTCCTCACAGCTTTGGAGATCGCCTGCGAACGCACTCCCACAGCGTGCCGCGTAACACGCTCACGCCGCTCGCGCTCTGGGTGGGGCCTGCCCCGAGCGAATGTCCTGCACTCGATCACACCAACCGCGGGGCGCGCCATACATGGCTGCGGGAGTTGCCTGCCCCCTATGCCGAGGCTGCTAATGTCGCCCTCTCAAGCCCCAAACCACCGGTATTGAACCCGCGCACGTTCGGAGCCAGCCGATCGCGCATAAAAAAAGCCAGCTTGCGCTGGCTTTGACATACTCGGCGCGAAACGCGCCTCAATATGCTTACTTGCTGGCGGCGCTGGCAGGAGCCGAAGCAGCAGCAGGTGCAGCGGCCGAAGCAGCGGCCGAAGCAGCAGCAGGAGCAACGGCGGAAGCGGCAGCAGGCGCAACGGCCGAAGCAGCGGCCGAGGCAGCGGCCGAGGCAGCAGGAGCTGCTTCTTCTTTCTTACCGCAAGCAGCCAGGGCCAGGGCAGCGATCATGGAAGCCAACAGAAGGGACTTTTTCATTTGTATCCTCAAAGCGTCAGACAAATCAAACGGGCAATGGAAATCGGGCGATTCCGGGAAGTTTTTTGAATCACGAACCCTCATGCCTCAAGCGGCCATGCAAAGTTCAGTACAGAAGTATAGCGCTCGCTCGGGTTTTCCCCGGGAGGTCGACATAACTACGCGATGACTGTTGCAAATTGTTCACAGTCCGAGCGTATGGGCGGAAAAAGTAGGCACGGAATGATCCCACGCCTGATCAAACGCATGAACCGCGGCGTGGAGGCGCGCACCCGAACAGTAGATGGCAAGCCGTGATCTCTCGCTGGGGATGACCAGCAACCCAATCTCGGGCAGCAGCAGACATTCCTGGAGGCCACCCCATTCCTCGGGCAAGGCGTGACAGGCAATAACGTGGGCGAAGCGTATGCGCCACTGGACAAACCGCGGATCCTCGCGCTGCAGGCCATCGAACCGCTGGCCCAGCATGCGCACACTCGCCTGGCTGCGCCCAATGGCCCAAGTGTCCAACCCCGCAATGACGTCCGGGTCTCCTAACCCCCAATCCGCGTAGTCGGGGCTATACATGCGAATTGAATCGCCTGGCTGGGCGAGCAACGTGCGAATGGCGTGCCGCCAGGCCGCTCGCCCCTGCACCTGCGAATCAACCGCCTCGGCCTCCCCTGCACGCGTGTTCACGACAAGTCTCCTTCACGATCTGGATGCGCCCAACCCTGCACGCACCACTGCAGCAAGGCTTGGATTTCTTCGGGACGCGCTGCCTTCCAGTCATCGACCCCAATGGCATGGCGGTCGGCGAGCCGGCGCAGCAGTCTGGAGCGCCCAAGCCCCGACGCGACGCGCTCCCCGTTGATCATCACGTCCCTTGCTGTGTAAAGCATGCGGCTTCGCCGATCCAAGCGAAGGCCAGCAGCGGCGCAGGCTTTCAGCAACTGGGCACGCTTGCGCGACGCCGCCTCAAACCACACCTGCTGTTTGGGTTCCGTGAGCAATTCGCCCAAGGCCGCCTCGAAGTCCCGCGATGCGGGGTTCAGGCGCGAGAAAGCCGCTCGGAGGAAGTGCACCAAGTCCTGTGGCAACTTCGCCGGGTGCCCAGCCACCGCGGTATCAACGCGACCGCGGTCGCTATAGCGCTCACCGGGTGCAAGATCCTCGGCCAATTTCCACAGCAGCTGCTGCAAAAGCTCGCCCTCCGGCGGGGCACGGAAGCCAACGGAATAAGTCATGCACGCGCCAACGGCGACACCGTCGTGGCCCCAGCCCGGCGGCAGGTAGAGCACATCGCCGGGATCAAGCACAAATTCCGCATCAGGCTCGAAATTCGTGAGAAGCTTCAACGGCTGCTCGGGCTCGAAATGGGGCACTTTGACAGGTCCGATGCGCCATTGCCGCTGCCCCTCGGCCTGGACCAGAAAGACGTCATAAGCATCGACATGAGGTCCCACCCCGCCACCGTTGCTCGCCCAGGAAATCATCACATCGTCCAATCGCGCATCGGGAAGAAAGCGAAAGCGCTCCAGGAACGACGCCACGCCGTCGTGCAGAAGGTTGGCGCCCTGCACGAGCAGCGTCCAATCGCCCTTGCGCAGAGCGGGAAACGAGCGGTGGGCGAAGGGGCCGTGCCTGAGCGTCCATCGACCTTCCTGACGCTGCACGAGGCGAGATTCCGCATCATCCTCGCCCGCCAATGCGAACAACTCGGCACGCGTCAGCAACGGTGCGAATCCCGGGATTGCCTGACGAAGTAGGAGCGGGCGGCGCTGCCAGTGGCGTTGCAAGAAATGTGCGTGGCTGATGCCTTGCAGCGGCCAAGCTGCCTTCTCTGAAGAGCGTCTCATAGGGTCTAGATGGCGAAATGGAGCAGGGTGCATTGTGCGTGTGAAAATTTATGCGCCTCGGCAGGCTATGCCGCGGCTGCTTCGGCACCTGCAACGCGAGGTGTCCGTTCCAGTGATTGCGCAAGCGCCGCGCACGGATTGCATGCCCGCGCACTGCGATGAAGTCTAGCTTCGCATGCCTGAGGCGCTAAGCTTGCAACTGCACGCAGGCGCTGCGTCGCACTGCAGTCCGCGCGTGCCGCCATTTTCATTCCGTCCTTTGCGATGTCTCTCCTATGCAAGCCGCACCCGATACCGTCGTGACGCTGTCCTGGCACCTCACTGACGCACAAAACGAGCCCATTGCCGATGATGAGGAAGGCACGGACTTCTACGTCGGCGGTGCCGACCTCCTGCCGGTCATTACCCAGGATCTTGTGGGTAAGCGTGTGGGCGAAAGCGGGCAGCTTCAGATCGAACCCCACGACGCCTTTGGCGACTATGACCCGGAGCTTCTGCGTGTGGAAGAGCGCCGCCTCTTTCCCGATGTGCTCGAACCCGGGCTGCAGTTTGAACAGTTGCCCACTGGTTGCGCGTCGGCTGCGCCTGGGGCCCTTTTTACGATCACCGACATCGCCGACAACAAGGTCATCCTGGACGGTAACCATCCGTTAGCCGGGATGGCTCTGCGGGTTCGCTACACGATCTTGGATATCCGTGCGCCGGACCCAGATGAGCGTGAGGCGCAAAGCGCACATCTGGATGATGTGGACAGCGGGATGTTCTTCACGGGTACACCGCGCGGCAGCGCTTAGGAACGTTCTGGCGTGCGCCGAGCGTGGGCTGGACGCACGCAACGCAGTGCGGTGTCTGGCACATCGTCCGCCTCGCCACACCCGACCACTCGGGCGCGCACATGGTGCGGACGCTTGCCTGGACCGGGAGTCGAACCTAGCGAGGGACCGCAAGGACACACAACGCTTCGCCAGAAGCGGCGGGAAGGAGACCCCCGCTCATCCAGTGCCGCCGGCGCCAAGATCCGAGCCGCGTTCAGCCCGCCCGCGGACGTGACGATCTACGGCCCGAAGCCCGCTGAGCGCCCACAACATCGGTCCTCGAGATTTATCGAAAAAACGGCCGCATCATGGGCAACGCGCGGGAATTTGTCTCTTGCCGGATTCGACGGTCCATGGGTTTGGCCGCGAGGTCTTAGCCCGGCTTGGCGATGCCGGGACACGTGCCTGTCACGCGCGATTCAAACCGGCACGTGCAGCGCACCGGCGCCGCCATTGCCGGCGAATCGAACAGCTCCAACCGAGCCGGACCAACACGTACCCCAGAACCGCCAGGACCAGCGCCAGGATCGGCAATCCAACGACAAGCGGCTCACCCAGTCCCATCGACCAATGCACAAGCGCCTTTATTGAAGCGGCGAGGTGAGTCCAGTCGAAATGCGGCACAGTAGCAAGCCTGTCGCGCCCATTGACGCCCGTGACCCAACTGCCTAGATGATAGGCAAGCAGGTACAGCGGCACGATCGTCAGCGGATTCGAATACAAGGTGGTGGCGAGAGCAATCGGAAAGTTGCACCGCAGGATCACCGCCAGAACGCCCGCCCCCAACATCTGCAACGGCCCGGGAATAAGCCCGGCAAAAAGGCCCACAGCAACACCGAGGGCCACGCTGCGCCGGTGCAGGCTCCACAGCGCAGGGTGACTCATGTGCGCGGCAAACGGGCGCAATACAGCGTGCTCACGCATTGTGTCAAAGCGTGCGGCAACCGCCCGGCTGAGCCTGCGCGCCATCCTGCTGCCCCGCTACGTTCGGCCGGTGGACCCAAATCCACCTTCGCCACGTGCGCTTGGCGTGAACGCCTCAACGACCCGCCATTGCGCCTGAACCACCGGAACAATCACCAGTTGTGCGATGCGCTCAAAGGGCTGAACCGTGTAGTGTTGCACGCCGCGGTTCCAGCAGCTCACCATCAGCGGGCCCTGATAGTCCGAGTCGATGAGACCAACGAGATTGCCCAGGACGATCCCGTGCTTATGGCCAAGCCCGGAACGCGGCAAAATCATGGCGGCATGACCCCGGTCCGCAACATGGATGGACAGGCCCGTACTGATCAATTCGGCTTGACCAGGCGCCAGCGCAAGCGGCGCGTCGATGCATGCTCGCAGGTCCATACCCGCTGCGCCTGACGTGGCATAGGCAGGTAGCTGCTCACGCAGCCTGGGGTCGAGCAAAAGGATCTCAATAGGCAGGGTCATGATTGTTGGGATGGCATGCGAGATACGATTTCGACCAAAATGCGCCGCGCCAAGTCGAGCTTGGCGCGGCGCGGCAGCTCGAGCACTCCTTGTGCATCGATCAAAACACACGCGTTATCGTCGCGGCCGAAGGTCTGCGGGCCAAGATTGCCCACCAACAGCGGCACACGCTTGCGTACACGCTTGGCCTGCGCGTTGGCGATGAGGTCATCCGCTTCGGCGGCGAAGCCCACGCAGAACGGCGCCTCCGGTCGTGCCGCGACTTCCGCAAGGATGTCAGGGTTCGGGTCGAGTTCGAGTACTGGTGGTGCGGCGTCCCCTTGTTTCTTGAGCTTGCCAGCCTCAACACGCGCCGGCCGCCAGTCGGCGACAGCGGCAGCAGCAATGAACACATCCACCCCATCCAGCGCTGCTTGGACCGCATCGCGCATCTCCCGCGCCGTTTCCACCTGGACGGTGCTCACCCCGTATGGAGTTGGCAGCGCCGTGGGACCCGCCACCAAGGTGACCTCTGCGCCCTGTTCCCAGGCCGCGCGTGCCAACGCCCAACCCATCTTGCCACTGGATCGGTTCGTCAGGCCACGGACTGCGTCCCAAGGTTCGAACGTGGGACCGGCGGTGATCAATACGCGCCGTCCGGCGAGCAGCTTGGGTTGGAACAGTGCCTCAATTTCAAGCAGGATGCTCTCGGGCTCGAGCATCCGGCCTTCGCCAACCTCGCCACACGCCTGCTCCCCGCTGTCGGGCCCAGCGATCCCCACACCATCCATGCGAAGGCGTTGGACGTTGCGCTGCACCGACGCGTTGGCCCACATTGCCCGGTTCATCGCTGGCGCAAGCAGCGTGGGGATGGCGTCACGGGCAAGCAGTAGCGTCGAAAGCAGGTCGTCCCCCAAGCCGTTCGCAGCCTTGCCTATGCAATCAGCACTGGCGGGGGCAACAACCAGAGCATCTGCGGCACGCACAAGCTCAATGTGGTCCATCCCATTGGCGGCAAGCGGTTGCCACTGGTCCGTTGCGACCGGGCGGCCCGAAAGGGCCTGGAGCGTCGCAGGCCCAACAAAACGCGTCGCCGCCGCAGTCATCACGACTTGAGCGGTATACCCCCCCTTGACCAACAGGCGGGTCAGTTCACACGCCTTGTAGGCGGCAACGCCACCACTCACACCAAGCACGATGTGGCGGGTCTGCGTGCGCGTGCTATCCATGGTCTAGGCCGACTGCGCAATCAAGCGCTGCGTGACGAAGTCGCGCCCGGCGGCTAGCGCAGCGTCGGTCGCCTGAGGCCGAGTACCTCCAGCCATGGCGAAATCCGGCCGGCCACCTCCCTTGCCGCCCACAGCCTGCGCGGCGATATTCACCAACTCCCCAGCCTTGATACGAGCGGTGAGATCTTGCGTCACGCCGGCAGCGAGTTGCACCTTCTCGCCGTCCACACTCACCAGCAGGATGACGGCCGATTTAAGCTTGCTCTTGAGCTGGTCGACCACGCTACGCAACGCACTCGCATCGGCACCATCGAGGCGCGCCGCCAGGAGCTTCGCCACGCCCAGCTCCTCGGCCTGTGCGGCCAGTTCCACGCCACGCACAGCCGCCTGATGGGCCTTGAGCGCAGCCAACTCCTTTTCCATCCCGCGCAGTTGTTCAAGCAATTGTGCTGCACGCTTGTCCAATTCGTTCTCGGGTGTCTTGAGCAGTGCCGCCAGGGCGCCCAGTTCAGCGCTCTGCCGCTGCGCCAGGACCAGCGCATTCATGCCGGTGGCGGCTTCCACCCGCCGCACGCCCGCTGCCACCGCGCCTTGCGCGACAATGCGCAGGCAACCGATGTCACCGGTACGCGCCACATGCGTGCCGCCGCAAAGCTCACGGCTTTCTCCGATGTCGAGTACGCGGACTTCGTCCCCATATTTCTCGCCGAACAACATCATCGCACCCGTCTGCTTAGCGTCCTCGATTGAAAGCACGCGCGCCTTGGTGGCGGTATTGAGCAGGATCTGCGCGTTCACCCAGCGTTCGATCCGTTCGATCTCATCGACGGAGATCGGCGCGTCGTGGGCGAAGTCGAAGCGGGTCTTCTCGGCATCCACCAGGGAACCCTTTTGCTGCACGTGCTCGCCGAGCACGAGACGCAGCGCCTTGTGAAGCAGGTGGGTGGCGCTGTGATTGCGCATTGTCGCCAGCCGGCGCTCCAAGTCAACGCGGGCGGCGACGCTCTCGCCAACCCGCAGGCGTCCCGAGTCAACCACACCATGGTGGCCAAACACGTCATTCTGGATCTTCTGCGTGTCATTCACGCTGAAATGCAGCCCGCAGTCATCGCCCTCAAAGAGAACCCCGCTATCGCCAATCTGACCGCCTGACTCAGCGTAAAACGGCGTGCGTTCCAGCACAGCGACACCCGCCTGGCCAGTTTCCATGTGTGGCACCGAGATGCCCCCCACGTACAGCGCGAGGATCTTGCAGGAGTCCAGTTGAAAGTTCTCATAGCCCTCAAAACACGTGGCCTGACCGCTGTAGTCGAGATTGCCAGCCATCTTGAACTTGCCCGCGGCTCGCGCCTGTTCGCGCTGACGGTCCATCGCCGCATCGAATCCAGCCTCGTCCACCGCGACACTGCGCTCACGGCACACATCAGCGGTGAGGTCCAGTGGAAAACCATAGGTGTCGTATAAGGTGAAGGCCACCTCGCCGGAGAGCGTAGCGCCTGCGCGCTCGCGCAGGGTTTCCAGCTCCGCGTCGAGGATGCGCATGCCATTCTCCAGCGTTTCGACGAATCGCTTCTCCTCAGCCTCGATGATCTCCTGGATACGCCTCGAGGCCTGCGCCAGTTCGGGATACGCAGTTCCCATCTCCGCAACGAGATCGGGCACCAGCTTGTGAAAGAAGGGGTGGTGTTGGCCCAGCTTGTAGCCATGGCGCAGCGCGCGGCGTGCAATACGGCGCAGCACGTAGCCACGGCCCTCGTTGCCCGGGATCACGCCATCGACGATGAGAAATGCGCAGGCTCGAATATGGTCCGCAATGACTTTCAGCGACGCATGGCCGAGGTCTGCGCAACCGGTCTCGCGCGCGGCGGCCTTGATCAGCCTTTGGAACAGATCGATCTCGTAATTGCTGTGCACATGTTGCAGCACCGCCGCAATGCGTTCGAGCCCCATGCCGGTGTCCACGCAAGGCCGCGGCAATGGCTTTTGCGCGTACGTGGTGCATTTCCAGACATCCCCTTGGCGCGCGACAAGCGCAATGCCACCCTTGCGCTCAATCTCCGCCTTCACCGCCTGAGCTTCAACCTCGCTGGGGAAGTTGCGTTCCTCAGCCACGCTGCGCTCGAACTGCATGAACACCAGGTTCCAGATTTCGATATAGCGGTCGCCGTCGCCCTCAGGAGATCCGGGGGGGCCGCCCCATACGTCTGGGCCATGGTCATAGAAAATTTCACTGCACGGCCCGCAAGGCCCCGTATCCGCCATTTGCCAAAAATTGTCGGATGCGTACCTTGCACCCTTGTTATCGCCAATACGCACGATGCGCTCGGGAGGGACCTTCATCTCCCCAGCCCAAATGGCGTACGCCTCATCGTCCTCCTGATACACGGTGACCCACAGCTTGTCGACTGGCAGCTTGTACACCGAGGTCAGCAGTTCCCACGCAAAGCGGATGGCATCGCGCTTGAAATAGTCGCCGAAGCTAAAGTTGCCCAGCATTTCAAAGAAGGTGTGGTGACGCGCCGTGTAGCCGACGTTCTCCAGGTCGTTGTGTTTGCCCCCAGCGCGAACACAACGCTGCGCCGTGGTGGCACGCGTGTATGGGCGGCGGTCTTGACCGAGGAACACATCCTTGAACTGGACCATGCCCGAGTTGGTGAATAGCAATGTGGGATCGTTCCCGGGCACCAAAGGCGACGAAGGCACGCGGGCATGACCCTGGGACGCGAAGTAGGCGAGAAACTTCTCGCGGATGTCGGAAACGTTCATCGAGGTACCTGGAATAGGCCGGGCTGGCTCGCGCGGCAAATGCGATCAAACCGTGGCAAAACCGCGATTTTAGGCGTCACCCCCTTCGATGCCACGCGACGGGATACGAGACCCGCCGCCCAGTGGTTGCCCCAGCGCCCCCAAGGTGGTGCTGTGCAAATGCGCTCAGGTGAGGCTAAATTGGCGGCTGACTTCGTTCACACACCAGAAAGACCGCCATGGATACCGCGACCTCACCCCTCGCCCTTTTGCAAGACCCTTCTCTACTCAAGACCCAGGCACTGATCGATGGCCAATGGATCGACTCTGTTAACACCGTGCCGATCCACGACCCGGCCACAGGCCGCGTGCTTGCGCACGTGCCTAGGCTCGGTGCAGGCGAAGCCGAGGCGGCTGTCGCAGCAGCCGAGCGGGCGTGGCCCGCCTGGCGCACTCAGACGGCCAAACAGCGTGCTGTGGTGATGCGTCGCTGGTTCGATCTGCTGATGCAGCATGCTGACGATCTGGCGCGCATCATGACCGCCGAGCAGGGCAAGCCCTTGGCCGAGGCCAAGGGCGAAGTCACTTACGGCGCAAGCTTTGTCGAGTGGTTCGCCGAGGAGGCCAAGCGCGTGTACGGCGAAACGATTCCCAGCCCGGATCCGACCAAACGGCTGCTCGTCATCCGCCAACCGGTCGGCGTGTGCGCGGCCATTACACCGTGGAATTTCCCGTTGGCCATGATCACCCGCAAAGTCGCCCCGGCCTTGGCCGCGGGCTGCCCCGTGGTCATTAAACCCGCCGAGCAGACGCCACTGACGGCGCTTGCCGCGGCTGAGCTCGCACAGCGCGCCGGCATGCCGCGTGGGGTGCTCAACTTGCTGACGAGCGATGCTGCCGGTTCAGTGGACATCGGCAAGGTCCTATGCGATAGCCCCATCGTGCGCCACCTGTCGTTCACCGGCTCCACCGAAGTCGGGCGTATCCTCATGGCGCAATCAGCTCCCAGCATCAAGAAACTCGGTCTGGAGCTCGGTGGCAATGCACCATTCATTGTTTTTGATGACGCTGACGTGGATGCTGCGGTGGATGGTGCGATGCAGAGCAAGTACCGTAACGCCGGGCAGACCTGCGTTTGCGCCAACCGCCTGTACGTGCAGGATGGCATCTATGAGAACTTCGTCGAAAAGCTCGCCGCACGAGTGGCCGGGATGAAGGTGGGCGGCGGCTTTGATGAAGGTGTGCAAGTCGGACCGCTGATCGATGAGCAGGCCCTGTCGAAGGTGCAGCGGCACGTGGACGACGCCTTGGCCAAAGGTGCCCGCATGCTCACTGGCGGCACGGTCCTGAACGTGGAATCGGGCGGCCGTTTCTACGCGCCGACGGTACTGGCCGATGCCAACGCCGGCATGTTGTGTGCACGAGAAGAGACATTCGGGCCCGTGGCGCCGGTGTTCCGCTTCAAAACCGAGGAGGATGCGATTGCGGCCGCCAATGCCACGGAGTTCGGGTTGGCAGCCTATTTTTTCAGTCGTGACGTGGGCCGCATCTTCCGGGTCGGCGAGGCATTGGAATACGGCATGGTGGGCGTCAACACCGGTTTGATTTCCAACGAGGTGGCGCCCTTTGGTGGCGTAAAGCAATCGGGTCTGGGCCGGGAGGGCTCGCACCACGGCATCGACGAATACGTTGAAATGAAATATCTGTGCCTGGGCGCGATCGACCGCTGAGCAGGCCCGATGCAGCGGTCGCCCGGCGCCGCGGCGGCCCGAAGCGAGGTGAACGGCACTCGGCTTCGGCCGCCAGCCGCCGGATGCGCTGGCACGCGCGTCCCTCCGGTTGGGAAGTCTCGTGTTGCTCCTAAGGGCGCCGTCGGCCCATCGGCACCATCACGCGCGGGCACCACACCTTCAACGCGCGCCACACCCGCAGCCAAGCGACCCGTTCCAAAATTGACCAAATGCGCGACATGTTGAGGGTGTGGAAGGATCGTGCGGATGCCCGGGCATCCTGTGGTGATTGCGGTCGGTCTGGGTGGTGCCGTCTATTGAACCTGTATCGTGAAGGGCGGAAAATGCCCGGATCGCCTATGAAGTGAGTGGCGTCGCCGTGCCGGGTAGCAGCGGGACCCCACCGAAGGGGCGCATTCCGGGTCGATGACGGGGCGAGCGCCGTAGGAATCTCCCCCCTTCCGGCGCAAGCGGTGGCGAAAGCCAAAGGCGGAGGGATGTCAAACCACGCCCTTCCTCGCCCGTGTGGCCGGCAAGGTCTACGCCGCGAACGTGCACCTTGGAGCCGCGCAAATGATCAATGGGCCGCGGCGTAGTAGCGGTTTTGGGAATGGCTGACTAGGGCAAAGAAATGCCAGCGCTCGGCAATGAGTCCGGTCATCTGAGAGTCAGCCAGGCCACGACGAACCAAGCCAGCGGCCTGTTTGCACCCATCCCTGCGCCAATCAGGCCCAGAGGAACCAGGAAACCGGTAAGCACGAAGCCACCCTTAACGCTGCGCAAAACCGTGTCCCCTTGGCCATGGAAGAACTCGCGCAGGTTGAAGCTGCACGCGGTAAAGCCGCGGGAAATCTGCACGATGTGGCTGCTGCGGACACCAATGGCCGACTGCACGCTGCCAGCCGGCACCAGTCGCGCCGTGCGCAAAAGCGCGGCCATGCGCCCGAAAAAGGCCAGAAGGGTCAAACCCAGCGCCCAGCTGGCCATCTCTCCGACAGCGAGGCACAGAGCCGCCAATAGCGCGGCCGCCAGGACGAATCCGGACGCCAAACCCATGAGAACGAAATTCAGCAGGGTCAGCGGCGTGGCCCATTCGCGGATAAAGCGCACGCAGGCGTAGACCATCGCCGTACACAGCCACAGGGCACCGCAAGCCAGAAGCAGCGCCAGCCAAGACGGCCACGCATGCATGAGCCCCATCCATACCAAGGTGAAAGCGGTGACACCGAGAAAAGCCGGCAACGCGATGACCTCGCGCGAAAGCCAGGAGGTGCGCCCCATCGCCGCCGCGCGCCAGGAACGCTCGGGCCGGCCGAGGTGCAGAAACGATGCGATGGGCGCAAACGGCTCTCAAACATGGCAAAGGCCTCGTCCCACGAGATCGGCTCGAAATCCCCGGCGCCGCGCTCGCTGCCCGGCTTCCGGCGCGGCGGCTGCATCGACGGGCGGGCGAGACCTGCTTCATGATGCCGGCTGAGCCCTTGGCGCAGATCACGCCGTGGTTGAGCGGGTGGTTGGGGTTGCCATGAACTCTCCCGCCGCTAAACGCATGGCGTTGTCGCGGGGGTTTCGCGGGTCACGGACCTGGACTTGCCACATGGCCGTGGCAGAGGTTTGGGTCTCGCCGCCACGCCCGTCCCAGGCGTGTCTTGCGTGTTGAACGCGTCGATGAGCACCACCAACGCGCTGTTCTGGTCGCGCGGGGCTGTGTGCCCGCACTGCGGGCACACATGCACACGCTGCGCTAACGTCTTGGGAACGAGTTCCCAAGAGGCCGCGCAGCGCTGCGACGGTTTGAGCTGGCGCGTATTGCTCAGATGCAGCCGCGTACCAGCTTCTTCCGCTTTGTACACCAGCATCTGATGCGCCATGCCGAACCCCGCCGAGAGAATCTCGCGGTTGAGTCCGGCCTTCTGCCTCACGCGACGGCCCGGTGCATCCACCGTGCCGCGTGCGCTGCGGCTCATGGTCTTCGGAGTCAGTTGCTCCGTGGCCAGGACGGCGCATTGCTGCACCAGCTTGGTTGTTTCCTTGTGCACGAAGTCCCGGCGCAGGCTGCCGATGCGATCATGCAGCCGGGCGATGCGACGCCCGATACGATTGAAGCGCAACGATCCTTTGCGCTTTCTAGAGCGTTCGCTCTGCAGCGCTGCAAGGCGCGGCAGTTCATCGCGCACCCAGCGCGGGTTGGCAATGGACTGTCCATCATCGAACGTGGCCCAGTCGGTGATGCCGAAATCCACACCGCGTCGAAGATCAGCGGTGCGCTCGCGCGCACAGGCCGCATCGGGCACGCGCAGCGTCACCGACACGAACCACTGACCGTTGCGGCGCGTGAGCGTGATGTCGTTGGGCTTGGCATCAATCCCAAAACGATGCTGCCCACGCGCCCGGATGGACAGGGCGGCATCGCCGCTGCCGATGCGCAGGGTTGCGCCACGGCCGCCATGCTCCATCAGCTTCCACCCAGCCGGATCGGGATAGGCGAAGCCCGAGAACCGCTTCGGGGATTTGAAGCGCGGGAAGCCGGGCGTTTGACCAGCTTTGACCCGGCGAAAGAACGACTGGAATG
>JABBOE010000092.1 GCA_019351955.1 Pseudomonadota bacterium
GTCCATGCCCAAAGCTATGCAGCATTCGTGCCATCAAATGTTCACAGACTCTGAGATCGACTCCATTCGGAGCGAAGACGCGCTATAACCATGCATTGACATGTGCATGGCCTTGAAGGATCTGCTCGTCGCACGAGCTAAGGAGCACGGCATGGAGCCGCAAACCATCAGTCTGGATGTTCTCGCAGAAAAATATGCAAAGAGCGAGGAACGTACTGCGACTGACATTCATGCCCGCGTTGCTCGCGCATTGGCCGCAGTCGAGGCCAACCCGGCAGAGCGGGAGACGGAGTTCTTGCAGACCCTGCAGGCGGGTTTTGTCCCGGCTGGACGGATCATGTCTGCAGCCGGCACGGACATTCGGGCGACCCTGATCAACTGCTTCGTGCAGCCCGTGGGCGACTCGGTTTCGGACGATGTGGACGGCAAGCCCGGCATTTACAAGGCGCTGGCGCAAGCGGCAGAGACCATGCGCCGGGGCGGGGGAGTCGGCTATGACTTTAGCCGCATCCGCCCAGCTGGCAGCATGGTGGGGAGCACGCATTCGCACGCCAGCGGTCCGCTGTCGTTCATGCAAGTGTTCAACGCGTCATGCGAAACGGTGGAGTCTGCGGGCAGCCGGCGCGGGGCGCAAATGGGCGTCTTGCGCATCGATCATCCTGATATCGAGGCTTTCGTTCACGCCAAGGACAGGGGGGATTTCAAGAATTTCAATCTTTCGGTGGGTGTGAGCGATGCATTCATACAAGCGGTGGAGCGCGATCTGGCCTGGGAGCTCGTTCACAAAGCGCGTCCAAGCGACGCCCAGATCGGCGCAGGCGCCCACCAGCGCCAAGACGGCCTTTGGGTGTATCGCAGCATCCCGGCGCGCACGTTGTGGGATCAGATCATGCGATCCACTTACGATCACGCCGAGCCGGGCATCTTGTTTCTCGATACAGCAAATCGCGAGAACAATCTGTACTACTGCGAAACGTTTGAGGCGACGAACCCGTGCGCTGAAGAGTTCCTACCCGACTATGGATGCTGCTGCCTGGGTTCGTTGGACTTGACGCGTTTTGTCCAGCAGCCATTTACCGCAAAAGCTCGCTTCGACTTCGGTGCTTTCGTAGCGGTGGCGCGCAGCGCAGTGCGCATGCTCGATAACGTGCTTGATGTAACCTACTGGCCATTGCCCGAGCAGCACGCGGAGGCACGGAACAAGCGGCGCATCGGCCTGGGCTTTCTAGGGCTGGGCGACGCCTGCATCATGCTCGGGCTGCGGTATGACGCCGAGCCGGCCCGTACGTTCGCTGCGGAGATGGGACGCCATTTGCGCGATGCCGCGTATGCAGCATCGGTCGAGCTCGCCCAGGAAAAGGGCGCTTTTCCGCTATTTGATGCGGAGAAATATCTCGCCAGTGCGTTCGTGAAACGCCTGCCCGAGTCCTTGCGCGAGGCGATTGCCAAAGGCGGCTTGCGCAATTCTCACCTTCTGGCCGTGGCGCCCACTGGAACCATTAGCCTGGCCTTCGCTGACAACGCCAGCAACGGTATCGAGCCTGCGTTTTCTTGGACGTACACGCGAAAAAAACGCATGTCCGACAACACGTTGCGCGAATATGAAGTGGCTGACCACGCGTGGCGATTATGGCGGGATTCGGGCGGTGACATCAGCGCTTTGCCGCCGGCGTTTGTGACGGCTCTGGAGATGTCGGCGCAGGACCATATGCGAATGCTCTCTGCTGTGCAGCCGTTCATCGACACCAGCATCAGCAAGACGGTCAACGTTCCCGAAGATTATCCCTTTAGCGATTTCAAGGATCTATACCTCGAGGCCTGGAAGGCAGGGCTCAAGGGTTTGGCCACGTACCGGCCGAACAGTGTGCTGGGTGCCGTGTTGCAGGCCTCGCCTCTCGAAGCGTCCTCGTCGCTGACCCCGCAGCCCGCGGATACCGATCCGCTGACCCGCCGAATCGAGGGCCGACCGTCAGGTGACTTGCAGGCGGTCACGGCGAAGGTCAGTTACATGGCCGCAGAAGGCAGGAAGACTGTTTATCTGTCAATTTCGTTCGCGGAAGTCGAAGGTTTGGTGGAGGGCACGCCAGTTCGCATCGAGCGGCCAATCGAGTTTTTCATGCCTGCAGGCCAGCGTGACGAGGGGCAGCAGTGGATTGCTTCGAACATGCGGTTGCTGTCGCTGGTTGCACGATCGGGCGGTTCGGTCGCGAAGTCCCTACAGAATATGCGCGAGGTGGTGTGGGATAAGGGTCCGGTGCGGTGCGGGGAGATCATCAAGGCGGATGGGAGTCGCGTTCCACGCTTTCACCAGTCGGAAGTGGCCGCTATCGCCTACGCGCTGCAGGAAATGCTCAGACGCCGAGGCTTTTTGCGGGAGGATGGCCGTGAGCAACCGATTGCCGTCCTTGCTCAGCGATCCCCGGCGCCTGACGGTTTGCGCATTGACTTGGAGCACCCTGGGCCCGCGCCTGATCTGTTGGCCAGCGGCCGCATATGTCCAGACTGTGGCGGCCCGTTCTTGCGACGCGTCGATGGCTGCGATCGTTGCGATAACTGTGGGTACGTCGGCAGTTGCGGCTAAGTTGTGAGCTGTCGGTGACAGCATAAGTTGCCAGTCGAATCCTCCCAAAATCAATACGTTGCGAGGGGGCGGCACACCAGCCGCAACAGGCGTACACACAACGTTGGCCGCCGCACAGGCGGCTGAGAAGTTCGAAGCAAGACAGGGCTTGCCTGTGAACGTGTGATCTCCTGCAACGGCCCCTCATGCGATTGCGCAACCTGGAGGGCCAGTTTGGAGGCCATCCCTATCGACTTATATGATGGCGTGGGGCGAACGAACAGGCTGTGTTGGGTGGGTCCGAGTCAGGCCTGTCAGCACATTGCCCATTGACGGCGCGACGATAACGCCGGACGGCACGCATCGTGTCATGGAAAATTTTTCACTCGCCAAGTTTGGCCGCCGTTGCGGCCTGAAGGCCGCAACGGCGATCCCCAAGGAGGCGGGAATCTTCACATCGGAGCGGTACTAAGACGGGGACAGCGTCAGCCGCCACAACACCAGGCGTCTAGCGGCGGGAGAGTTCAAGGGACCTGTTTTGAGGTCCATTGCCTTCACAGTCCGAGCGTGCAGCATGGTTAACGCACCCGTCGCGACCTTGGCAAGGCTGGGTCGAACAGCATTTCAACAGGGCATCAAACACGGCCCTTGTATTCCCCGGTGCGCGTGTCGATTTCAATCTTGTCGCCGATTGCTACGAAAATGGGAACGGGAATCTCCGCGCCGGTCGAAATCTTGGCGGGTTTGAGGACCTTGCCAGACGTGTCCCCCTTCACCGCCGGTTCCGTGTAGATGACCTCGCGCACGACGCTGTTCGGCATTTCAACGGAAATGGCCTTGCCGTCATAGAAGACGACCTCGACCTGCATGCCATCTTCCAAATAGTCGAGAGCATCGCCGAGGTTGTCCTTCTCCACTTCGTACTGGTTGTACTCCGTGTCCATGAAGACATACATCGGGTCAGCGAAGTAGGAGTAGCTGCATTCTTTGCGGTCGAGCACGATTGGATCCAGCTTGTCATCGGCCTTGTAGACCACCTCAGTACCGCCACTCGTCAGCAGGTTCTTGAGTTTCATTTTCACCGTGGCGGCATTGCGGCCTCCCCGGCTGTATTCGGTCTTCTGAACCACCATCGGGTCCTTGCCCACCATGATGACATTGCCGGCGCGGATTTCTTGAGCGAGTTTCATAAATCGGGTGAAAAGGTGTCTGTTGGAAAGTCAACACGCCATTTTAGCCGGGGCCGGTGGCAACTAGCGACCGTGGTTGGTCTAATTGCGGTGAAGACATCTACAGGAGCGGTGCGGGGCTGCTTCGCTCGACATGCCCAGCGGCAATCAACTGATGAGCGAGATCAGGCTGGGTGGCCAATTGGTTGCACCAGCGATGGGCGTGGCGCCGCAGTTGAGGTAATGCGGCGACGAATTCGGACCACGCGCTTTCGAGGTCGAGCCCTTTGTTCCACGCCGTCCATAGCGGGATCACGGTGTCGCGGGCCTCGGGGGGGGCATCCTTCAGGTAGAGATCCATAAAGGCGCCAAGCTTCTTGTCGTGCGCATCGTCGCGCTGTGGGTAGATGTGCCAAACCATGGGTCGCGCCGCCCATTGCGCACGCACAAACGAATCCTCCCCGCGGACGATGCAGATGTCGGCAGCCCAAAGGAGTTCGTCGAAACGCTCCTGCGGCACGTAGGGCAGCGAGCACAGGGTGAGGCTTCCGCGCACTGTGGTCTGCCCCATGAGCAGTTCCATGTGAAGCCAGTTGTTGACCGTGTCCAGAATCGGACCAGGACAGATCCACAGCATTGTCGGCCGATCGTCTGCAGCGAGGCTCTGGAGCCAAGACTCCAGTCGCTCGCGCGCATAGCTGAACAGCAATACGGTGAGGGCATGCTCCGGCGGAGGCGGTAGGCTTAATGACCGCAAGGCGATGCGTCGCGCTGCGGGCATGGCCTGCCAGGCGTCGCGCCGGGTCAGCAAATCAGCCTCCCGGATCAGGCCACCAGTGGCGGGCGTAAACCCGGGGAAAAAAAACAGCTTATTGATGCCACCGGCTTGTGGCGAGGGTCTGAGATGACTGCCTTCAACCCACGGCTCCGCGCTGAGATGCTCCAGGTTGATCCAGCGTACCCTCTCAGGGCCGAGTTGCTGGACGCGCTCAACGTAGGGCGGGGCAAGCCTGCAGCCGAACAGTTCAACGACCACGTCGCCTGGTTCGAGTTGGAGTTGCCGGCTCCAAGAGAAGACCTGTACGCCGTCTACGCTTTGCTGCGCAAGCCGCGGGTTGATCTGAGGGCAGATGAGGCGGTACGTGTTCAAATCGTCGACGAACAGCCGTACGTTGCGGCCGTGCTCATGCGCGAGTTGGCGCGCAAGGCGCCAGCCCACGCCGATGTCGCCGAAGTTGTCCACGACATGACAGAACAGATCCCAGGTTTCCCGATGATTCATCAGCAAGGTGGCGCAAGCGCCGCAGTTTCGGATGGTTTGGTGTACGACGCGCATTGTCGCCGTTGCGCGCGATTGGCAGATTATCGCGACGCTGTGCGTGCGCGCTACCCCTCTTATGCGTGTCTGCCTGTGCCCTCATTTGGCCCGATTTCTGCCCCGTTGCTTGTCGTGGGCCTTGCTCCGGGTCTGCATGGAGCCAATGCCAGTAACCGGCCGTTCACAGGCGATGGCGCCGGCCCACTGTTGTATGGCACGCTAACTGAGCTGGGTCTGGCGCGGCGCAATCCACCGGTGGCGGTAACGGACGAGCCGCATAGCATCACTGCAGACGATGGGTTGGAACTGCTGGGGTGCCGCATCTGCAACAGCGTGAAATGTCTTCCGCCTGACAACAAGCCGCTACCGGTTGAGGTACGTACATGTAACGTCTTTGCGCGTGCGGAGCTTGCAGCCATGCCGCATTTGCGGGTCATTGTGGCTCTTGGCACGGTAGGGCACAGTGCGGTCCTGATGGCTTTGGGTCTCAAGCCTTCCGCCGCCCGCTTTGGCCATGGGGCCCGCCACGAACTGGACGGTCTGGTTCTCTACGATAGCTACCACTGCAGCCGCTACAACCAGAACACGGGACGGTTGACGGCGCCCATGTTTCGCTCTGTATTCGCGCGGGCGGCGGCTGAGGCTGGCGCAGGTTTGGGTTTCGGGCGCTAGGGTGGTCGCATGGCTGCGACAGACGATTCCAACCGCGCATCTCCGGATGCAAAGCGTGCGCCTTCCCTTGATACCGCCGTGCCGCAGGATTCGCTGCAGCACGCTCCAGCCGACCCTGCGGCGTTGGCTCGCCAAGTCGCCGCATTGCCGCATCTGCCCGGTGTCTACCGATACTTCTCGGCTGACGGCACACTGCTCTATGTGGGCAAGGCCCGCGATTTAAAAAAGCGGGTGTCCACGTATTTTCAAAGGGAGCATGGTGGCAGCCGGATCGGGCATATGGTTTCGCGCATCGCAAGGATGGAAACCACGGTGACGGGTTCCGAAGCAGAGGCGTTGCTGCTGGAAAACAACCTGATCAAGACCCAGCACCCGCGATTCAACATTCTGTTTCGCGATGACAAGTCCTATCCATACCTGAAGCTGACGACCGGGCATGCCTTTCCACGCATGGGCTACTTTCGCGGCGCGGTGGACCGCAGGCACAGCTATTTTGGGCCTTATCCCAGCGCCTGGGCTGTGAAAGAGAGTATTGCCATTTTGCAAAAGATTTTTTTGCTGCGGACCTGCGAGGACACGGTGTTTGCGAACCGAAGCCGACCTTGCCTATTGCATCAGATCCACCGCTGCTCGGCGCCCTGCGTCGGGCGCATTTCGCAGCAGGACTACGCCGCGGACGTGAGTGCCGCCGTGCGTTTTTTGCGCGGCGAGCACGATGGGGTATTACGCGATCTGCAGGCACGCATGCATGAACTGGCCTCGCAATTGCGGTTCGAAGAGGCAGCAGCTGTACGCAACCAAATCAGTGCCCTGTCGCGCGTTCTGCACCAGCAGAGCATGGAGGTCGATAGCGACCAGGATGTTGATATTTTGGCCGTGGGGATCCGAGGTGGTCACGTTTGCGTGAATCTGGCGATGGTGCGTGGCGGTCGGCACCTGGGCGACCGAGCCTATTTTCCCAGCCAGACAAAGGGGCTTCCGGCATTGCACGAGCCGGATATCCTGCAAGCCGTGGGCGATCCAATCGGAGAAACCGTCCTTGACGCCTTTGTTGCCCAGCACTACCTGGACTTGCCGTTGCCGTCCGTGTTGATCAGCAGCCTGCCTATTGACCCTGAAATTATTTCCGCTTTGCAGGAGCACAGCGGTCGGCATTCCCAGTTGATTACAGCGCCGCGTGGAACACGCAGGCGCTGGTTGGATATGGCGGAGCAGGGCGCGAAGCTGGCGCTGGCTCGGATGCTGGCCGAGAAGGGCGCCCAGCACGACCGTACCCGTGCGCTGGCCGAGGTGCTGGCGCTGGACGCGCAGAACCTGGAGGCGCTACGTGTCGAGTGCTTTGACATCAGCCACACCGCAGGCGAAGCGGCGCAGGGGTCATGTGTCGTGTTTCAACACCATGCCATGCAGCCGTCGCAGTATCGGCGGTTCAAGGTCGAGGGCATCACGCCCGGTGACGACTATGCTGCCATGCGCCAGGTGCTCGCACGTCGCTACGTTCGACTCGCCGAGGATGCGGAGGCACGCCTTCCAGACCTCGTGTTGATTGACGGGGGGCGAGGCCAGGTGTCGGCAGCGCGCGACGTGTTCGAGGAACTAGGCCTGGATATCTCGCGCCTGGTGGGCGTGGAGAAAGGGGAGGGGCGAAAGGTCGGCCTTGAAGAACTTGTGTTTGCTGATGGCCGCCCGAAGGTGGCCCTGCCACCGGACAATCCCGCGCTGTTGTTGGTGGCGCAAATCCGCGACGAGGCCCACCGCTTTGCCATCACCGGCATGCGCGCCCAGCGGGCCAAGGCGCGCACGGGGGGCTCCAAGCTTGAGGATATCCCTGGCATTGGACCGAAGCGTCGCGCGCGCCTGCTAGCGCGCTTTGGCGGAGTGCGAGGCGTTGGCTTGGCGAGTGTTGAGGACATGATGACGGTGGACGGCATTTCACGCGAACTGGCGCAGACGATCTATGCGGCCTTGCACTGAACCGGCAGCGTTGCCCGAGTGAGTGAAATAATGCGCTCCACCATGACAGTGCCGACATTTCTGACTTGGCTGCGGGTGGCGGCTATTCCCCTCATCATTGGTGTTTACGCCCTGCCCGAGCCCTGGCTATCGATGCCAGCAAAGAACCTGGTCGCCACGGTGCTGTTTGTCCTAAGCGCTATCACGGACTGGTTTGATGGCTTCCTCGCGCGGCGTTGGCAACAAACGTCGGCCTTCGGCGCTTTTCTCGATCCCGTGGCTGACAAGCTGATGGTCTCCGCCGCGCTGCTGGTGCTTCTGGAGTTGTCGCGCATCGGTGCACTGGTGGCCCTCATTATCATTGGCCGCGAGATAGCCATTTCTGCTTTGCGCGAGTGGATGGCGCGCATCGGGCGCTCGCGCGCGGTGGCGGTGAACTGGTTAGGCAAGGTCAAGACGGCCACCCAGATGGTGGCCATTCCTTTTCTCTTGTATGACGGGCGCTTGTTCGGCTTCCTGTCCACGTCCGCGTGGGGCACTTGGCTGCTCGACATTGCGGCCGTGCTAACGCTTTGGTCGATGATGTATTACTTCAAACTCGCGCTGGCTGGTATCAAGCTATCGGAATGAATTGGTGAAAGAAGCGACTCCTATGACAAATTCGCCGTCGCAACGGGCTCTGCGTATTGCTGCGATCCCTGGTGATGGCATCGGCCGCGAGGTCGTGCCTGAGGGTTTACGCGTGCTTGAAGCGGCAGCTCGCCGCTTCGAGATTGCGCTTGATATACGGCACTTCGACTTCGCCTCCTGCGACTATTACCTGCACCATGGCCGTATGCTTCCGGCGGATTGGAAGGAGCAGTTGGCCGGTTTCGATGCCATCTTCTTCGGAGCCGTTGGGTGGCCCGCAAAGGTGCCCGACCATGTCTCGCTTTGGGGTTCGCTGCTGCAGTTTCGTCGCGAGTTTGATCAGTACGTGAACCTGCGCCCGGCGCGCCTCATGCGTGGTCTGCGCTCGCCACTCGTGGGCATGCAGCCAGGCGACATTGATTTGCTCATCGTGCGTGAGAACACGGAGGGCGAATACTCCAACGCTGGCGGGCGCATGTTTGCCGGTACCGAGCGCGAATTGGCGCTTCAGGAAACGGTGATGACACGCACTGGCGTGGATCGCGTGTTGCACTTTGCATACGCGCAGGCCGCGCGTCGGCCGCGGCGATTGCTCACCTCAGCCACGAAATCGAATGGCATTTCCATCACGATGCCGTTCTGGGACGAACGCGTGCGCGCGGTGGCGCAAGCGCATGCCGACGTGCGCTGGAATCAGTTCCACATTGACGCGCTGTGCGCGCGTCTCGTGCAGCGTCCGCAGGATTTTGACGTGATCGTCGGGAGTAATTTATTCGGTGACATCTTGAGCGATCTGGCGCCCGCGTTGTGTGGCACCCTGGGCATCGCGCCCTCTGCGAATCTGGACCCAGAGCGTCGTTATCCGTCACTGTTCGAGCCAGTGCACGGGTCGGCCCCGGACATTGCCGGACGCGGGATCGCCAACCCGATTGGGCAAATTTGGAGCGCTGCGCTGATGCTGGATTTTCTGGGCCACACGCAGGTGCATGACGTCATCATCGATGCCATTGAGCATGTGCTCGATCCCGCAAGCGGCGCTCCGCGCACGCCCGATCTCGGCGGCGGAGCCTCGACGCAAGAAATGGGCTTGGCAATTGAGCAAGTCATCCGTACAGCGGCTGGCAAGGCTAATCGCGATTGACAGGGCAGGGGTGCGTCGTTCTAATGCAATTGCTGATGCCCGTAAAATCGCGGCTGTCGTCGGGTGACGATACCGCAGCGAGTATTTCAAAAGGCGCATTTGCACAACCATTTGCACCAGGAGCAATTCCGTGCCGCATCGTGCCTCGGGCACATCGGCGTTTTTTGTTGTTGAACCATCCTCTCGAGGGGGCTAGAGTGAACAAAACAGAACTTATCGAGCACATTGCCAAGAAGTCAGAAATCTCCAAGGCCGCTGCAGCCCGCGCCCTGGACTCGATGATCGAAGGTGTGAAGGTCACCCTGAAGAAGGGCGGTACCGTCACCCTCATCGGTTTTGGCACGTTTGCAGCAACCAAGCGCCCAGCGCGCACTGGGCGCAATCCCCGCACTGGTGCAGCGATCAAGATCAAAGCGGCCAAGGTGCCCAAATTCCGTCCGGGCAAGGGGCTGAAGGACGCTCTGAATTAAGTTTGAAAGCGCGCGGCTTTGCACGCAGATTTGCGGGTGCTTAGCTCAGTTGGTAGAGCGGCGCCCTTACAAGGCGTAGGTCGGGGGTTCGAACCCCTCAGCACCCACCAGTTGCAAGCTGCGGCGCCTAGCGTCGGTGGCAATTAAGGCGAACGACGGTTCGCCTTTTGTTTTTTGGCAGATATCCTCTCATTGCACTTCGCGATGTGAACGCATCCAGCGAGCCTCTCCATGTTTGATTTCGTCCGCAAGCACACCAAGCTGCTGCAACTAATCCTCTTTTTGCTGATTTTCCCGTCCTTCGTGCTCTTCGGCATACAGGGCTATGACCGCTTTAGCGGCAACGGCAACGTGGCGGCAAAGGTGGATGGCATTCCGATCAGCATGCAGGAGCTTGACGCTGCCCAACGCAGTGAAGTGGCACGCATGCAGCAAGCGCTCGGCGCATCTGCTGACATCAAGTCGCTTGATACGCCCGAGGCCAAGATGCGTACCCTCGACGGCATGATTCGCCAGCTGGTGCTGCAAGTGGCTGTGAGCAAGCAACGTTTGGCCGTGAGCGACAGTGACGTACAGCAAGCGATCCTGCAGATTCCGCAGGTCGCCGCTCTGCGCAAACCCGACGGCAGCTTTGACTTGGACGCGTACCGCAAGCTGATCGAAGCTCAAGGCATGAGTACCGCGCAGTTCGAGGCGCAGGTACGTGAGCAACTGCTTTTGCAACAGGCCCTGGGCGGCATGGGCGAGTCGGTCATCGAAAGCAAGGCCATCGCGGGGCAGCTTTATGCCTGGCAGAATCAGAAGAGACAGGTGAGAGTCGCGCTTTACCAGGCAAGTGACTACGCGTCGCAAGTGCAGCCCACCGCTGCCGAGGTGGAGGCCTTCTACAAGGCGCATCTGCAATCGTTTCAAGTGCCCCAGCAGGCAGCCATTCAGTACGTCGTATTGGACCCAAATGCGGTGCGCAAGTCGGTCACGGTCACGCCGGAGAAGGTCAAGGCGTATTACGAGAAGCACATCGGACAGTTCAGTTCGCCTGAGCAGCGCAGGGCCAGCCATATTCTGATCGCGTTGCCGCCGAACCCAACGCCCGCTCAGGAGCAAGCAGCCAAGGCCCAGGCCGACAAGATTCTGGCGCAATTGCATGGCGACCCGGCGCAGTTCGCTGCCATTGCCAAGCGTGATTCGCAAGATCCCGGCTCAGCGCAGGATGGTGGGAACCTCGGCTACTTCACACGCGATGGCATGGTTAAGCCTTTTGCCGACGCAGTGTTCGCCATGCACAAAGTGGGCGAGATTGTGGGGCCGGTTAAGTCCCAGTACGGATTTCACATTATTGAGCTCACCGGCATCAAGCCAGCAGAGCAAAAGACGCTTGCGCAGGTTCAGGACGAGATTAAGAGCCAGTTGGAGGATCGGGCGGCTCAGGCGCGCATTGCCGACGTGGCCGATCAATTCAAGAACATGGTTTACGAAGACAGCCGCAGCTTCGCTGAGGTCGCCGACAAATTGCACCTGGCGGTGCGCACGGCACAGGGCGTCACCCCGACACCAAACCCCGGGGATGCGAAGACTGATCCACTTGCCAATGCAAAGTTTCTGCAGGCGTTGTTCAGTGAGAACAGCGTGCGGGACAAGCGCAACATCCCTGCCGTGGACATCGGGTCCAACACCCTGGTGTCAGCCCGTATCGTGAGTTATCAGCCAGCCACCACGCTTGGATTTGCCCAGGCGCAATCCAAAGCACGCGATTTGCTCGTCCGGGCGCAGTCAGCGAAGCTCGCGACCAAAGCTGGTGAGGAGGCCTTGATCGCTGCCAAGCAAGGCAAGGCACAGCCGCCGTGGGGCGCACCACTCGAAATTTCCCAAGACCGACCGGCCAAGGATGCAGCCGTGCCCCCACCCGTGGCAGCTGCTGCTTTTCAAGTGTCGTCGGCCACGCTTCCTGCGCTGACGGGAGTCGTCCTTCCGGATCGGGGCTATGCGGTCGTTTCGATCGACAGCGTCAGCAATTCAACGCCGGATGCGGAGCAATTGCGGGCCCAGCAGGGTACGATGAGTCAAATTCTCTCGCGAGCGGTGACCGAGGCCTATATCGACAGCCTCAAAAAGCGCTATGGAGTTAAGGTGCTTTACAAAATTCCCGCACGAGCGATCGGTTGAGCGGTTCGGCGGGCATGATGTGGCTCGCCGAGCCGCATATAATGTTGAGTTCTGTGGTGGCTGTAGCTCAGTTGGTAGAGTCCAGGATTGTGATTCCTGTCGTCGTGGGTTCGAGTCCCATCAGCCACCCCAAAGTATTCAAGCATGAGCCCGGCCCAACACGCCGGGCTTTTTGTTGCCGGTTAGGTAACGGCTGTGTAATGACTTAACTGGAATGCGGTCGCTGACCTTTGGGCCGCCCCGTGTGATTCTGCTTTCCATCCCGATGTTCGATGCCTTTGAATTCAAGCGTTACGATTGCCGGTACGGCAAAGCTGAATTCGGTTTCTCGTGTGGCACAGCAGCAACTTCTTTGTCGGGATTCGCACAAAGGCGATCGATTGCCTGTAGGCGTCAGCCTTCGCTGTAACCGGCGTGCCGAAGGCTAGCTGCGCGTCTCGCTCGGCAATGGGGTGTATCGCATCATGCATTGGAACCATGCCCGAGTTGGCGCACGCGGCAAGTGCCGCCTTCGTGCCACCTCGACGTCATCCTTAGCAGGCGAACCGCTGCAAATGCAACGAATCTGAAAGGGTAAATGGAGCGGGCCATGCCGGCACAGCGGCCACTCCAGGTGGATCGCTGAACGCGGGGGGCCTGGGACACCGCGCTGCAATCTAGCCGGCCACGTCCGTATGGGCGAGCAAGCGCGGCGCGAGTGCATTTGATGTCGAGCACAACTAGCCTGGCATTCCCAGACGAGCACACAATAGCGGCCAATTCCAGCGGCCGTGCGTTGTTCACACGTCTAAAAGTCGTCGACGCCGCGCAGCGCCGACTTAGGTCGACGTCTGACGATGCAGTCGGTCGAGCGCAGCGATCATGTCTGACTGCGTGATCATGCCTAGCACATGCCGCGCGTTGTCCACCACAGGCAGATGGTGCACGCCGAAATCGGCAAACAGTTGCACCAACTCGGCAACTGGCCGGGTGCGGTGGGTGGTGAGCACCTGCCGGGTCATCACGTCCGTGACACAGAAGGCCGTCGGCGCGGCATCGCCCGCCGGAGCACCGGCGCCGCCGCCGCGCACCAGCATGTCGTGCAGGCTGACGATGCCCACGAGGCAGTCGTCGCCATCAACGACAGGCAGAGCCTTGATATGGTGCACATCAAGCATCTGCCGGGCTGCCGCCACGGGCGTGTCGGGGCCGACCCGCAGGACGTCGCGCGA
>JABBOE010000009.1 GCA_019351955.1 Pseudomonadota bacterium
CGTGGCGGCGAGACCCAAACCTCTGCCACGGCAACGGCGCAGGTCCAAGTCCTTGACCCGCGAAACCCCCGCGACGCCATGCGTTTAGCGGCGGGAGAGTTCATGTTGCATAGACTGCGGGCGTGAACACACGTCATATGCTCTCCTTTCCGTCGCATCTGGGCACCGCGCTCATGCGGTGGCGCCTTCATGGCCAATCGTTGCTGCGCACGCGCGGTGCAGACCGCCTGCTTCTCTTCGGGCCGCTGCTGTCGCTTGTCCTTTTCCTTGGCGCCGCTGCTGCATTGGTGCGCTACACGCAGCAAACCGAACTGCAGCGTGAGCGCGACACACTCCAGCGCGACAGTGAATGGGCGCAACAGCGCATGGGTCTGGAAATGGCGCTGATGCAGGAACAACTCCAGTCCATGGTCAACGCGCTGGAATCGTCCCCGCGCCAGCCCACCCGTTTCGAGTTCCTGGCGCACAGCTTCATTCACCAGCATGCAAGCGTCTTGATGGTGTATGCCTCGGACGCAAAGGCCACCGTGAAGCAAGTCGCCGTCAGCCCTTCGCTCCCACATGACCTCAAGCTGCTGCGATCCGGCGAGCCACTTGCGCTGGCTTTTTCCGAGAGTGCCTATGCGCAAGCGCAGGGAAGCCTGCATACCGCCTACACACTGCCTTACGCGTTACCCCGGGTCGGCTGGGTGGTCGAATCGGTCACGCCTGTGCTCCAAAACCAGCAATTTGCCGGCACGGTCAGCGCGGTGTTTTCGGTGGACGGCATGCTTCGAGGCGCCGTGGCTCAGGAGCTAAGCACGCGCTATGCCGTAGCCCTCGTCAACAGCCAACAGGACGTGCTGGCAAGCACGTCCTCAGCAAATACTGGCACCAAGCCACTGCAGTACCTGGTGGCCTTGCACCCTTTTGAACGTGGCCTGTTCATGCGCGTGAGTAGCTACCACACGGCGCCCGGCTGGGCGCAGCGTAGCCTGTACTGGGCCGTGTTCGTGCTCTCGGCACTGATGCTGTGGATGCTTTGGGGTACCTGGCGCCAAATGCGTCAGCGCCTGCAAACCCAGGAAAGCCTGACGCGTGAGACCGCCTTTCGAAGGGCGATGGAAAACTCCCTCTCCACTGGCATGCAGGCCATCGACCTGAAAGGGCGCATCAGCTATGTGAACGTTGCGTTTTGCAAAATGACCGGCTTCTCCGAAGGTGAACTCGTCGGCCGCGCTCCACCTCACCCTTACTGGCCGCCGAGGCGCTCGGCCGAGATGGCATTGGCGTTGCAGCAGACCATTGATGGCCTCGCCCCACCTTCGGGTTTTGCACTCAAGCTGCGTCGCAAGGATGGAAGCGAATTCGACGCTCGCATTTACGTGTCCGCGCTGATCGACGCGCGCGAGCGCCAGACAGGCTGGATCACGTCTGTCACCGACATCACGGAACCCACTCGCATCCGCCAAGAGCTGGCCGCCTCGCATGAGCGATTCGTCGCGGTATTGGAAGGCCTTGATGCGGCCGTGTCAGTGCTGGCGATCGACCGTGTCGAGCAGCTCTTCGCCAACAAGCTGTACCGCCAGTGGTTCGGCGCCTCGGCGCATGGACACCATCTCCTCAGCGGCCAGGATCCACCCGTGTTCGCCACACAAGACAACAATGACGAAGTCGACGCCTTCGCGGGCCTGCCAGCCGGCGAGTTCATCAATCCACAAGCGCAGGCTCACGAAATCCACGTGACCGCACTTGATCGCTGGTTCGACGTGCGCCAACGCTACATCCAATGGGTGGATGGCCGCGTTGTTCAGATGCTCATCGCCACCGACGTTACGGCCCGCCACCAAGCCGAAGAAGTTGCACGCACACAGGAGGAAAAGGCGCAGATCACCAGCCGACTGATTGCCATGGGCGAAATGGCCTCGTCGCTGGCACACGAACTCAACCAGCCGCTAACGGCAATCAACAACTACTGCAGCGGAATGATTGCCCGCCTGAAAAATCAGTCGCTTCCGCCGCAAGATCTCAAGGCCACGCTGGAAAAGACTGCGCGCCAGGCCCAACGCGCAGCGGCCGTAATCCGGCGCGTACGCGATTTTGTGAAAAAAAGCGAGCCGCACCGTGTGCTGTGCCGCGTACAGGACATCGTGCACAACACGCTGGAATTGGCCGAAATCGAATTGCGGCGGCGCAACGTCCGCCTTTTCACGCATATCGCTGCCGGAATCCCGCCGATCCAAGCCGACCCGATTCTCATCGAACAAGTGCTGCTCAACCTGCTGCGCAACGCGGCTGAGTCGGTGGACAAGGCGGAACGCACAGGTGTGGCCCGCAGCATCGAACTTGTCATTACTGCAGACTCGCAGCAAGCCACGTTCATCCTGCGGGACAACGGGACCGGTGTGCCCGAAGACGTTATGAGCCACCTGTTTGAGGCGTTCTACACAACCAAAGCAGAGGGCCTTGGCATCGGGCTCAATATCTGCCGTTCCATCATCGAGTTTCACCAAGGCCGTTTGTGGGCCGAGAACCAATACAATCAGGAGGTTTTAACTGGCTGCGTATTCGGTTTCACGCTGCCGCTTGAACCGGTGCTGCGTCTACCTGCAGGCGAGGGGCATGATATGAGCCCCGAACAATCTGAGTCGGGCAACAGCTGGACCGGGCCCGTCGGCGAGAAGTGACAAGCGACACGCACGGCACGATGCACTGGGTGACAGCCACCAACACCATTGATTCTTCCGCACTTCAACATACGAGCCCATGAAACCTGCAAGCAAAGGGACGGTTTATGTCATTGACGACGATGAGGCCGTGCGCGACTCGTTGCAATGGCTGCTCGAAGGCAACGACTACCGGGTGCGTTGTTTCGACTCCGCCGAAGCGTTTCTGACGCGGTTCGATCCGCGCGAGGTCGCCTGCCTGATCGTTGACGTGCGCATGCCCGGCATGAGCGGCCTGGAGTTGCAGGACCGGCTGGTCCAGCGCGGCGTGAACATGCCGCTGGCCTTTATCACCGGCCATGGAGACGTTCCCATGGCTGTGGCGACGATGAAAAAAGGCGCAATCGACTTCATCGAAAAGCCCTTCAACGAAAACCAGCTCCGCGACCTTGTCGACCGCATGCTCCAAAAGGCTCGTGTCGACCTCGAGGAACACGCCCAGAGCGCAAGCCGTGAAGCTCTGCTGGCCAAGCTGACCAGCCGGGAGTCGCAGGTTCTTGAGCGTATCGTCGCCGGACGCCTGAACAAGCAGATCGCTGATGACCTCAACATCAGCATTAAGACCGTGGAAGCGCATCGCGCCAACATCATGGAGAAGCTCGGCGCCAATACCGTAGCCGATCTTCTGAAAATCGCCCTGGGCGCTAGCAAGTAGATCCCCGCATCCAGCATCGCTTGGCGTTGCGGCGCCCCGTTCTCTTGGATACGAATTTCATGACCGCTCGACGCATTGATGGCAAGACCCTGTCCGCCCAAGTCCGCACGGAAGTGGCTGCACGCGCCGCTGCGCTGACTGCCGCTGGGCACCAGCCAGCATTGGCGGTCATTTTGGTGGGCAGCGATCCGGCGAGCCAAGTCTACGTCCGCAACAAGGTTGCCGCCTGCGAGCAGGCCGGCATCCGATCCATCCATGAAACGTACGCCGCCGAACTGCGCGAAGGCGAACTTCTGGCGCGCATCCACGCGCTGAATCAGGACGACGGCGTGCACGGCATTCTCGTGCAACTTCCCCTGCCCCCGCATATCAACGCGCAACGCGTGATAGAGGCGATCTCGCCACGAAAGGACGTCGATGGTTTTCACGTGGCCAACGCCGGCGCCTTGATGGTGGGCCAACCGGGCTTCCGACCCTGCACGCCGCTAGGCTGCATGCGCATGCTTGAGCATGTCGGAATGAGCAATCTTCGCGGCAAGCATGCTGTCGTCGTAGGCCGGTCCAACATCGTCGGCAAGCCCATGGCGCTTATGCTGCTAGGAGCCGATGCCACAGTCACGATCGCCCACAGTGGCACGCCGGATCTGGCCGCCACCTGCCGACAAGCCGACGTATTGGTGGCGGCCGCTGGCAAGCCGCGGATGATCACGGGCAGCATGATCAAGCCGGGCGCCGTGGTCATTGACGTCGGCATCAACCGCCTGCCTGATGGGACCCTGTGTGGAGACGTTGACTTCGCTTCGGCCGAGTGCGTGGCCGATTGGATCACCCCAGTACCAGGCGGCGTGGGGCCGATGACCATCGCCATGCTGCTTGCCAATACCGTTCAAGCCTGCGAACAGTACTGAAAACGCACCATGACGGCAAATCCTCATCCCCGAGACAATCCTCTCCTCGACTTCTCCGGGCTTCCTGCCTACGCTGAGGTGAGGCCCGAACATGTGAAGCCGGCCATCACTGAACTCATCACGCAGGCACGTGCTGCCCTGAAGCAAGTCACCGACCCTTCGACGCCGCCCACATGGGAAGCTGTCGTCGACCCGCTGAACCTGGGGACCGAATTACTCAGCCGCGCCTGGGGCGTTGTGGGCCATCTCAATGCGGTCGCCGACACGCCTGAGCTGCGCGAGGCCTTCAACACCATGCTGCCCGAGATCACCCAGTTCTGGACTGAACTGGGCGCCGACGAGCGGCTTTACGCCCAGTACAAACGATTGCGCACAAGCGCGGCTTTTGCCGGGCTGGGTGCGACGCGTCAACGCATCATCGAGCACGCATTGCGTGATTTCCGCTTGGGCGGAGCCGAGCTCCAGGGCGATGTGCGTGCGCGCTATGCGCGCATCCAGGAACGCAGTGCCGAACTCGCGCAGACCTTTTCCGAACATCTCCTGGATGCCACCAACGCGTTCACATTGTCAGTGGGCGAGGATGAGGTCGCTGGCGTTCCTGATGACGTGCTGCATACCGCGCGCGACGAAGCAGCCAAGGCCGGCAAGAATGGCTATGTGTTCACGCTACACCAGCCAAGCTACTTTCCGGTGATGCAATATGCCCGTAACAGCGGCCTTCGTGAGCACATGTACCGCGCCTACGTAACCCGAGCGAGTGATCTGGGCGACCCCTTGCTCGATAACTCTCAGGTGATGGCTGAATTGCTCGCACTGCGGCAGGAAGAGGCGCGGCTGCTGGGTTACACCACTTATGCCGAGCTTTCGCTTGAGCCCAAAATGGCGGACAGCCCTGCCCAAGTCGAGGGGTTCCTCCTTGATCTGGCACGCCGTGCACGCCCCTACGCGCAGCAAGAGTTGGCGGATTTACGTGCTTTCGCCGCGGAGCATCTGGACTTGCCTGAGTTGGCGCCATGGGACATCGCATATGCGTCCGAGCGCTTGCGCGAAGCCCGCTACGCCTACTCCGAACAGGAGGTCAAGCAGTACTTCACGGAACCGCACGTGCTGACCGGGCTGTTCGAATTGGTGCAGACGCTATTTGGCGTGCGCATTCACGAAGACACCACTGGGCGCGGCGCGACTTGGCACCCCGAAGTTCAACTTTGGCGCGTAGAAACACCACAAGGCCGCATGGTAGGGCAGTTCTACACGGATCTGCATGCACGACCGGGCAAACGCTCAGGTGCTTGGATGGACGATGCCCGGGCCCGCTGGCTACGCCCAAGCGGGCAACTTCAGTCACCTGTTGCGTTGCTGACATGCAACTTTGCCGCTGGCGTCGGTGGCAATCCAGCCTTGCTTACGCACGACGACGTGCAGACCCTATTCCACGAGTTCGGACATGGACTGCACCACCTGCTAACGCAGGTGGACGATATTGCTGCCTCCGGCATTTCTGGCGTCGAATGGGACGCAGTGGAATTGCCCAGTCAGTTCATGGAAAATTTTTGCTGGGAATGGGATGTCCTGCACAAGCTCACTTGCCACATTGACAGCGGCGCGCCATTGCCACGTGCGCTCTACAACCGTATGCTGGCCGCGCGCAACTTTCAATCGGGCCTTCACACTCTTCGCCAGGTTGAGTTCTCGCTGTTTGACCTGAGACTGCACCATGGTCTTTCAAGCTTTGCGCCGCAGGCCGTGGCAGACATTGCCGCCACCTTACGGCAAGAGGTATCGGTCGTGTTCCCACCAGACTTTTACCGTTTCCAGCATAGCTTTTCGCATATCTTCGCCGGCGGCTATGCAGCGGGCTACTACAGCTACAAATGGGCCGAAGTCCTCTCGGCCGATGCCTATGCACAATTCGAGGAGCAAGGCGTGCTCGACGCCAGCATCGGCGCGCGCTTTCGCGACGAGATCCTCGCCCGCGGAAGCAGCCGCCCAGCGCTCGAGTCCTTCCGCGCGTTTCGCGGGCGCGATCCCGACATTGATGCCCTGCTGCGCCATCAAGGCATGATCGAACCGGCCTGACCCCAACCCGACCTCCCGGAGACTCGCTGCCCATGCATCCACGCACAATTCCTCTCGCCACGGTTTTGGCCTTGCTGCTCGCACCGTCAGCATGGGCGGTGTACAAGGTGATCGGCCCGGACGGACACGTGACGTTTACCGACATTCCACCGAGCCGCGCCGGAGACCAGGTCAAGCGCATCGGCATCCCCACTCAGACACAACACGGTCAGGGCGCAAGCGTTATTCCCACGGAACTTGCAGCCCTCGTGCGCCAATACCCGGTTGTGATCTACACGACACCCCAATGCCCCGCCTGTGACGACGGCATCGGGTTCTTGCGCGCGCGAGGCGTACCTTACACCGACAAGACCATCACCACCCCAGCCGATGTCACGGCGTACAAGGGCGTGAGCCATGGTTCCGAAATACTGCCGCTTCTGACCGTGGCCGGTGTGCAATTGCGCGTGGGCTTCGACCCTGGTGCCTGGAGCCAAGCGCTCACAACTGCCGGCTATCCGCAGCGATCCATCCTGCCCAACGACTACAGGTTCGCCGCACCTGAACCACTGGCGCCGACCCCTGGCGCCTCGCGTCCAGGCGCGAACAAGACAGACAACACAGACGGATTGCCTGCATCACCAGTTCAATCGCCGCCGAACCCCAAAGCTCCACCCGGCTTCCAATTCTGAGTTGTAGCGAGTGCCGTTAGCGGAAAGATCGCTCCTCGACACCGTCGGCCCTGCCCACCAGCGCCAAGTTCGCACCACGGCGTGCGAACAGGCCCACAGTCACGACACCTGGGATCTGGTTGATTGTGTTCTCGAGTTGGCACGGCTCGGTGATGGCCAAGCCATGCACATCGACAATGACGTTGCCGTTGTCGGTGACGTAGCCCTCACGAAGCTTGGGCTCGCCGCCCAGCGCCCGCAGCCGTCGCACCACCAGTTCCCGCGCCATCGGCACCACCTCGACCGGAAGCGGGAACTTGCCTAGCACCGGGACCAGCTTGCTGGCATCAACAATGCACACGAACTGTGCAGCCACTTCGGCGATGATCTTCTCGCGTGTGAGCGCTCCGCCGCCGCCCTTGATCATCGCGCCGTTCGGGTCGATCTCATCCGCGCCGTCCACGTACACCGGGATGTGGTCCACCGCGTTCAGGTCGAGCACCGGGATACCGTACGCCTTGAGCCGTTCTGTACTGCTCTCGGAGCTTGACACCGTCCCACGCACCCGGTCTTTGAGCGTCGCCAAGGCGTCGATAAAAAAATTGACCGTCGAGCCAGTCCCAACGCCAATGATCGCGTGATCGGGCACGTGGCGTAGCGCGGCTCGCGCCACGGCTTGTTTGAGTTCGTCCTGTGTCATGTTCTCGATTGTGAAAGGGGTGGCCGTATTATCGCCGCTCGCCTCGCCATGCGCGGTGATCCGAAGACATACTCCTGCCTCCGTCCACAATGCCCCTGCCCTACGCGTTGGTCCGTCCGCTGCTGTTTCTTCTTGACCCCGAGGTGGCCCATACGTTGACCCTGCGAAGCCTGCGGCTGCTTCACGAGTCAGGGTTGGCGCTGCTCTACGCACATGCGCGCGTGCACGACCCGGTGCATCTGCTTGGCATGCGATTTCCCAATCGCGTGGGGCTAGCCGCCGGGCTGGATAAGAACGGCGAAGCCATCGATGCGCTGGCGAGCCTGGGTTTCGGCTTTGTTGAGATCGGGACCGTTACCCCTCGGCCACAGCCCGGCAACCCCAAGCCGCGCATGTTCCGGATTCCCGAGGCACAGGCACTGATCAATCGCATGGGTTTCAACAACGCGGGACTGCAAGCGTTTCTGAACCACGTGCGGTACAGCCGACGAGAGGTCCCACTAGGCCTGAATATTGGCAAAAATGCAGCCACGCCGATTGAGGACGCCCTAGCGGATTACGTGGCCTGCCTGCGCGACGTCTATGCCCATGCCGATTACGTGACCATCAACGTTTCATCCCCCAATACCCGAGGCTTGCGACAATTGCAGACCGATGAAGCTCTGGAGGGTTTGCTTGCCGGCTTGGCGCGCGAACGTGAAAGGCTCGCGCAATTACACGGCAAGCACGTCCCGATGCTCGTGAAAGTGGCGCCCGACTTGCAGTCCGAGCAAATCACCGCCTTGGCCGATGCGCTGGTCCGCCACGGAATCGACGGCGTGATTGCCACCAATACGACCACCGCGCGCGAAGCTGTAGCCGGCCTTCCCCACGCGGCTGAAGCCGGGGGCCTCAGCGGAGCACCATTGCGTGCGCAATCCTCGCGTGTGATCACGCAACTGCGCGCACGCCTTGGTCCAACCTATCCGATTATTGGTGTGGGAGGCATCATGAAGCCAGCGGACGCCGTGGAAAAAATTGAGGCCGGCGCCGATCTTGTCCAAATCTACACGGGGCTGATCTACCATGGACCAAAGCTCGTGGAAGGCTGCGCCAACGCGCTGGCCAAACTAGCCTAAGACGGCTTGCGCCTGCAGCCGTTGTGTGCACACACACCGAAGGCAGCAGCCCCGTGGTCAAGCAAAAACTCTGAAGTCGGAACCGGCACCGCCCGTGGCAGCGCAACGCCGCCGCTTGCGCACGTGCCGCCAACTGAATGCGCAAAGGACGTTGCCTCTGCCACGCAAGCTCCACAGACCACGCAACCTCAGCGTGGCCGGAACGCCCGACCCGACAGGCGAGGCGCCGCTTCCTTGATCACGGTTGAGGGTCAGCGCTCAAAGCCACCGGCCCCTCGTCAGCCCAAATCTCGCAAAAAGCTAAAGCCTATTTCTGTTTGAGCCGCGTCTTATTGGCGGTAATGTGCTCGTAGATTTCGCGGGAGCGCTGGGATAGTGGCCGACCGAAACCTTCGCGCCAAGGTGAGGAGACCTTGACTTGGGGGCGCTTGCGAAATGTCGAAGCCACTTCGGCAGCGTTTTCCATCATGAGATCCCAGGGATTGGCTTCCTTGGATGCCGGCTTGTTGGCCAGAACATCGGTATCGGAGTCCACGGTTTTGCGCGTAGTAGTCGTTTTCGCCACGGCTCGCCCTCTAACGGAACTTGGGTCATCGAAACAATGATCGGCGGGTTCAAGTCGAACCGACCCGCTTGATCAACACATGTAATTGTAACCCAAAACGTCGCGAAGGTACAACATCAAGAGCGCTTAAGCGACCTATTTGTCCTAGAGTCAGCCCACCCTCAAGCGACGCTTGCCAGCCGATGCATCACGGTGTCGCGCGCGAATAGCGCCAGGACCGCGTCCAAGGAAGGCGTATGTAACCGCCCGGTGACGAGCAGGCGCAAAGGCATGGCCACCTGCGGCATCTTGAGTTGGTGGGCGACAAGAATCTGCTTCATCACCGCTGCGATGGCTGGCGCTTCCCAGACCGGCAAAGCCTGCAGCACCGAGCGCAGGTCCAAAAGTGCGGCGCGTGCAGCAGGGGTGAGATGCTGCACCAACAAGTCGGCGTCCGGCTCGGGTTCAGCATAAAACATGCCGCAGAGCTCGGCGACTTCCAAGAGCGTATGCGCGCGCTCGCGCAGCAACATCGCAGCTGCCGCCAGGTCAACCCCCTGCTCACGCAGCCCAAGGCGTTGCAGGTAGGGGCGCACCTGTGCGGCCAGCTCTGCGGGTGCCAGGGCGCGCAGGTAATGGGCGTTCACCCATTTAAGCTTCTCGCCGTCGAACTGCGCAGCGGAGCGACCGAGGTGCTCGAGGTCGAACCACTGCACGAACTCATCCCGCGTGAAGATTTCTGCATCACCATGCGACCAGCCTAGGCGGGCAAGGTAATTCACCATTGCATCTGCGAGGTACCCCTCATCGCGGTACTGCAGCACACTCTTGGCGCCGTTACGCTTTGACAACTTCTCACCCTGCTCGTTGAGCACGGTCGGCAGATGCGCGTAAACAGGAGGCTCGTGACCGAGTGCACGGAAGATATGGATTTGCCGCGGGGTGTTGTTGACATGATCGTCTCCACGAATCACATGTGAAATACGCATGTCAATGTCGTCGACCACAACACAGAAGTTGTACGTTGGTGTCCCATCGGGGCGCGCGATTACCAAGTCGTCGAGTTCGTCGTTCGCGAACTCAACGCGACCCTTGACCTTGTCATCCCAAGCCACACTGCCCTGCGCAGGTGTGCGAAACCGCAGCACCGGTTGCACGCCAGCGGGCACGCCAGGCAAAGCCTTGCCGGGCTCGGGGCGCCACGTACCGTCGTAGCGCGGCTTGAGTCCTCCGGCCATCTGCCGCTCGCGCAACGCGTCGAGTTCGGCGGTGCTCATGTAGCAGGGGTAGGCATGGCCGCCCTGCACGAGTTGATCCAGCACTGCTCGGTAGCGCTCCACGCTCTGCATCTGGTAATACGGGCCCTCGTCGTAATGCAGTCCCATCCAGTCCATGCTGTCAATGATGACCTTGACCGCCTCCTGTGTGGAGCGCTCAGTGTCGGTATCTTCGATCCGCAGGATAAAGGTTCCGCCATGGTGCCGAGCAAACGCCCACGGATAGAGCGCGGAACGGATATTACCCAAGTGGATAAATCCCGTGGGGCTTGGAGCGAAGCGGGTGCGAATCGGTGCAATGGTTGCGCTCATGCTGGCATGAATTCGAGATATGGAAAACGCTGTGCTCAGCTCTGGGTGCCGAGCCCGCGCGCAAGGTCAGACTGGATGTCGTCTGGGTGCTCAAGGCCGACAGCGATGCGGATCAGCCCCTGGCTGATCCCCGCCGCCTGCCGCTGCTGTTCGCTCAGACGACCATGCGAAGTACTGGCCGGGTGCGTGATGGTGGTTTTCGTGTCACCCAAATTGGCCGTAATGGAACACAGCCGGGTCTGATCGATGATATGAAAGGCACGCTCACGGGCCTGCTCGGGCGTGGCCGCTTGCACATCGAAAGACAGCACCGCGCCGCCGTGCCCGGATTGCTGAGCCATGGCCAACGCGTGTTGGGGATGTGAAATCAAGCCAGGGTAATGCACTCTGCCTACGGCTGGCTGCGCCTGCAGCCATTGCGCCAGGAGCAGTGCGCGCCTGCTATGTTCGCGCATGCGCAAGGAAAGCGTTTCCATGCCCTTGAGCACCACCCAGGCATTGAAGGGCGACAGGCTGATGCCTGCACTGCGCTGCGCGGGCAGCAGTTTGCCTTCAATAAGATCGCGCGTCCCGCACACGGCTCCAGCAATGATTCGGCCTTGGCCGTCCAGGTATTTCGTTCCCGAATGAACGATAAGGTCGGCGCCAAACATTGCCGGCCGTTGCAGTGCTGGTGAGCAAAAGCAGTTATCCACCGCGAGCAAGGCGTCCGACCGATGCGCAAGCTCGGCCAATGCGCGGATATCGCACACCTCGGTGAGCGGATTGGTCGGTGTTTCAGCAAACAACAGCTTGGTCACGCCGGGACGGATTGCGTCCTTCCAAGCGTCTAAATCAGTCTGTGGCACGAAACTGCTGGCCACGCCAAATTTTCCGAATTCGCTGGCGATGAGCTTGATGGTTGAGCCAAACACCGACTGGGAACACACGATATGGTCGCCAGCTTTGAGCAAACCGAACAACAGCAGCAGGATGGCGCCCATGCCACTTGCTGTGCCGATCGCATCCTCAGTGCCTTCGAGAGCAGCCAACCGGCGCTCCATGCTGTGCACGGTCGGATTGGAAAAGCGCGAGTAGATGTAGCCCTCTTCCTCTCCCGCAAAACGGGATGCAGCCGCTTGCGCGCTTGGTTGAACGAAACTGCTGGTCAGGAACAGGGCCTCACTGTGCTCGCCGTATGCCGTGCGTTCGACGGCTTCTCGCACGGCCAAGGTATCGGGATGCCAAGGAGGCACTCCAGTGGCGGCGCGAGGCTCATCAGCATTCACGACTGCGACTCCTCTTGTTCGGCACTTTGCAGATTCAACCGGCTACTTAGCATCTCGCCGGGCGCTGCCGCGAGCCCGGCCCTGAGCGCGGCTTCGACGTCCCCGGTGATGTAAACGCCGTCAAAGCAGGATGCCTCGAATGTGGTGATGTCCTCGCGCACACGGCGCACTGCACGCTTCATGGCTTCAAGGTCCTGGTAGATTAGGGCGTCGGCGCCAATGATGTTGCGCACCTGCTCAATGTCGCGCCCGTGCGCAACCAATTCGCCGCCGGTAGGCATGTCGATGCCATAGACATTCGGATACCGCACGGGAGGCGCTGCTGACGCCAGATACACCTTGCGTGCACCGGCCTCACGCGCCATTTGCACGATTTCACGCGAGGTCGTGCCACGCACGATCGAATCATCCACCAACAGGACGTTGCGGCCGGCAAATTCCTGGGAAATGGCATTGAGCTTCTGCCGCACGGACTTTTTGCGCACGGCCTGCCCCGGCATGATGAAGGTGCGCCCGACATACCGGTTCTTGACGAAACCTTCGCGGTAGGGTCGCCCGAGCTTCCAGGCCAACTGCATGGCCGAGGGACGGCTGGATTCGGGGACCGGGATCACCACGTCGATTTGGCTGGGCGGCATCGTGGAGATGACGCGCTGAGCAAGGGTCTCGCCCATGTTCAGCCGCGCTTGGTAAACAGAGATGCCATCAAGCACCGAGTCGGGCCTGGCGAGGTAGACGAATTCGAAGATGCATGGGTTTAACGTGGGGTGCTCTGCGCATTGCTCGCCGTGCATACGACCCTGAAGGTCCACAAACAGGGCCTCGCCCGGTGCGATGTCGCGCACCAACTTGAATCCGTTGCCCTCCAGCGCCACGGATTCGCTCGCCACCATGATGTCGCCGTCAGCCTCGTTCATGCCCAGGCATAAGGGACGGATGCCATAGGGGTCGCGAAAAGCCAAAAGCCCGTGCCCGGCGATGAGCGCGACGACGGCATACGAACCACGAACGCGCCGGTGCACTGCGCGCACAGCTCGGAACAGGTCGGCTGCCTTTAGCGATAAGCCGTCCGAGGCCAGATCCAACTCACGTGCGAGCACATTGAGCAGCACCTCCGAATCCGAGCCGGTATTAATGTGCCGGTGGTCCCGGGTGGTCAACTCATCGCGCAGCACGTCCGTGTTGGTCAGGTTGCCGTTATGCGCGAGCGCCAGGCCAAACGGGGCGTTGACGTAGAACGGCTGAGCCTCCTCTTCGCTGTCGGCGCTGCCCGCGGTCGGGTAGCGCACCTGGCCCAGTCCGTAGTTTCCCGGCAACCCACGCATATTGCGTGTGCGAAACACATCTCGCACCATGCCCCGAGCCTTTTGCATATACAACTTGCCACCGTGGCCGGTGATGATGCCCGCGGCGTCCTGTCCGCGGTGCTGCAGTAACAACAGAGCGTCGTAAATCAGCTGATTAACAGGCTGTTTCGAAACGATGCCAACAACTCCACACATGATGCGTGCACTCCAAGACTGAAACGCTGAATAAATGAATCCGGGGCTATCGTTGTGGCAACGCCTGGGTTACCGCCATGGGCAGCAACGGAAGCAGCCCGGCCACGGCTGCCGTGGCCGGTGGCATGAGTAGAGAAGTCTTCCACATCGGGCTCTGAGGCAATCCGGTATAGCGCGCCGCCAGCACCGCGAACATCAAGAGCACGACACCGCGAAGCAACCCGAACACTGCACCCATGCTTCGGTCAAGTAAACCCAGGCCTGTCGAGCGCAGCAACAGCCGCATCACAGTGGCCAGCAGTCCGGCCAAAAGGATCGCGAGCACAAAACAGGCGACCCATGCCACCCCACTGCGCAAGGATAGTGCGGTAATTCCCTGCAGATATCTGTCGGCCAGCCAAGGCGAGAACTGGCGGGCAACGACAAACGCCACCAGCCAGCCCGCCAAGGTGATCAGTTCGTAGGCTGCACCACGCAGCACGCCCACTAAAGCCGACAGGCCCAAGCCGGCGATCACGAGCCAGTCCAGAGTACTCACAAAGTTAGCACGACAGCCGCCAAGCCCAGAGCCTTGATGCGAGCCAGCGCCTTGTCGGCCTCTTGGCGGCTGGCAAAGGGGCCAACACGCACCCGGATGCGCTTGCCGCCAGCTGTATCCACAACTTGAGTGTAGGTCTTGAACCCAGCATGCTCAATCTTCTGCCGCACTTGGTGCGCGACACGCGTATCGGCATAAGCCCCCGCCTGAATGACGTATCGGGCGGAACTGGGTGCGGCCACCATTCCGGCAGATTTGGCCAATGCCGCCTCCGCTTGCTGGGTCGAGATCTGATCAGGTTGCTTGCCCTCCAATGCAGCTAAGGCGACCCGGGCGCTTGCAATCTGGCGTTGCGTTTGCTGGTGCTTAGTGGGTGCGGCAACAGCGGCAGCCGGCGCCTGCCTGGTCGCAGGTGAAGGCTTCGCGGCAGGCGTCTCCTGCGACTGGTTGGCCGTCGCCCCCGACTGAGAGCCAGCCGTTGGTGTCTTCAGGTGTTGCGCCGTGTGCCCTGCCTTTGACTGTTGCTCATCGTTGGGGAGTGGGCTTGCCAGCGCTTTGGATCGAGCGTCAAGGCCTTGCGGCGTGCTCGCCGTGTCGGGCGACGATTCAGCAATTGCGGCCGCTGCGCGCACGTCGGCAGCTGGTACCCGGGGCGCGGGCGCCGATGCGATACTCGCCTGATTTTGCGATGGAATGACCAGCGACATACTCGATACCACGGGTTTAGGCTGCGTCTCAAAAATCAGAGGGAACACAACCACACCGGTGAGCACAAGGACCACGGCGCCGATGAGGCGGCGCCGTGCACGTATGCGCAACGTCTCTTCGCTTTGCGCCTGGGCTCCGGCCACCGCGCCATTTGGCGCTCGGCTGGCATCCTTGCCGCGCTTTCCAGGGAGTTTCATGAGGATGAATGCGTCAAGTGGGGCCCGTCAATGCGCGGCACACCTTGTGCCAACACGCCGCCGACCGTATAGAACGAGCCGAAAACCACAATTCTATCGGCCGCCGCAGCAACCGAGATGGCCTCGGCGAACGCTGCAGATGGATCCGCGTAGGACCCGACAACCCTTCCCGTTGGGGGTAAAAGTGGCTCAAGCACCTGTGCGATATGCGCGGCACGCGCGGCACGCGCGGTGGGTAGATCGCACAGATACCAACGGTCCACCAAAGGTGCGATGCGTTCGATCATTTGCACCAAGTCCTTATCCGCCATCGCGCCGAACACGGCATGGGTACAAGGGGCGAAGCCCATGGCATCGAGATTTTCGGCCAACACCGCGACAGCATGGGGATTGTGCGCGACGTCCAGGACCACGGTCGGCTGGCCGGGGAGAATCTGAAAGCGCCCAGGCAATTCGGCCTGCGCCAGTCCCTGGCGAACATCTTGCGCGCTAGTCGGCAGGCGTTCGTGGAGCGCCTCGAGCGCTGCCAGCGCGGCGCTGGCATTTAGCAACTGGTTGACGCCACGCATTACTGGGTAGGCCAAGCCTGAGCGCTTCAGCGTGGGCCCCTTATAGCCCCACTGCTGCTGCCCAGAGGCCGTGTAGCCAAATTCGTGGCCCATGCGCCGCAGGTCGGCCCCGATTTCGCGTGCTTGGCGTAACACCGATTGGGGAGGATCCGGGTCAGCGACGATCGCCGCACGGCCCGGCCGCATGATCCCCGCCTTCTCAAAACCGATCGCTTCACGATCCGGGCCCAGGAACTGGGTGTGGTCCAGCGCAATGCTGGTGACGATGGCGCAATCCGCGTCCACCACGTTGACCGCGTCCAGGCGACCACCCATCCCGACTTCCAGGACCACTGCATCCAGCTCCGACTCAGCAAGCAAGCGCAGAATCGCCAATGTGGTGAATTCGAAATAGGTCAGATCCGCGGCCGGCTGCACGCGGACCCTGGCTTGCTCTACGGCAAGGAAGTGTGGCAAAAGTGCGGTCTCTTCAACCATGCGGCCGCCGATGCGGCAGCGTTCTTCGAAATGCACCAAGTGCGGCGAGCCGTAGACACCCACACGGTAACCCGCAGCCAGAAGGATGTGTTCGATAAACGCACAGGTCGAACCCTTTCCATTGGTTCCAGCCACCGTGAACACCGGGCAAGAAAACCGCAGGTCCAGCACCGCCCGCACGCGCTCGACACGTTCAAGACCAAGATGGATGGCCTGCGCATGCAGCTGCTCGGCGTGCGTCAGCCATTGCTGCAAATTCCAATCCTGCATGGGCGCGTCGCCCGCGGTCCGTTGTGCTTTCACTCTGACCGCAATCGGCTCTTGCGCGGCAGGATCAGCCGGCAACAGCATCAGCCGGTTGGCGCTGCAGCATTGCCAGAAGATGGGCCAATTCGGCGCGCAGCTCGCGCCGGTCGACAATGCGGTCCACGCCGCCTTTTTGCAGCAAAAATTCGGCGCGCTGGAACCCTTCGGGAAGCTTTTCGCGCACAGTGTTTTCAATGACCCGTGGGCCTGCGAAACCGATCAAGGCTTTGGGTTCAGCAAGAACCACGTCCCCGACAAAGGCGAAGCTTGCCGACACACCGCCCATCGTGGGGTCGGTCAGGATGCTGATATAGGGAATGCGTGCGCCCGCCAGCCGCGCCAGCGCAGCATTTGTCTTCGCCATTTGCATCAGGCTGAGCAAACCTTCTTGCATGCGCGCGCCGCCCGTGGCGGTGACGCAAAGAAAAGGCACCTTTTGCTCCAGCGCCGTTTCGACGCCGCGCACGAAGCGCTCACCGACCACCGAGCCCATTGAGCCGCCCATGAACTCGAATTCGAAACAAGCCACGACCACAGCAATGCTCTGGATCGCGCCCCCCATGACCACCAAGGCGTCAGTTTCCTGTGTATTTTCCAGGGCCTCCTTCAGGCGTTCGGAATATTTACGGCTGTCCTTGAACTTGAGTGAATCGACCGGCAGCACTTCTTGGCCGACCTCATAGCGACCCTCGCCGTCCAGCAGCGCGTCCAAGCGCTGCCTGGCGCCGATGCGCATGTGGTGGGCACATTTCGGGCAAACGTACTGGTTATGCTCCAGATCCGTCTTGTACAGGACCGTCTCGCATGAAGGGCATTTAATCCACAAACCCTCGGGCATCTGACGGCGGCTGCCAGATTCCGAATGCTGGATCTTTGGGGGAAGCAGTTTTTCAAGCCAACTCATGATGCACTCCAGTCTTGGTGCGCCTGCGTGGCGGAAACCGCCACTGCAGGCGTGTCGATCGCGCTACGAATCGTACGCACAAAATCGGCCGCAGCCTGCAGGCTCGCCGCGACGGGTTGATTCTCCATCAACTCGATGATGCGCGAGCCAATCACCACGGCATCGGCGCAGGCTGCGACTGCCCGGGCACTGTCCGCATCCCGGATGCCAAACCCTACGCCCAGCGGAAGCTGCACATGCCTGCGAATGGCCCGCAATCGCTCGCATACGGCCTGCGCGTCCAAGTTGGCCGCCCCAGTTACGCCCTTGAGCGACACATAGTAGACGTAGCCGCTGGCCAACTGACCAACCTGCTCCATGCGCTCTTCGGTAGAGGTGGGTGCGAGCAGGAAAATAGGGTCGACTCCGACCGCGCGCATCGCCACCGCAAAGTCGGCAGCCTCTTCAGGTGGGTAATCAACCACCAGGACTCCATCCACTCCCGCTTGCGAAGCCTCACGCACGAATGCTGCCACCCCGAAGCGTTCAATGGGGTTCGCATAACCCATGAGCACCAAAGGCGTACGGTTGTCCTGCACGCGAAACTCGCGTACCCAACCCAAAACCTGCGCCAAGTTCACGCCGCGCGCCAGGGCTCGCTCGCTGGCGCGCTGGATGACCGGGCCGTCGGCCATGGGGTCGGAAAATGGGATACCCAGCTCGAGCACATCGGCGCCGGCCCCCACCAACGCATGCAGCAGCGGGACGGTGGCTTCGGGATGAGGGTCGCCGGCTGTCACGTAGGGAATCAGCGCCTTACGGCCGGCTGCTGCAAGTTGCGCGAAAGTCGATGCGATGCGGCTCATCGTGCTGCTTCCCGGCGGCATGATGGCCTGCAAAAGAACTGCGCGCCAGTAAGATCGGCGATGTTGCCAATATCCTTGTCACCGCGGCCAGAAAGGTTGACCAGCAAGACTTGGTCGCTGCGCATTTCAGGCGCCATCTTCATGGCCTGCGCCAGTGCGTGGCTGGATTCGAGCGCAGGGATTATGCCCTCGGTACGACACAACTTGTGGAAAGCCGCCAGCGCCTCAGTATCGGTCACAGCAACGTATTCGGCGCGTCCAATGTCCTTCAACCACGCGTGCTCGGGACCCACGCCGGGATAGTCAAGCCCTGCCGATACGGAATGGGTCTCCATAATCTGTCCGCCCGCGTCCTGTAGCAGGTAGGTGCGATTGCCATGCAACACGCCGGGTGTCCCCGCTGAGAGCGAAGCTGCATGCCTTCCCGTGGTTAGCCCCTCTCCGCCGGCTTCCACACCAATCAGGCGCACCTTCTCATGTTCGAGATAAGGATAGAAAATGCCCATGGCATTGCTGCCCCCTCCCACGCAGGCCAACACTGCATCGGGCTGACGCCCGATCATCTCGGGCATTTGCTGGAGGCACTCGTCGCCGATCACGCGCTGGAAATCGCGCACCATCATCGGGTACGGATGCGGGCCGGCCACGGTGCCAATGATGTAGAACGTGTTTTCCACGTTGGTCACCCAGTCTCGCAGCGCCTCGTTGAGTGCATCCTTCAGAGTCTTGGAGCCGCTCTCCACAGGCACCACTTTCGCCCCCAGCAAGTGCATGCGGTAGACGTTCGGCGATTGGCGCTTGATGTCCTCTGCGCCCATGTACACGACGCATTCCATGCCGTAGCGTGCAGCCACCGTGGCGGATGCCACCCCATGTTGCCCAGCGCCAGTTTCGGCAATAACGCGTGGCTTGCCCATGCGCTTGGCAAGCATGGCTTGACCAATTGTGTTGTTGATTTTGTGCGCGCCGGTGTGGTTTAGATCTTCGCGCTTGAGGTAGATTTGCGCGCCGCCCAACTCGTGGCTCAGCCGCTCGGCGTGGTAAATCGGGCTCGGGCGGCCGACGAAATGCTTGAGATCACGTTGGAATTCGGCAATAAATTCAGGATCTGTACGGTAATGTTCATAGGCTTCTTTGAGCTCATCGAGCGCCTTGAACAGAGTTTCAGCGACGAAAGAGCCACCGTAAGGACCGAAGTGGCCACGGGCGTCAGGGTATGCGTAGTTCAACATTGGGGAATTCGTATGCCGGAACGGGGCGGCTTGCGCCGGAAAGTCGCACGGAGACGGGTTCAGTCCCGCGCGGCAGCATCCGCATCGCGAATGGCCGCGACGAAGCGGCGCATGGCTGATGCGTCTTTCACGCCCTTGGACAGCTCGACTCCTGTTGAAACGTCAACCGCCCAAGGCCTGACCTGCGCAATGGCCTGCCCCACATTTGACGCATGCAACCCACCAGACAAAACGATGGGAAAGTCGGCGTTTTTTGGAATCAGTGACCAATCGAAAATCTCACCGCCACCGCCGTAGGCTTCGACATACGCGTCGAGCAACAAAGCTTGGGCATCCATGAATCGGGCCTTGAAGTTTAACAAATCCAGGCCCGGATGCATGCGCGCGGCCCGTATATACGGGTAGGCATAGCGGGAACACTCCGCCGGTTCTTCGTCACCGTGGAATTGCAGCAGGCCGGGCCGCACTGCATCCATCACGGCGCGAACCTGCGTGTGCTGCGCATTCACGAACAGCGCCACTGTGCTAACGAATGGCGGCAGAGCTCGGGCGATGCTCGTCGCTTGGCGTAACGTGACGCATCGTGGGCTTGGGCTATAGAACACGAGCCCCACCGCATCGGCGCCAGCCTCGGCGGCCGCCAATGCATCCTCAACGCGGGTGATGCCGCAGATCTTGATTCGGGTGCGATGCATGGGGTTCCGTGGAGCGTGGAAAGTCTAGGTCAGCAGGATGGGCCGGTCGTCAGCGGGCTCGGGCAATCCCCATTGTGACGGATAGCGTGGCCCAAGGAAGTACAGACCATCGGGCATAAAGGTCGGCGCGGCCAAACTGCGGGTGCGTGACATCAAAACTTGCTGCAACCATTGCGGGTCCCGAGAGCCGCCGCCTACAGCGATCAGGCAACCCATGATATTGCGCACCATATGGTGCAAAAAGGCGTTGGCTTCAAAGTCGATCATCCACATATCGGCCTGCCGCGCGATGTCCACAGCAAGCAGGGTCTTGACTGGGGTTCTCGCTTGGCACGAGCTAGCACGAAATGCAGAGAAATCATGGGTGCCAAGCAGGAGTGCCGCGCTGGCGCGCATAGCATTGGCATCGAGTGACAGGTGTGTCCAGCCCACCAGGCCCTGAAGCAGCGCCGGACGCACGGCCGCTTGGTGCAAGACGTAACGGTAACGCCGCGATTGCGCAGACTTCTGGGCGTGGAATGCGCCTTCAACTTCTTGCGCCCAGCGCACGGCGATGTCCGGGGGTAGAAAGGCATTGACCCCGCGCACCCAGGAGAACGGTTCGCGCACCACAGGGGAGTCGAAATGCACGACTTGCTGCAGCGCATGCACGCCTGCATCCGTACGGCCCGCACAGGCCACGCGGACCGCCGCGCCGATAAAGCGAGCCAGCGCGGCTTCAAGGCGATCCTGCACGGTGTGACCGCTTGACTGGCTCTGCCACCCAAGGTACGACAGGCCCCGGTAGCTTACCCCGAGGGCAATACGCATGGGCGCTGCGCCCGTCTCCAACGGCGACACATTGGCGTTAGCCGAGCTCGACCAAAATCTTCTCGGCTCGCGCCTTGGCTTCACCGCCGCTTTCGGCGATGATTTCCCGGAGCAGGTTGCGAGCCGTATCCAGGTCGCCCATGGCACGGCATTCCGCCACCAGGGCCAAGCGCGTGTCCAAGTCGTCCGAAGAATCGGGCATTGGCTCGGTGAGTGGACCGGCGTGCGCGGTATCCCGACTCACAGGCTCAACAGGTGGTGTTGAGGCGCCACTAGCCGGGAGGTCAAGCGACAATGATCCAAGGTCGAACTCCAGGGGCTGTCGGCTCGGCGGATGCGCCTCCTCGGGTTGGGCAATGGACGCGCTCGCGTCTGCAGCTTGAAAACTGGAGAAATCGAAATTCAAGGGCGCACCGGGATTTCCAGCAGCGGGCGCTGCCGGTGGTGCGCTCACGGGATCCGAGGCCCGGGCAGGAGCGGCCGCTGTATCCGTCCTCGGTGCCGCTGCAGATGATCCGACGAGGTCGAGATTGAGGTCCAGACCGGAACCCTCCGGTTTGGCGCCCCCCGGAGTCGCAGAACCCATGATCGACGGCAGGCTGGTGAGCAACTCGGTCGCCGGCTGCGTCGCCGGTGATGTCAGCCCTGACGAACCCGTAGGCGCGAAGTCGCTCGCCGGTATTGTGGGCTGGGCATTGACGGTGCTCGGGGGCATCGTATTGTGATACAAAGGGTTGACCGGATCAAGATTGCGTCCCAGGTCTTGCGCCTTCTTCCAGTCAGGCCCGACGCCCTCAGTGAGCGCAAACACTTCAGCAGCCGTCATCTCGAAGGACCTCACATCCTTGCGCTTGGCATAGATCTCCAGGAGCTTCAAACGCGCAGCGCTGCGATCTGGATGGTTTTTCAACGATTCCTTGAGAATTTCCTCCGCTTGCAGGTCCCGCCCATAGGCCAGATACACATCGGCTTCGGCTACTGGATCCACGTCGCTGCTGTCGAGTTGGCTTGGTGTGTAGGCTACCGAGGACCCCAGGGTACTGTTGCGCGTGTCGACTCGCTCACCTCCAGTACCACCAAAGAAGCTGTCCGCCGCACTCAGCCGACTGTCAAACACGGAGCTATCCCGCTGCGGTCTGGACTGCGCCCGGCGGCGCAGGAAAACCCATGCCGCAAGCAACAGGGCAATGACCGCTGCTGCCGGCGCGAACAAAGGATTGGCGAGAAGACTGGCAAACCAGCCCCGCTCCGATACGCTCGGCTGCTTGGTCGCCGGCTTGGGGGCCGCGGTCGTCAGCGGAACCTGCAGCGCCGGCTTGGACACTGAGGCCACAGATTTGGGCGTCGAAGCGAGCGCAGCCGCGGACAGGGCTGCAGGGACCTTCGCCGCGGGCGCCGATGCGGGAGCGGCAGCCGCTGGGGAGCTCGTTGCCGCCGCCTTCACAGCTGCACTGGCACTTGCCGCGAGTTGAGACAGCGCTGCGACGTTGGCCTTGGCCTCGTTCAGCTTCTTCGCAGTGGCTTCGGCCTGCTTTTGTGCTGCGATCAGGCTCGCCTGCGCCGCAAGGCCCTGAGCGGCACCGACTTTGGCCTGGCCCAATTTGAGTTGCGACTTGGGCATGGACGCCGCAGGTGTCGGCTCCTGCACTTCGGCCTGAATCTTGCCGCTAGCCTGACGGGCGTTCGATTCCGCCTTGGGCGCGGCTTGCCCCGTCATTTCAGCCAACCTGCGCCGATAGGCCTCAAAACTGCGGCTTTGCGCGACGATCACCTGTTGCGCCTGCTTCTGCGGAATGCTCTGCGCATCCTCGGCGCTCGGAATACGCAGGACGGCACCCGCGCGCAGCAGATTCATATTGCGGTCGATGAAGGCACCGCTATTGGCCCGGTAAAGCGCCGTGAGCATTTGGTCGAGTGAAACCGTTTCGATACCCAGCCCACGAGCGATGCTCGATAGCGTGTCACCCTTGCGCACTGTGTAAGTACGCTGCGCGGCGGGCGGCGCTGCCGAAGCCGCCGCTGGTGCAACCGTGGCCGGCTGCGCCAACCCCGCAGAGACCTGCGGCCCCGCCTGAGGCGCAATGGATGTGGCAGGCTGCGGCTCCTGAAAATTCGGCGGGTCGAACAGTAGCGTGTAATCCCGCGTCAGTTCGCCGTTGGCCCAATACGCGCGCAACAGCACATCAACGAAAGCGTCCTGTACAGGATGGGAACTGGTCAGGCGCAAATAGGGCTGCCCATCCGGCCTGTGCTCCAGCGTGACGGTGACATCGGGCAGGATGCTGCTGTAGTTCAGATTGCGCGACTGAAAAGCCGACGCCGGCGCCACGCCCACCTTGAGCGAGGAGGCTTCATCAGCCGTAATCTGAGTGATGTCAATGTCGGCGCGCAGGGGTTGACCCAACGCGGATTTGACCTTGGCATGGCCCAAGCCAAACGCATAGGCCTGCGAGATTGCCCCTGGCAAGGCCGCCAAACATACCAGGCCCACTGTTTGACGCCAATTGGCCACTTTGAACCCCCTGATTTGAGCTTTGGCTTTGTTCACGGCACACTGCATTTTGATCGTTAAATCAACATAGCATCCGCTAGTTAGCCTGACAAGCTCGGGCAATCGCTGAATATGCCAAACGACCTGAATTGTCGCGTTGAGGCCATATCGGAGCCTTAGTGGCGGTCCCTTGGCCCCCTTGGGAGCGCGGCTTGGCAATGCGCAGGGTCAGGCCCCAAGGAGGATGCGCAACATGCGGCGCAGTGGTTCCGCTGCACCCCATAAGAGCTGGTCACCGACAGTAAACGCGCCCAGGTACTGCGTGCCCATCGCAAGCTTGCGCAGCCGCCCGACGGGAATGGAAAGGGTGCCCGTTACGGCCACCGGAGTCAACTCCCGGATGCTGGCCTCGCGTGTATTGGGCACAACCTTCACCCACGGATTGTCGCTGGCAATGATGGCCTCGATCTCAGTCAGCGGCACGTCACGCTTGAGCTTGAACATGAGCGCTTGACTGTGGCAGCGCATGGCACCGATGCGCACGCACAAACCGTCCACCGGGATGGCTGCGCTGCCGGCGTGCCCAAGTATCTTGTTGGTTTCGGCACCGCCCTTCCATTCCTCGCGCGACATCCCGTTGCCGAGATCCTTGTCGATCCATGGAATCAAGCTACCGGCCAGTGGCACCTCGAAGTGGCGGCTGGCATCGGGCGGCAGTGCACGCTGGGTGGCGATGACATCGCGGTCAATGTCCAGGATCGCGGAAGCCGGATCGTCGAGCATCGGCCTCACAGCAGCGTTAAGGGTGCCAAACTGGGCAAGCAGCTCACGCATGTGCTGCGCTCCCCCTCCAGATGCCGCCTGGTAGGTCATGCTGGTCATCCACTCCACGAGACCCGCCTTGAACAGCGCGCCCACGCCCATGAGCATGCAGCTCACGGTGCAGTTTCCCCCGATCCAGTTCTTGCCGCCACGAGCAAGCGCGGCGTCGATGACCAAGCGGTTGACAGGGTCCAGAATGATGACTGCGTCACCGCGCATGCGTAAGGTGGAGGCTGCATCGATCCAGTGCCCGCCCCACCCGCTGCCCCGCAGTTTGTCAAACACTGCGCTGGTGTAATCACCGCCTTGAGCCGTCACGATGATGTCACAGGCACGTAACGCCTCCAAGTCATACGCGTCTTGCAGCGGGATGCTCGTCGAGGCCCAGTCAGGGGCACGGCCACCAGCATTGCTCGTCGAGAAAAATACGGGATCAATGTGGGCGAAATCACCCTCTTCGCGCATGCGCAGCATGAGCACGGACCCCACCATCCCGCGCCAGCCAATCAGCCCTACTCGCTTGTTTGCCATCTTCTTGCATCCGCTTTGGATCTATTCACGGGGGGAGGGGTCAGCCCAGGGCTGCCACCACTGCGTCGCCCATCGCCACCGTACCTACGGTGCGTGTACCTGGCTCCGCAATATCGGCTGTACGCATACCCTGCCGCAACACTGTCTGGACCGCCCTTTCGATGCGGGTCGCCGCCTCGGGCTCGCCAAGTGAGTAGCGCAGCATCATCGCTGCGCTCAGGATGGTGGCTAAAGGATTGGCCACCCCTTTGCCTGCGATGTCGGGCGCCGAACCGTGTGAGGGTTCGTACAAACCGCGCCTGTCAGCATTTAGCGAGGCTGATGGGAGCATGCCAATGGAGCCCGTGAGCATCGCAGCCTCGTCGCTCAAGATGTCACCAAACATGTTCCCGGTCACAATCACATCGAACTTCTTCGGTTCGCGCACGAGCTGCATCGCTGCATTGTCCACGTACATATGCTCAAGCTCGACATCTGGGTACTGCGCGTGCACTTCAGTGACGACGTCCTTCCAGAACTGAAAGGTCTCCAGCACGTTGGCCTTGTCCACGCTTGTGACTTTTCCTGGGTGGCCGGCTGCCTTGCGCGCACGCGCCGCCTGGAACGCCACCTCGGCGATACGCTCAATCTCCGGGCGACTGTAACGCATCGTATCGAACGCCTCGTCAGCGCCTTGGAAAGCGCCATCGGGGCTCTTGCGCCTGCCGCGGGGCTGGCCGAAATAGATATCGCCGGTCAGTTCGCGCACGATGAGGATGTCAAGTCCGGCCACGATCTCGGGCTTCAGGCTCGATGCGCTTGCCAGCTCCGCGTACAACAGGGCCGGGCGCAGATTGGCGAACAACCCCAGGTTCTTGCGCAGGCCCAGAATGGCCTGTTCGGGGCGAAGGTGGCGGTCCAGCGTGTCGAAGCGCGGGTCCCCCACGGCACCGAATAGCACGGCGTCTGCCGCCTTCGCCAGTTTCAGCGTGACCTCTGGGAGAGGGCTGCCATGGCTGGCGTAAGCGTTGCCGCCAACCGCACCCCACTCGAGCGTGAAGCGCAGCCCATCGGCTTCGAGCCGTTGGAGTACTTTGACGGCTTCGGCGACGATCTCCGGACCGATACCATCACCGGGAAGAACAGCGATTTTCATGGGCATGGACGAGTCACAGGATGCGGTGGGCGAGCCAAGGCATGCGCGCGATACGCTCGGCCTCAAAAACGCGAATTTTGTCGGCCTTTTTAAGCGTCAGGCCAATCTCATCGAGGCCTCCGACGAGGCAATGCTTGCGGAAGTCCGTGATGTCAAAAGGCAGCTCGCCGCCGTCTGGCTTGATGACCCGCTGGCGCGGCAAATCCACGGTCAGTTGGTAACCAACGAAGGCGTAAACCTCGTCAAACATCCGTGCCACCTCATGCTCCGGCAGCACGATGGGCAACAGTCCGGTCTTGAAGCTGTTATTGAAAAAGATGTCCGCGAAACTCGGCGCGATGACCGCTCGAATCCCATATTGTTCGATTGCCCAAGGCGCATGCTCGCGCGAAGACCCACAGCCAAAGTTCTTGCGCGCAAGCATGACGCTCGCGCCCTGGTAGCGAGGCTGGTTGAGCACGAAATCCGGATTCGGCTTGCGACTTCCTGGATCCTGCCCAGGTTCACCATGATCAAGATAGCGCCACTCGTCAAAGAGATTCGGTCCGAAACCGGTGCGCCGGATGGACTTCAGGAACTGCTTCGGGATGATGGCATCGGTATCGACGTTTTCACGATCGATCGGCACCACCAACCCCTGGTGGACGGTAAATGCTTGCATAAACGGCTCGGTTTTCGGTGGGCTGAGGTAATGTTATTTGGCCATGTCAGCAGCTTTGTGCATGGTTTTCCCAACCGCCTTGATGTCATGGCTCATACCGGCCACGGCGTCGGACCCAGTCAAACCAGATGCGTCCAGTGCCAGCAAAGACGCTGCCGGGACAGCTTTACGCATGGTCAAACTCCTGTAAACGTGGAAGGAACGCCTGTGCGTGCCGCCGCTCCGTTCATCAGACGCCACGGACGTCAACAAAGTGGCCAGCGATGGCAGCTGCGGCAGCCATGGCAGGACTCACGAGGTGCGTGCGTCCTCCCTGACCCTGCCGGCCTTCAAAATTTCGGTTGGACGTCGACGCGCAACGCTCGCCAGGCTCGAGGCGATCCGCATTCATGGCCAGGCACATGGAGCAACCGGGTTCGCGCCACTCGAAGCCCGCGGCTTTGAAAACCTTGTCCAGCCCCTCGCGCTCTGCCTGTGCCTTCACCAGTCCGGACCCAGGCACCGCCAGTGCGAGCTTGATGTTGCCAGCCACACGCTTGCCCGCCAGCACGCGCGCCGCGTCACGCAGGTCCTCAATGCGTGAGTTGGTGCACGAACCGATGAACACCTTGTCAACGTAGACGTCCGCCAGCGGCTTTCCGGGCTCGAGGTTCATATAGTGCAGGGCGCGTTCCATCGCCGCGCGCTTGACAGGGTCCTTTTCCTTGTCAGGATCGGGCACGCATTCGTCGATACCAGCCACCATCTCCGGGGATGTGCCCCAAGTCACCTGGGGTCTGATATGTGAAGCATCAATATCGACCACAACGTCGAACTTGGCGTCGGGATCGGAATGCAGGTTGCGCCAGTAGCCCTCGGCCTGTACCCACTCGACCTCGGTGGGGGCAAAGGGCCGCCCCTTGATGAAGCGCAGTGTCGTGTCATCGACGGCCACCAGTCCGGCCCGCGCACCCGCCTCGATGGCCATATTGCACAAGGTCATCCGCCCTTCCATGCTGAGATTGCGCACAACCGGGCCACCGAACTCAATCGTGGTACCCGTACCGCCGGCAGTCCCTATGGTCCTGATGATGGCTAGCGCCACATCCTTGGCGGTGCAGCCCGCTTGCAATTGGCCGCCAACGCGCACCAACATGTTCTTCATCTTCCGCGCAAGCAAGGTCTGCGTGGCCAAAACATGCTCAACTTCGCTGGTGCCAATGCCAAAGGCCAGTGCGCCGAAGGCTCCGTGCGTACTCGTGTGCGAATCACCGCAGACCACTGTCATGCCGGGCAGCGTGGCCCCTTGCTCGGGGCCAATTACATGCACGATGCCCTGACGGCGGTCGGTCATCTTGAACTGGGTGATTCCGAGCCCGTCGCAATATTTGTCCAGGGTGTCCACCTGCAGACGCGAAACGGGGTCGGCGATGCCCGCCGAGCGGTCGGTTGTCGGCACGTTATGATCAGACACTGCCAAGTTGGCGCTGACGCGCCAGACTGCACGGTGCGCCAACTCCAGGCCCTCGAAGGCTTGGGGGCTGGTGACTTCATGCACCAGGTGCCGGTCGATGTACAAAAGTGCCGTGCCGTCGGATTCGACGTCGACCACATGTTCATCCCAGAGTTTGTCGTAAAGCGTACGTGCCATCAGCGCTCCAAAGGCTTGCGAAAGCAGAAGGCCCAAACGCGAACCCATGCCAACATTGGTGCCAAACGTTAATGTTAAGGCCGTTGGCGAGAAAAAGCCCGGCCGCAGCCGGGCTCCGTGCAGGCAGGATCGACTCAACCCCGCTGGGCCATGGGCAACACATCGCGTTTGATCGATCCGGTAAACAATTGCCGGGGGCGGCCAATCTTGTATTCCGGATCGGAAATCATCTCGTTGAGCTGCGCAATCCAGCCAACGGTACGAGCAAGTGCAAATACTGCGGTGAACAGTGACACCGGCACGCCAATGGCCTTCTGCACGATGCCCGAATAGAAGTCCACGTTCGGATAGAGCTTGCGCTGGATGAAGTAGTCGTCTTCCAGCGCAATCTTTTCCAAAGTCATGGCAAGCTTGAACAGCGGATCATTATGAAGGCCCAGTGCGTCGAGCACCTCGTGGCACGTCTCGCGCATAAGCTTGGCGCGCGGATCGTAGTTCTTATACACGCGGTGCCCAAAACCCATGAGACGCACCGAGGAGTTCTTGTCCTTGACCTGATTGATGAACTCGCCGATTTTGGCCACCCCGCCCTGCGCCTGGATGTCGTAGAGCATGTTCAGACAAGCCTCGTTAGCACCCCCATGGGCTGGCCCCCACAGGCAGGCCACCCCAGCGGCAATCGCCGCAAAGGGATTGGTGCCGCTTGAAGCACACAGGCGCACAGTGGAAGTCGACGCATTCTGTTCATGATCGGCATGCAGAATGAAAATGCGGTCCAGCGCGTGCTCGATCACAGGGTTGGGCTCGAAGTCCTCGCAGGGTGTGGCCCACATCATGCGCATGAAATTGCCGGCATAGCTCAACTTGTTCTGCGGGTACATGTAGGGCTGGCCCATGTTGTACTTGTAGGCCATTGCCACCAGGGTGGGCATCTTGGCGATAAGACGGATGGCCGAGATGTCACGCTGCTCCGCGTCATGAAGATTGATTGAGTCGGGGTAGAAGGCGGACATTGCGCCGACCAGACCCGTGAGCACAGCCATCGGATGCGCGTCTCGCCGAAAGCCGCGCAGAAAAAACTGCATTTGCTCGTTGACCATGGTGTGTTGGGTCACACGCGACATGAAATCCCTCTTCTGAACAGCGTTGGGAAGTTCGCCATAAAGGATCAGGTAGCAGGTTTCCATGTAGTCGCAATTGACGGCCAACTGCTCGATTGGATAGCCGCGATAGAGCAATTCGCCTTGGTCACCATCGATGTAGGTGATGGCGGAGCTGCACGATGCCGTCGAAAGAAAACCCGGGTCATAGGTGAACTTGCCCGTTTGCGCATAGAGCTTGCGGATGTCAATCACATCTGGGCCAACCGTTCCCTTGTGGATGGGCAACTCGACACTCGGTGAACCGTCGGAGAAGGACAGCGTGGCTTTCACATCGGATGGGGTCATGGAGAAACTCCGGGAGGGAGGTTGGTTGGACGTCTTGACCGCGCTGGGCGCCTTGTACAGCGCATCGATCGCTCGGATCAAGCAAGAATCACACCGCCCTGAGCAGGTGCAGCACGCGCAATTGCGCCGCGCCGCTCAGTTCGGGTGGGGGTTCGGCGTGGCCCAACAGCAGCTCAAGCAGCGTGTTGTCATCAAGTTCAAGTAGATCCTGAAGGCCGTTCCACTCGGCTGTGCTCAACGTTTGGGCGTAACGGGCGAAAAAGCGGCCGAGGATGAGATCGTTTTCCAGAAGGCCGCGACGCGCGCGCCAGAGTAGGCGGCGCACCGCTGCGGCATCCGGGCTTTCTGCATCGACGCTTGCAGGCTGCAGCATGGCTCAGACGGCACGGCGCAACATCAGATCCTTGATGTTGCCGATGGCCTTGGTCGGGTTAAGCCCCTTGGGGCAGACGTCCACGCAGTTCATGATGGAGTGGCAGCGGAACAGTCGGTAGGGATCCTCAAGGTTGTCCAAACGTTCGTTGGTAGCCTCGTCCCGGCTATCGGCGATAAATCGATAGGCCTGCAAAAGCCCGGCGGGACCCACGAACTTGTCCGGGTTCCACCAGAAACTCGGGCATGAGGTGGAACAGCTCGCGCACAGGATGCACTCATACAGGCCGTCGAGCACCTCGCGCTGCTCGGGGCTTTGAAGACGTTCTCTTTCAGGCGGTGGCGTGTCGTTAATGAGATAGGGTTTGATGGAGTGGTACTGGTTGAAGAACTGCGTCATGTCCACAATCAGGTCGCGGACGACGGGCAGGCCGGGCAGCGGCTTCAGGACGACCGGCTCCTTGAGCGTGAGCAGGTTCGTCGTGCAACTCAATCCATTCTTGCCGTTGATGTTCATGCCATCCGAGCCGCACACACCTTCGCGGCAGGAACGGCGGAAGGCTACGGTCTCATCGACATCAGCCTTGATGCGCATCAGCGCGTCAAGCAGCATTTTGTCGTTGTACTGCAACTCCACCTCATAGTCCTGCATGTACGGCTTGACGTCCTTGTCCGGGTCGTAGCGGTAGATGGAGAATTTCATCTTACGGGTCATGGCAATCTCCGGGCGGCCCGTTCAGAAGGTGCGCGCCTTGGGTTTAAAAGTGTCGACGCTTAGCGGTTTCATCTGAACCGGCCGGTAGGCCAATCGATTGTTCTCGCGGAACCACAGGCTGTGCTTAAGCCAGTTGACATCGTCGCGTTCGGGGTGATCACGATGCGAATGCGCGCCCCGACTTTCCTGCCGCGCTTCGGCTGACACAATGGTCGCCTTGGCCGTCTCGATCAGGTTCTCCACCTCCAGCGCCTCGACGCGCGCCGTGTTGAACACCTTTGACTTGTCCTTGAGGTGAATATGCCCCACGCGCTGCGCGATCTCGTCGATGGCGGCGACACCTTCGCGCAGAAGTTCGGCAGTGCGGAACACGCCACAATGCTTCTGCATGCTGCTGCGGATGGCGCCCGCCACGTCTTGGATGGCCTCGCCCGACGTGGACGAGTCAAGTCGGGCCAGGCGTGCCAGCGATGCATCGGGAGCATCAGCAGGCAAGGGCTTGTGGCTATTCTTGAGCAGCTCGCTTGTGGCGATGTGATTGCCCGCGGCACGTCCAAAAACGACCAAGTCGAGTAACGAGTTCGTGCCCAACCGGTTCGCCCCATGCACGCTCACGCATGAGCATTCGCCAATCGCATAGAGACCGCCGACCACGCGTTCGCTGCCGTCCGCGCCAACCGTCAGCACCTGGCTGTGAATATTTGCCGGCACGCCCCCCATCTGGTAGTGAATGGTCGGCACGACTGGAATGGGCTCCTTGGTGCAATCCACGTTGGCAAATTTCAGGGCAATGTCGGCGATCGACGGCAGGCGCTTGTGGATGGTTTCCGCGCCGAGATGGTCGAGTTTGAGCAGGACATAGTCCTTGTGAGGCCCGGCGCCGCGCCCCTCCTTGATCTCCTGATCCATTGAGCGGGAGACAAAATCGCGGGGCGCAAGGTCCTTGTAGGTTGGGGCATAGCGCTCCATGAATCGCTCGCCATTGGCATTGAGCAGGATCCCACCCTCGCCTCTGACGCCCTCCGTAATCAGCACTCCCGCGCCGGCAACGCCAGTGGGGTGGAACTGCCAGAACTCCATGTCCTGCAGGGGAATGCCGGCACGCGCGGCCATACCCAAGCCATCACCCGTGTTGATGTAGGCGTTGGTGGACGCCGCAAAAATGCGCCCCGCACCGCCCGTTGCCAGGACGGTTGCCTTCGCCTCCAGGATCGTCACCTCACCGGTTTCCATCTCCATAGCCACGACGCCCAGCACATCGCCATCGGCATCGCGAATCAGGTCCAATGCCATCCACTCCACGAAGAAATGGGTACGAGCGGCCACGTTCTGCTGATACAACGTGTGCAGAAGCGCGTGGCCCGTGCGGTCAGCCGCGGCGCAGGCGCGCTGCACTGGCTTTTCTCCAAGATTTGCTGTGTGCCCGCCGAATGGACGCTGGTAGATCGTGCCGTCAGGATTGCGGTCAAAGGGCATGCCCATGTGCTCAAGCTCGTAGACCGCGCTGGGCGCCTCTCGGCACATGAACTCGATCGCATCCTGGTCACCGAGGTAGTCGGAACCTTTGACCGTGTCGAACATGTGCCAGTACCAATTGTCTTCACTCATATTGCCGAGGGATGCACTGATGCCGCCCTGCGCCGCAACCGTGTGCGAGCGCGTGGGAAACACCTTAGACAGCACTGCCACGTCCAGACCAGAGCGTGCCAGCTGCAGGGCGCAGCGCAAGCCCGATCCTCCAGCGCCCACGATGACCACGTCGAATTTGCGTTTATTCACTTGCACGGCTTATACCCTCCACAACACTTGCACGGCCCACCCAGTGCAAGCGACGAGCCAGACAATGGTCAGCACCTGAAGCGACAGGCGAACCCACACAGGCTTGACGTAATCCATCCAGATATCACGCATGCCCACCCACACGTGGTAGAGCAAAGCCAGAAGCGTCACCAGGCTGAAGATCTTCATTGCCTCGTTTGAGAACAGGCCTTGCCAACTCTCGTAACTGAGAGGGCCAGGCCCGACGAACCAGCCCAGCAGGAAAATGGTATAGACCGCCATGATGACGGCCGTCACACGCTGTGCTAGCCAGTCACGAAATCCATAATGCGCGCCAACCACCAAACGGTGCGCGCCGTAATTGGATGCGCTCATGTCAGGCCCCCAGGAAAAGATGCGCTGCGAAGGCGGCCGTGGCCAGGAGCGAGACAGCGAAGGTCGTCAACGCCAGCCTGCGGCCCTGCTCCTTGCTCACCGCTTGAAAAATATCCATCACCAGATGCCGCACGCCTGCGACAAGATGATGTGCAATCGCCCAGAACAGTCCGAGCACGAGCAGCTTGTAGGGCCACCACCCCAGGAACTGCGCGATATGCGCGTAGCCATCGCGGGAACGCAGGCTCGTGTCGAACAACCAAAGGACGAATGGCAGCAGCAGGAACATCACGGCTCCGCTGGCCCTGTGCAAGATCGAGACAAGCCCGGCGAGTGGAAGGCGGTACCTCGCAATCTGGGTGATACCGATATTGCGGTATTCGGGTCGTTTTCGTGTGTGAGCGGTTTGCATGGCTGTTGGACCTCGACCTGTTTGTGATGCCAGTTTATTGCGTTGCAAAAACCTTGATACGGTGCCTCGTGCGGGTTCTCAGCTCAGCGTGTTGCGGTAGTGGTGCCTTGCTGTGGAATACAAGCCTCGGCGTAACTCGACCGGCTGATCGCCATAGCTGAATGACAGGCGCTCGACAGACAACAGAGCTTGCCCCAGGGGAATTTTCAAGATTTCTGCTTCCTGTCGGCCGGCGTTGACTGCCCGGATTTTTTCTTCAGCTCGAACCATGCGCGTGCCGAACTCGGACTCAAATAGGGCATACAGAGGCCCCCTGTAACGCTCCAGACGCTCGGCGGTGAGGCTACGAAACGGAGCGCCCGGCAGGTAAATGTCCTCGTAGACTACGGGCTCACCTCCAATATGCAGCGTCCGCCGTATTTCAAGCACCATTTCGCCGGTCTTGACGCCCAGCAGCGAAGCGACGTCTGCCGCTGCGCGCACACGATGGCATTCCAGGAACTGCCGCTCCATGCGCAACGCCTGGCCCGATCCGGCATCGGGCACCAGACGAAGAAACCGGAACTTGACCTGTTCCTCGTGATGTGTCGAGACGAATGTACCCCGGCCCTGTCGACGCATCAGCAGATTGTCCGCGGCGAGCTCGTCAATGGCCTTGCGCACGGTACCCTGGCTCACCCCATAGCGCGCCGCCAGTTCGGCCTCGCTGGGAATGAGTTCGCCGGGCTTCCATTCGCCACTCTGCAGGCTTCGCGTAATGAGCGCCTTGATCTGCTGATACAAGGGGCTGAACACCGGCGCGGCACCACCTGCGGTTGTGCCGACCGGCTGCGGTGAAGAATGATGTGTGGGGGCGGCCATGCGCTGCATTGCAGCACAGCCACAGGCCCTTGTCCAGCATGACCTAATAGATGTCTTATATATGACATAGGTTTGTTGACGTGGCGCCTCGTCACTCCTAAACTGCTTGATGCGCTGCATCATGAGCGATCTAATGAAGCGCTCACGAAAACACTACGGCGCGCAAGCTGCCGCGTCCAGCCCGAACGCCCATATTTCTCATCCGCACCCCTCTCACCGGAGTTGATCATGACCAAAGCCCCCATGCGTGTTGCCGTCACTGGCGCAGCCGGCCAGATCGGTTACGCCCTGTTGTTCCGCATTGCCTCTGGCGAAATGCTGGGCAAGGACCAACCTGTGATCCTGCAACTTCTGGAAATTCCCGATGAAAAGGCCCAGAAGGGGCTGAAGGGCGTCATGATGGAACTGGAAGACTGCGCCTTTCCCCTGCTGGCCGGCATGAGTGCGCACGGCGACCCGAACACCGCGTTCAAGGACATCGATGCAGCGTTGCTCGTCGGCGCTCGCCCGCGCGGCCCCGGCATGGAGCGACGCGATCTGCTGTCGGCCAATGCGCAGATCTTCACAGCGCAAGGACGCGCGCTGAATGCTGTGGCCAAGCGCGACGCACGCATTCTCGTGGTCGGCAACCCGGCCAACACCAATGCCTACATTGCCATGAAGTCCGCGCCCGACTTGCCGAAAGGCAATTTCACGGCCATGCTGCGCCTTGACCACAACCGGGGGCTGTCTCAAATCGCGGCGAAGCTGAGCAAACCCGTATCGTCGATCGAGAAATTCTGCGTCTGGGGAAACCACTCGCCCACCATGTATGCCGACTACCGATTCGCCACTATCGATGGGCGATCGGTGAAAGACATGATCAACGACGACGACTGGAATCGCAACGTGTTTTTGGCCACGGTCGGCAAGCGTGGGGCGGCAGTCATTGAGGCCCGCGGGCTCAGCTCGGCAGCGTCGGCGGCGAACTCGGCCATTGACCACATGCACGACTGGTTCCTCGGAACGGGCAATCGCTGGGTCACGATGGGCATTCCGTCTGATGGCTCCTATGGCATCCCCGAAGACATCATGTTCGGCGTCCCCGTGACCTGCGAGGGTGGCGCGTACAAGCGTGTCGAGGACCTTCCCATCGATGCATTTTCGAAATCCTGCATCGACAAAACCTTGAACGAGTTGCTGGAAGAGCGGGAAGGTGTCAAGCACCTGTTGTGAGTTCCGCTGCGGCTCCCGCCGCGCGGCCACGCGCAGGCGGCGCCGCGCAAAGTACTGGCCCGACATTTCCTGCAAACCACGCGCAAATCAAGGAGAAATGCCATGAACCCAACCAAATCGGGCCAGCGCCTGCGCGACGCGCAGCGCCAGGAGCAACCTTTGCAGGTGGTCGGTGCGACCTGCGCTCAGCACGCATTGCTGGCCCAGCGCGCGGGCTTTCGCGCCATTTACCTTTCCGGTGGCGGCGTGGCTGCGGGCTCGCTGGGCATGCCTGACTTGGGAATCAACACGCTGGACGACGTGCTCACCGACGTTCGGCGCATCACCGACGTCTGCGAGCTGCCACTTCTGGTGGATGTCGATACCGGCTTCGGTCCCAGCGCATTCAATATCGCGCGCACGGTCAAAAGCCTGGTGAAGTTTGGCGCCGCTGGCATGCATATCGAAGATCAAGTCGGCGCCAAGCGCTGCGGCCATCGCCCGGGCAAGGAAATCGTGGGCACGGCCGAGATGGTTGACCGGGTCAAGGCCGCCGTGGATGCGCGCACAGACGACAGTTTCGTCATCATGGCGCGAACCGATGCGCTGGCGGTGCAAGGTTTGGATGCCGCCATTGAGCGCGCCGTGGCCTGTGTCGAGGCAGGCGCCGACATGATTTTTCCGGAAGCCATCACCGAGCTGTCCATGTACCGGCGCATCGCTGACGTTGTGAAGGTGCCAATACTCGCCAACATCACGGAGTTTGGAAGCACACCATTGCTCACGGTGGACGAACTGCGCAGTGCGGGCGTGGGCTTGGCGCTGTACCCACTTTCAGCATTCCGAGCCATGAACAAGGCGGCGGAAAGCGTGTATGGCGCGATTCGCAAAGACGGCACCCAGAAAAACGTCCTTGACCTGATGCAGACCCGCGCCGAGTTGTATGACGTTATCGGGTACCACGACTATGAGCGTCGCCTCGATAGCCTGTTCCAACAAGGCAAGGCCAAGTAAGCCGACGGCGTTGTCAAACGACCACCGATTCGAAGGAGACCGTCATGTCAGAAACACAAGCCGCCGCCACTCCAAAACCGAAGAAATCCGTCGCTCTCTCCGGAGTCGTCGCAGGCAACACTGCAATGTGCACCGTGGGCCGCACCGGCAATGACCTGCATTACCGTGGCTACGACATTCTCGACATGGCGGACGTTTGCGATTTTGAGGAAATCGCTTACCTTCTGGTGCACGACAAACTGCCAAACAAATCGGAACTCGCAGCCTACAAGACCCGACTCAAGGCCTTGCGCGGAGTGCCCGCACAAGTGCGCATGGTCCTCGAAGCCCTACCCGCCTCAAGCCACCCCATGGACGTGATGCGCTCGGCTGTCTCTGCATTGGGTTGTATCTTGCCCGAGAAGGAGGATCACAACATCCCGGGCGCACGCGACATCGCCGACCGACTTATGGCAAGCTTGGGGTCGATGCTTCTCTATTGGTACCACTACAGCCATAACGGACGCCGCATCGAGGTCGAGACCGACGATGAATCCATCGCCGGTCATTTCCTCAACCTCCTGCATGGAAAACCGGCGCCAGAGTTGTGGGTGCGCGCCATGCATACCTCGCTCAACCTGTATGCCGAGCATGAGTTCAATGCTTCGACGTTCGCCGCCCGGGTAATCGCCGGCACCGGAAGCGATTTCTATTCTTGCATTACCGGAGCCATCGGCGCGCTTCGTGGGCCCAAGCACGGTGGTGCCAACGAGGTCGCGTTTGAGATTCAGAATCGTTATGCAAATGCCGACGCTGCGGAGAGCGACATCACGCGCCGCGTGGCCAATAAGGAAGTCATCATCGGTTTTGGCCACCCGGTCTACACCGTTGCCGACCCCCGCAACCAGGTGATCAAAGGCGTGGCACACCGACTTGCCATGGCGGCACACGACACAAAGCTGTTTGCCATCGCCGAGCGGCTCGAGACGGTGATGCGCCGTGAAAAGAACATGTTCCCGAACCTCGATTGGTTTAGTGCCGTCAGCTACTCGCTCGTGGGAGTTCCCACTGCCATGTTTACGCCGCTCTTTGTCATCTCCCGCACCAGCGGCTGGAGTGCGCATGTGATCGAGCAGCGGGTGGATAACAAAATCATTCGCCCGAGCGCGAATTACACTGGTCCAGACGACTTGTCATTTGTGCCGCTGGAGCAGCGCCCCTAAGTCTGCCGAGCGCGGCGAATCCTGCCCTTTTGCGTTTTGGAGACACGATCATGCTGCAAGCACTCATCACCTTCCGCTCCGCTCCGCTGCTGCTCGCCGCCTGTCTTGGCAGCGGCTCGTGCTTGGCTACGGCCCAGGCGGCCAGCCCGTCAGACGGCGTCGCGCCCGCAGCACACCACCAGTTGCACGGGCACGAACTCTCAGCCACGGCGGCGGCTGAGGATATCGCTGCAGCCGAGTCCACGCCCCTGCTAGACAGCAACGCTCACCCGACGCCGGAGCAGCGGGCGGCAGCGGCCGCTGCCGAGCGACAGGCCGTAAACCCGATCTACCAGATGAAGATCGGGCGCATGCAATGCGGCTCGCATGAGTTCATGGACGTCAAGCAAGAAGATGCGCACGACCAAGCCATCCTCGTCACCTGGAAAGGTCGGCGTTACCTGCTTACGCGCAAGCCAACCACGACCGGCGCGTACCACTTTGACGATGTCAAGGCCGGTTTGGTAATGATCCAGATTCCCGCCAAGAGCATGCTGTTCGACAAGAAGAACATGACCCGCCTGGCCGACGACTGCAATCCCATGGTCGCCAGCCGATAACTTCAACTCACTTTCCGTCCGCTCCAATGTCCGCCGCCATCTCCAACATCCGCCCTACGCCCGACCAGGTTCTGGCCGACATTGCCGACTACGTGCTCGGCCACCAACAGTTCCATGGTCTGGCTTTTGAAACGGCCCGCTTATGTCTGATTGACACCTTGGGCTGTGGGCTCGAGGCATTGGAGTATCCGGCGTGCACCAAGTTGCTCGGCCCGATTATTCCCGGCACCGTTGTGCCACATGGAGCCAAGGTGCCGGGGACTCCCTATCAGCTCGATCCTGTGCAAGCAGCGTTCAACATTGGCGCGATGATCCGCTGGCTCGATTTCAACGACACATGGCTTGCGGCGGAATGGGGTCATCCGTCGGATAACCTTGGTGGCATCCTGGCTGCCGCTGACTGGCTCAGCCGATCGGCGGTGGCGTGCGGCAAAGCACCGTTTCTCATGCGGGACGTCCTCAATGCCATGATCCAGGCTCACGAAATCCAGGGTGTCATCGCCCTGGAGAATTCGTTCAACAAGGTCGGTCTCGACCACGTGGTTCTGGTCAAGGTCGCCACCACAGCCGTGGTGGGCCGCCTGCTGGGCCTGACCCGCGATGAGCTCATCAATGCCATCTCGCTCGCCTGGGTGGACGGGCAGAGCCTGCGTACCTATCGCCACGCCCCGAACACGGGTAGCCGCAAGAGTTGGGCTGCCGGCGATGCCACCAGCCGTGGGGTCCGCCTGGCCCTTATTGCCCGGACCGGGGAGATGGGCTATCCGAGCGTCCTGACGGCCAAGACCTGGGGCTTCTACGACGTGTTGTTCAAGGGCGAACCCTTCCGTTTCCAGAGGACCTATGGATCCTATGTCATGGAAAACGTGCTCTTCAAGATCAGCTTCCCCGCCGAATTTCACAGCCAAACAGCGGTCGAGGCCGCGATGCAGCTTCACAGCCAGCTCGCATCCATGGGAAAGGATGTGGACGACATCGCGTCCATCACCATCCGTACCCACGAAGCCTGCATCCGCATCATCGACAAGAAGGGCCCTCTGAACAACCCAGCCGATCGTGACCATTGCATTCAGTACATGGTGGCCGTACCGCTCATCTTGGGGCGCCTGACCGCAGGCGACTATGAAGACGCCGTGGCCGCCAATCCACGCATCGACACCCTTCGGGCAAAGATCACCTGCGTGGAAGACCCGCAGTTCACTAGGGACTATCACGACCCTGAAAAGCGTTCCATCGCCAATGCACTGACCGTGACCTTCAAGGATGGCAGCCACCTACCCGAGGTGGAGGTGGAGTATCCGATCGGGCACAAGCGCCGGCGCGCCGACGGCATCCCGCTGCTTGAAGCGAAGTTTCGAACGAATTTGGCACGGCGCTTTGCGACCAAGCAACAGGAGCGCATCTTGCATGCCTCGCTCGACACCGCGCATCTGTCGGCGATGCCAGTTCATGAGTATGTTGACCTGTACTGCCAGGCCTGACACGCCAACGCGTTTCCCACAGTTTCCGCGGCCCACCGCCGCTTTCCTCGACATTGCCACCGGAGTTCGCCATGGCCACTGCGACCAAGAAGCCCAAGATAGCCAAAGCCCCCAGACACGCGTTCGCCAGCGCGCTCAAATCCTTCAAAACCGCCAGCGGCAAGGCGGGAAAGCTCTACTCGATCCCGGCGCTCGGCAAGGCGTTGGGCGTGGATGTTTCACGCCTGCCGGTGTCGATCCGCATCGTCCTGGAGTCGGTGCTGCGCAATTGCGATGGCAAGCGAGTGGGCGTCGAGCATGTGAACCAACTGGCCCGCTGGAAGCCCAATGCCCCACGCACGGATGAAATTCCCTTCGTCGTCGCCCGCGTGGTGTTGCAGGACTTCACCGGGGTTCCGTTGCTGGCTGACCTCGCTGCCATGCGCAGCGTCGCCGCCAACATGGGCAAGAGCCCAAAGGCGATTGAGCCGCTGGTGCCGGTTGACCTTGTTGTTGACCATTCGGTCATGATCGACAACTATGGGTCCAAGAAGGCGCTGGACCTGAACATGCAACTGGAATTTCAGCGCAACCGCGAGCGCTACCAGTTCATGAAATGGGGCATGCAGGCGTTTGACACCTTTGGCGTAGTTCCTCCGGGATTTGGCATCGTGCACCAGATCAACCTGGAATACTTGGCCCGTGGGGTACACAAAGGCGCGCACGACGTGTACTACCCCGACACCCTGGTCGGCACCGACAGCCACACCACCATGATCAACGGCGTGGGCGTGGTGGGCTGGGGCGTGGGCGGCATCGAGGCCGAGGCCGGCATGCTAGGCCAACCGGTGTACTTCCTTACCCCCGACGTGGTGGGTGTCGAGCTCAAGGGGCAGCTGCGCGGCGGCGTTACCGCCACGGACCTCGTGCTCACCGTGACTGAAATGCTGCGCAAGGCGAAGGTCGTCGGCAAGTTTGTCGAGTTCTTTGGGGAAGGCACCGCATCGTTAAGTGTCCCCGACCGTGCGACCATCGCCAACATGGCTCCCGAATATGGCGCCACGATGGGCTTTTTCCCGGTTGACGATAAGACACTGGCTTATTTCAAGGGGACTGGTCGAAGCAAAGCCGAAATCGAGGCGCTGGAGGCCTATTTCAAGGCACAGAAGCTCTTCGGCATCCCGCACGCCGGGCAGATCGATTACTCCACAACGATGGCTCTGGATCTGTCTAGTGTCGCCCCATCACTGGCCGGGCCCAAGCGGCCTCAGGACCGCATCGAACTTGGAGCGGTGAAATCCACCTTTACATCGCTATTTTCTGCGCCCATGGACCAGGGTGGGTTCAGCCAGTCACCGCAGCGCCTTGATGCGTCGGTCACCACGTCTGGGGGGATAGAGCTGCGTGACGGCGACGTGCTGATCGCTGCCATCACGTCATGCACCAACACCTCGAACCCCAGCGTTCTGTTGGCAGCAGGATTGCTGGCCAAAAAGGCCGTTGAAGCCGGCCTCAAGGTGAAAAAACACGTCAAGACGTCCCTAGCCCCTGGCTCGCGCGTGGTCACCGAATATCTGGAGCGGGCGGGCCTGCTGCCCTACCTGGAAAAGCTCGGTTTCTATCTCGCTGGCTACGGCTGCACCACCTGCATCGGCAACGCCGGGCCCCTAGCTGCCGATATCGACGCGGCGATCACCACCAACGATCTGGTGTGCGCGGCGGTACTTTCGGGAAACCGTAATTTCGAGGCACGCATCCACCCGAACATCAAGGCGAATTTCCTTGCCTCGCCGCCGCTCGTCGTGGCATACGCCATCGCAGGCACCGTCACGCGCGACTTGATGACCGAGCCGGTGGGTACGGGCAAGGGAGGCAGGGCGGTGTACCTGGGCGACATCTGGCCGACCGCTGCTGAGGTGGACAAACTGCTGAAGGTGGCGCTGGATCCGAAGACCTACAAAGCCAACTATGCGCAGTTGCAGGACAAGCCAGGCAAACTCTGGAACCAGATTGCCAAGTCCGCTGGTCAGGTCTACAACTGGCCCGAGAGCACCTATATCGCTCAGCCGCCCTTCTTTCAGGACTTCAATATGAAGCCCGAGACGGCCGCCTCCAGCGTGCAAGGCGCGCGGGCCCTGGCGCTTTTCGCTGATTCCATCACAACCGACCACATCTCCCCGGCCGGCTCGATCAAGGAAACGTCTCCTGCGGGGCAGTGGCTTCTGGCGCACGGGGTGCGCAGGGAGGATTTCAACTCCTATGGCTCGCGGCGCGGCAACCATGAGGTCATGATGCGCGGCACTTTCGCAAACGTGCGCATCAAAAACATGATGATCCCTCCCATGGCGGACGGTTCACGCGAGGAAGGCGGCGTGACGCTATTCCAGCCCTCAGGCGAGAAGATGTACATCTTCGACGCCGCAATGCGCTACATGTCCGAGGGTCGGCCAACTGTGATTCTGGCCGGCGAGGAATACGGCACCGGATCCAGCCGGGACTGGGCAGCCAAGGGCACGCAGCTGTTGGGTGTCAAAGCAGTCGTGGCGCGCAGCTTCGAGCGCATCCACCGGTCCAACCTTATCGGCATGGGCGTCCTTCCCCTCCAATTCTTGGGCAGCGACTCGTGGCAGTCCCTGGGCATTACTGGAGACGAAACGTTTGACGTGCTGCTTGGCGACAACATCAGGCCCCAGCAAGACGCGACGCTTGTGGTCCACCGCGAAGGCCAGCCCGACCAACAAGTCAAGGTCAAGCTGCGCATTGACACCCCCATCGAGGTGGACTACTACCACCATGGCGGGATCCTTCCCTACGTGCTTCGACAATTACTCGCCGCTTGACGGCAGGCGTCAGCCGCACGACGCAAGGTGCCCGGGCTCTGCCTGGGCTTATTTTTTCGGTTGCTCCAACGCCCTCAAAAGCGAACTGGTGTCGTCGCCTCCCATGCCCAACGCCATAAGGCGGTCCAGTTGCGCATGCACGGCGCTGAGTGCGGGAAGGGCAAGGCCTGCATGCCGCGCGGCTTCTGCGGCGAGGCTGAAGTCCTTGGCATGGAGGCGGGCCGGGATGCCCGCTGCAAAGTCCCGTGCTGCCATTTTGGGGCCCATCAAATCCAGCATGCGGCTACCAGCAAAGCCGGCCGAGATGGCGCGGAGTACCCGATGCAAGTCGGCGCCCTCCGCCTGCGCGAATCGCATGGCCTCCGCGATGCCCTCGATGTTGATCACCTGGACGATCTGGTTGCAGAGCTTTGCAACCTGTCCGCTGCCCGCTGGACCGACGTGCGTGATGGTTGAGCCCAATAGCGACAGTAACTGCAGCGCTCTCGCGTAAGCCTCTGGTTCACCCCCCACCATGATAGACAGGCCCGCCTCGCGCGCGCCCTTCTCGCCGCCCGACACTGGCGCGTCCAGAAAGTCAATGCCAGCCTCACCCAGAGCCACGGCGATACGCCTGGCACCCGAAGGTGCAATCGTGCTGTGGTCAACGCAAATCGTCCCCGGGCTTGCACCATGAGCAGCGCCTTCGGGCCCCAACAGAACCTGCTCGACATCCGGCGTGGACGTTACGTTCGTGAAGACGAACGCCGCCCCCATCGCCGCCTCCGCCGGGCTGCTGCAGACCTGCATGCCGGCAAGAGCAGCGCGCTCGCGCTTGACCTGATCTCGGGCAAAAACCCTTAGCCTATGACCTGCGCGTTGCAGGTGGCCGCACATGGCCCACCCCATGATGCCCAAGCCGATAAAGCCAAGCGTAAGCGGAGGCTGGCGCGTGTCGGGTTCGGAAAGGGGGGTTGAATGCAAAGTGGCGCTTTCGTTCATGATCATGACCGTGGGGGCAATCACCCCGATGCTATGGGCGCAGGCAACAGCGCCGCAAGTTCGACGCTGGACGCCGCTCGGCATTGGTATCGGCGCAAGAGGGTGCCCGAACGCGCTGCAATTCACGACGGCACGGAATGCGGCGTGGTGCGGCTCGCCACTTTCCCAGCCGATGCGCCAGATGACTGACAGGTCAAGGGGGCGGCGCCATCTGGCATTGCCGGGCAATGGATGCGGCGGTTTGGGGAGACAGGAGCGCGTCGCCTTTGTCGCGGGCCGACCCGAGCGCATGACGCCTGCGCACATGCGTGTGCATGGCGCAAGGTCAAGGTCTCGAACCATGCCATTCCTGGCCGTGATGCCACGCCACGCATGCAGGCCGCGCGACCCGATGTCCAAAGCTGGCTCTCTCAAGGGATGACCTGAAATCGGATAGTGCCTGCCTATGGGCAAGATTGAAAGGGTGCATTGGACAACGTCAAATTCCCGTTCTAAATTGCATGCTGCCGCGTGCAGCGGCAAGATTGTGTCCCGCTTCTGCACCCTAGGAGAAAACGATGACCGCATTGAAGGGCTCGAAGACCGAGCAAAATTTGAAAGACGCCTTTGCAGGTGAATCCATGGCCAACCGCCGCTACCTGTACTTCGCAAGCAAGGCCGACGTGGAAGGTCAGAATGACGTGGCAGCGCTGTTCCGCTCTACGGCCGAAGGCGAAACCGGCCATGCGCACGGACACCTGGAGTTTCTCGAAACCGTAGGCGACCCGGCCACCGGCCTGCCTATCGGACCGACCCGCGACAATCTGAAGTCGGCTGTGGCTGGGGAAACGCACGAGTACACCGACATGTATCCCGGCATGGCCAAAACTGCGCGCGATGAGGGCTTCGACGAAATCGCCGATTGGTTCTCCACTTTGGCCAAAGCCGAACGCTCACACGCCAACCGCTACCAAAAGGCGCTGGACGTGCTGGCAGACTGAGCCGCACCTGCCCTCTCGGTCGCTTACGCCACGGCAGCCTCGCGCTGCCGTGGCGCATTGTGGCCTCGTGCTTTGTAAGCCGCCGCGAGCTGTTCTGCGCCCGTAGCGGCCGCGGATCCTGAACTCGACAAAGGTCTATCTCTATGTCCACGCGCGAAGGCAATCTTGAGGCTCCAACCCGGCATCCGCTGGATTGGCTCAATCCATCGTTCTATGACGAGCAGGAGTGCCTGCACGAGCTCGAGCGGATTTTCGACATCTGCCACGGATGCAGGCGCTGCGTATCGCTTTGCCAATCCTTCCCCACCTTGTTCGACCTGGTGGACGAAAGCAGCACTGGCGAAGTCGCCAGCGTGGACAAGCAAGACTTCTGGAAGGTTGTGGATCAGTGCTACATCTGCGATCTTTGCTACATGACCAAATGTCCCTATGTGCCGCCTCATCCGTGGAACTTGGACTTTCCGCACACCATGTTGCGCGCCAAGGCGATCCAGTTCAAGCAAGGCAAGGTCTCCAGAGCCAACGTGCTGCTGGCGTCGACCGACGTGCATGGCAAACTGGCCGGCATTCCCATCGTGGTGCAAGTGGCAAACACGGCAAACAAGACGACCCCAGTTCGCGCCCTGCTTGAAAACACCCTCGGCATTGACCGCCATGCCTGGGTACCCGACCTTGCGAGCAAGAAATTCCGCTCCGCTGCCCCTCATGCAGGGGTGAAGCAGGCACCTGACGGCCAGCGCACGCCCGGACGCGTCGCCATATTCTCCACCTGCTACATCAACTACAACGAGCCCAAGATCGGGCTCGACCTGCTCAAGGTACTCGACCATAACGGGGTCGCCTACGAGCTTGTGGACAAGGAGCAGTGCTGTGGCATGCCAAAGCTGGAAATCGGCGATCTGGATGCGGTGGCCCGAGCGAAGGAAGTGAACATCCCCGCGCTTGCGCGGTATGCCCGCGCCGGCTATGCCATCCTCACCGGTGTACCGTCATGCACGCTGATGTTCAAGCAGGAGATTCCCTTGATGTATCCCGATGATGCCGACGTCAAGGCCGTCCAGGACGCAATCTGGGACCCCTTCGAGTATCTTGTGGCGCGTCACAAGGATGGCCTTCTAAAGACCGATTTCAAGCAATCGCTAGGCAAGGTCTCCTACCAAATCCCCTGTCACAGCCGCGTACAGAACATGGGGCGCAAAACCGAGGAGCTGTTCAAGCTCATCGCCAAGACTGTCGAGGTCCAACTCACCACGGTTGAGCGCTGCTCGGGCCATGCAGGCACCTACGGCGTGAAGAAGGCCCATCATGCCGACGCGATGAAGATTGGCAAAGCGGTTTTCAAGGCGATGGACGCACCGCAGCCCGACTACATTAGCTCAGACTGCCCGCTGGGCGGCCACCACATCGCCCAAGGCATCGCGGAGCAAGGCAGCTCGCATCCTCGCCTCGAGCACCCGCTAAGTCTTCTGCGCATCGCCTACGGCCTTTAATGCACCTTTGCTGTATATACCCTTCCGGAGATCCCATATGCCGCTCACCCGCGACAGCCTACTGACGCTAGAGGCCTATGCCAAGGCGCGCAAGCAGATGAAGGCCGAGATTATTCCCCATCGCCAGCTGCGCTCAGTGCAGCTCGGCGAGCACATGAACCTGCAATTCGAGGACGAACGTACCATTCGCTACCAGATTCAGGAAATGCTGCGCATCGAGAAAACCTTCGAAGAACAGGACATCCAGGATGAGATCGACACCTACGTCCCACTCATTCCGGACGGCGGGAACTGGAAGGCCACGTTGCTGCTCGAGTTTCCCGATGTCGAGCTGCGCAGGCGCGAATTGAAGCGACTTATCGGCGTGGAAGACAAGGTGTACATCGAGGTGGCTGGCCACCCTCGCATCTACGCCATCGCCGATGAAGACTTGCCGCGCGAGAACTCCGAGAAGACTTCAGCCGTTCATTTTCTGCGCTTTGAGTTCACCGCATCAGTCATCGCAGCCATGCGTGCCGGCGCTGATACCGTTGTCGGCTGCGACCACCCCAACTACGATACGCGCCACGTCATCCCGCCTGCCACGCACCAAGCCTTGCTTGCGGATTTCGCGGCCACTTGAGGCCCCAGCGCGCCATGCCCAGCGCATTGCGCCTAACCATCTGAAACGGGGCGCGTTTTCCCATTCTTGTTGACCTATGCCATGGGGCTAGGCCCCTTTGTCGCTCATGCCGCCATGCTGATTGTTCTGTCCCCCGCCAAGACCCTCGACTTCACCAGCGCGATCCCCGAACTCACGGTCACCCAGCCGCGATTCATCCATCAAGCGACAGAATTGATCGAGATCCTGCGTGAGAAGAGGCCGGCCGAGCTCGCCAGTCTGATGCACATCTCCGACAAACTTTCGACGCTCAACGCAGAACGCTATGCGCAATGGTCGCCGCGCTTCACGCCCGACAACAGCCGACCCGCCATTCTCGCGTTCAACGGCGACGTCTACGAAGGACTGGACGCGGCCCATCTCAAGCGCAAAGACCTCCAATGGGCACAGGACCACATCGCACTGCTCAGTGGTCTTTACGGCGTGCTTCGACCCCTGGACCTCATGCAGCCGTACCGCCTGGAGATGGGCACCCGGCTCTCGAACCCGCAAGGCAAAGACCTCTACGCCTACTGGGGCAGCCGCATCGCGCAGACTCTTCGCGAACAACTTCAAGGCCATACGCACGCGGTCCTCGTGAATCTGGCGTCAGACGAGTACTTTGGCGCCGTACGCATGGAGGCGCTTGGCCTGCCCGTCGTGCAACCGGTCTTCCAAGACGGCAATGCAGGTGTTTACAAGACGATCAGCTTTTACGCCAAGCGTGCGCGGGGCCTTATGGCTCGTTATGCGATCACGCATCGGATCGCCGACCCAGATCGCCTCAAAGCCTTCGATCTTGAGGGTTACAGCTACAGTGCCGAAGCTTCGACCAGCAGCCGCTGGGTCTACCGCCGCGCCAAACCCCAAACAGCTCAGCTATGATTACGCTCTGTTGGGGGGGTAGCTCAGCTGGGAGAGCGTCGCGTTCGCAATGCGAAGGTCGGGAGTTCGATCCTCCTCCTCTCCACCACCTACAAGATAAGTTGTTGATTTAACTGGTTAAAATCAGTTTTTCAACGGCTGATTGAGCGTGTTGTTGTACTTTTTGTTGTACAACTTGCTCGATTACAAAGGCTCTGCGACGTTGGTCCACCACGTCCCCGGAGCCTTTTTCATGGTCTATTTCACGCAGCAACGCGGCACCTATTTCTTCCAGCTGCGCGTGCCGCGCAAGAATCAAGCCCAATTCGGCCAACTCATCCGCGTTCAGCTGGGCACCAGCGACCTTGCGGCCGCCAAGGTGCTGAGCATGCACTTGGCCGCCCAATGGCTGGCACGCTTCTCCGGCCTGGAGTTGCCAGCGACCTTCGTAGCTCAGCCACCGAGTGTCGACGGCGCCGCGACGGGCGGCAACAGCTCGGGAAAGCCCGATACGGGTCCTGGCCTGAAGCCCGACATGGGCCTCCCGCCCGAGGCCCGCAAAGGGCCCGTCCCGCGCGCGCAAACCTTTCTCGCCGTCTTTGAATACTGGCGGGACTTGAATCCGAGCCGCCCACTGCGCACCATCGTCGAGTTCGAAGCCGGCGCCGAAGCTTTCGACCGCTTCATTCAGCGACCCGTTGCACAACTCGACCGGCGCCTCGTCGCTGCGTACCGCGATGCGCTGCTCGCCCGCTCGCTGCACCCCAAGACGGTGACCAACAAGCTCAGTCACATCAGCGCCATGCTCCAAGCCGCGGTTGACGCTGGCCTGTACCCGGCCAACCCTATCCGTGGCCTGCGCGTGCCTCAAAGCGACGGGCTGAGCATCGGTCGGCGTGCATTCTCCGCTACCGAGTTGCAAGCGATTTTTGCCTCGCCCGTGTACTCCGAAGGTCTTCGAACGCGAGGGTGCGGCGGCGAGGCTTGCGCTTGGCTGCCTGCGCTCGGGCTGCTCACAGGATGCCGGCTCGAGGAGTTGTGCCAACTGCGGCTGCGAGACATTGAATGGGACCCCCATGCTGGGCTCTTGCTCCGTATCCGCCCCGATGGGGCCGCCGTGCGGGTCAAGAACACGAGCTCCATTCGGACCATCCCGGTGCATCCTGAGCTCCTTCGCATCGGCTTTCAACGCTACGTCGACAGCCAACGCTTGCTCGGTCGGGAGTGGTTGTTCCCCGATTTGCGCCCCGACCGATTCGACAAGCGCTCGGGTACATGGTCGCAATGGTGGGGGCGTTACATGCGCGAGAGAGCAGGGTGCAACCTCGAGGACCGCAGCTTGGTTTTCCATAGCTTTCGGCACACTTTCAAGACCATTTGTCGCGCCGCTCGCATCCCCGAGGATGTTCACGATGCACTTACCGGGCACAGTAGCGGCCAGGTCGGCAGGGTCTATGGGAGCATGCCGCTCGATGTCATTGTCAGCGCGATGCGCAGCATCGAGCCGCCTATCGCTCTGCCTGTCATTCTGGCAGACTGACGATGCGCGCGCCCGGTCTGCGGCGCTCACTCTGCCACAATGCTCCGGCGCACGCGCCTTGCGGTGCGGACGAGCACGGTAAGCAATGTCAAGCGCCGGATAGTCGCGCCCAGCGAGGGCTCGGGCCACCATATCACTCACGGCCTTGGACGCCACCTGCAAGTCTTCCGCCGCCGGAAGGTCGTAATGCCTTGCATGCACGTCGATGGGTGCGTGGCCCATGAACATGCGGCGCTCATCAGCATCCACCCCTGCCCTCCGCATTGCCGGCGCAGCAGTGTTGCGCAAGCTTTCCAGAACCAGACGACGGTCATTGCCCACGACGACGTCGATACGTCGGTTCAAGCGCATGCTCAGCGCACCGCCATATATGCCGTAGCGATTCGAGGCCAAATGCGTGAACAGAAGACCCTGGCCCGCCGCTCTCTTGAGCACGATAAGCCGCTCGTGCAGGCCGTGCACGGCCGAGACTTGGACTGGCACCTTGCGAATTGAATCAGGGCACTTGAGCTGGTCGGCCTTCACGGCCTTGGCCTTGCGTCCGGACGTCTTGCGAACGATGTCCGGCTCAACAAAGTCAATCAACCATTGCGCCCCGTCCCAAGCAAGCTGCGAGCCACGAAGCGAGCAAATTTCCTCCAGACGCGCGCCCGCCAGGGCCTGCAGGGCCACGATGACGCGGTCATCGGGTGGAAGTGATGAGTCAGCGAAGATGGCCTGCAGGAGAGCTCCCAGTTGCTCGGACGAAAAAGCGATGCGCGGCGCGCTGTGCTGGCTCACCCTGGCCTTCGCGGGGCGTACATCAACGAGTGACTTGCGCGTGGCGCGGGGTAACTCGCAGTGTCCCAGCAAGGTGCTGCAAATGCTCAGCTTGCCATGCACCGTTTTGAGCCCGTTGCCGCGTGCAGCCAGGTGGTCCGCATACAGTTGGACCTGGTCCGGGGTGAGCGCCTCCGCGCTCTGGCCATCAAGAATGGCCTCCAAGTCTTGCGCGATGCCGCGGAATTTTTCATAAGTCTTCAGGTTGCGTTGGCCGCCCTTGATGCGTGCCCAGTGTTCGAGGCATTGCATGGGCGAATGCCCGGTGAGCGCCTGCAGGAGCAGGCCATCCTCCCCGCGCGGCATCGATTCCTCCGCGGTCACCTCGCCGCTGAGCACCGCCATCCAGGCGTCGACAGCCTTGCCACGCGCGCTGTTGATGCCGTCCAGCACGCTGCGCCATTCCCGGTCAGATTGCGTTACCAGCGTGAAACCATGGCGAGCCTCCATGCTCTGCAGAATTCTCAATGCATCCGTATCCATGCCACGGCGGGTCTGCTCGCGGATGCTCTTGCGCACCGCCAGCAGAGCACCCGTCAAGACTTCCAGGTCATCTTCAGCAAGTGCGCGCATCTCGGCGTCAGCCGCATGCAACTCCTGCAGGGCATTGCGCACAATTGTGTGCCCCAGTCGGCGAGCCACATCCTCATCAAAATGGATGAGGGTGCGCCGGGAGACGAGACCGCAGTCGGGGGCCGACTTAGCCGGCGCGCCGGTGCCCGGGGCGATGAAACCGACGAGCCGGCTGTGTAGGGTCTGCGATGCTGAGTGCTCAAAGATGTCCAACTTGCTCTGCCTGAGCCCCGGGACCAGCCCCGAGGCTTGTTGACCTATCTGCGCTGGTCAAACGTCTAGAGCGAGGTGTTATGCAGTTCCTCATTTATGATGAAATAGAGCACATATACGTTTCTTTGATGCCTATAATCGGCGCTCCAAAGTCGCCTCAGTGAGTACTCACGCATGGCAAGCCCAGACCACAATTCATCTCAACAACCGATTTCCGACACCTCCCAGGTCTGGGAGCGGGAAGCCCGACGCATTCTGAAATCGATGATGGCGCGCCAGGAGTGCAGCGCCAAGCAACTCTCCCGGCTCCTCCAGGGCGAAGGTCTTGAGATAGAGCCCAAAGCCTTGTCCAACCGCATCAACCGTGGCGCGTTTGCCTTTGCGTTTTTTCTGCAAGTGGCGAGGGCTTTGGGTGTGGGCAGCGTTGATGTCCGGCGTGTCGTTCCGCGCAAGTCAAGCGCTGGCTCGCATTGAAGAAAGACGGCCCCGCATGACGGCGCGCTTGCTTAAAGCTTTGACGGGGACCTGCAAAGGCCGCATCCAATCGCGTGCGACGCTCATCCTCGCCTGAGCCGTCGGTCTCGACAGAGCGAGGCTTCGCCTGAAAAAAGGGCGACCCAGCGGGCCGCCCAACAACAAGTTTCACCGCTGCAGCGTGTCGTGCCCTGCGCGCGTTATCAGTGCAGCGCCACCGCCCCCTTCCCCGCCCCAACCGGCGCCTGGTACGCATGCTCTTCCTGCTGGTAGGGCACGCAGACAAAAATCCAGCGCTGCGAGACCTCAAAACCTGGCACGAATGACTCCGTGCTTTCCTCGACGAGTCGCAACACGTCGACCATATCGAGCCCCTCAGCGGCCGGGTCGCCACCAAGGACATAGCCGCGGAGATGGTCCCGCAGCGCCGTCCACGCCCGGCTGCTCACGTCGCGCACCGGTGCATCGCTCTGCACCAGCACCAACTGGCGACGCTCAGCGACGTTGACCGCGATGAACATGCGCCGCTGCCGCTCGACGGACTCGATGAGCCAGTCGCGCGCCTCGCCAGTGGCGAGCGGCACGAGACACGTCAACTGCGTGCCTCCCGCCTGGACCGTCACCACAGCAACCGGCAACGCCGCCCCAGCGGAGATGGCCATGCTCTGCCCTTTGGGCACAAGCGGGCTTTCGAAGAGGCGCACAACGGCGTCAGGAAGGCTCACGGACAACGCGCGGCCGTCGTACTTTGGACGTTGCTTCAAACTGGCAAGCTCCGCAGCAAATTGCACGGGGTCGAGCACCACACCAAATCCACGGTGGCTTTCAATGGTCATGACTGATTCCTCCTGAAGGTTGACCTAGTACAACATCCCTGAAATACCGTTACATAGAGAGGGGCATGAAGTAGACTGT